>SHZF01000032.1 GCA_009692425.1 Myxococcales bacterium | reverse complement strand
ACGCCGCCAGCCCGACCGGTCGCCGCCCCCGCAGACGGCGGTGGTTCCGGCGATCAACTGGAAGCGTCGAAGATGGCGGCACTGGCCCAGAAGGCGAACAAGGCGAAACTGAAGGTGCTGTACCTGAAGAAGGCCGTGAACCTCGACCCTGGCAACCCAACGTACAAGAACCTGCTGAAAATCGCCGAGGCCGAACTCGCCGCCGAGAGCCAGCAGTAGCAGTGGCAATGGCGGACGGCGGGTGATCCCGATGTCAGGTTCAGGTCCCAGCCGGCGGATCAGGAACAGTCGGGGTGTGATGTCGATGTCTCTGGAACGACTCGGCAACTGTCGATTCCTGCACAATCCACGCGGGGTTGGCACGGTTCTCGCAGCTTGTTCGGATGGGCGCAGTGCGCCGTCGGAGGATCCTCGGACGGTGCCCGCGCCACGACGGAGCGCGCACTTCGATCCCCCGCGCGCCCCGCCAGGACGACCGTGGAAGACCGCTATCGCAATGAGCGTAAGTGTGCTGGCGTGCTCGTGCATCGTGCCGGCGCCGGTGGGCGACGTGTCGGCGGCCGGCGGTCCGATGTTGCTGATCAACAAGGCCAAGACCGACCCGCGCTTGCCGGGCACCTTCGACTGGGACCCCGTGGCGAATCTCGGCAAGGTGTTTTCTCTCGACTCGATCGACAAGCGCAATATTTCTCGACCGTTGCGATACACGTGGTACTGGGACTACGACTCGTTGTCTGGCCAGCCGCTCGTCTTGTTCACGCAGTCGTGCTCCGACGAGCACTGCTTGGTGTTCCTGTGCGAAAAGACGAACAAGGGCGCGGTAGATCATCGCTTGCTGGTCGTGGTGAGCGATGGGCCCCTGGTCGAGCAACCGAAGGGGCCCTTGGAATTTCCCGCCGGCACGGCGTTCGATGCGGTGGAGTGGCAGATTCGGCGGAAGGGGGCCTGCCAGTAATCGTGCGCCTGCCTTCGACGCGGGAAGACCACGTGTCGAGCGGGAACTTGGTGCGGCGCAGGAAAGTCGTATGCTGCTACTCCGCGCAAGGGGCACGCCCGTGATCCGCTCTACCGCCCGCGCCCGAACCTTCCTTGCCCTGCCCTTGCTGGCGGGATTGGCGGCGTTCGGCTGTGCAGCGGCGGCGGACGATCTGTTCGAGGGCGCGTGCCGGCAGGACGCCGACTGCACGGCGATCGCTCAAGGCCTCGTGTGCTGGGAGCAGCAGGTCTGCGTCGCGGCCACGGTGCCGACGACCGATGTCGTGCTGCGCTTGCAGCCGCCCGCTACGTCGGGCCTGCTCGCCGAACCGTTCCGGGTGACACTGAGCGACGCGACGTTGCGCGAGCCATTCAAGCTTGTGCTGACAGCGCCGGCCGTCGTCCGCGGCATCGTGACGCGTGCCAACGATCCCCTCACGCTCATCCCCGGCACGTTGATTGCGACGGTGCCGGGTGGTGCGGCCGGTCAGGAACTCGCGTTCAGCGCCGACTCGCTGGCCCTGCCCAAGCACAACGCGAAAGGTGAGCCCTACGGCTTTGAGCTGCGCACCCAACCCGGCCACGCCTACGATCTCGCGTTCTGGCCGCAGTCCGACGCGATTCCGCCGCATTATGCCTCGATCACGATCGGCGGCTCGCTCGACGGGTGGAAGATCGGGCTGCCCGCCGAAGGCCAACTGCACCGAGTGCGCGGCCGCATCGAACACGCGGGCGGACCGATCGCTGACCTGCGCGTCTGGTTCGAAGACACGCACGGGCGCCAGTGTTCGACGCACGCGGACACCGATTCCGGCGGCGCATTCGAACTCAAGGTCGACCCAACCACGCCGGAAGCGTCGCTGCGCTTCGAGCCGGCGCCGGGCAACGCCCACCTGCCGCGCGGTCGGCTGTACAAGCCGATGCAATTGCCTCCGGTGGCGGGGCCGCAGCCGATCGAACTTGGCGTGCTCCATCTCGGCGCGCTGCCCGCCGACCTCGGCGTGACGATCGTGGTCCAGGACGCCAAGGGCAAGGCCGTGGCGGGTGCATTGGTGCGGGTGCAGCGTGCCCTGGCGGCCCCCGTTGCGGTACAGGCCGACCGCCAGCTCGGAGCATTGTACGTGGAGCAGCATGGCCTCAGCGACGCCAACGGGCGGTTTACGGCGCAGGTGCCGGCCGGGCAAGCCACGATTGTCGTCGTCCCGGGGCCCAAGTCCGACGTTGGCCGCTGGACCTGGAAGGGGTCCCTGAAGGCCGGCGAAACGCTCGCCACCTGTCCGCAACGGCCGGTCGTCGCGGGCGACGTCGCCGACTACGCGGGGCGGGTGGTCGGCAACGCGCGGGTTTCGCTGCGCCGGGTAGGTCCTCCCGAGACGGACAGCCCCGTGCCGGGCTCGGGCGACCTCGGAGCGGACGAGCCCATCGAGGCGGTCACGACTGCGGCGGGCACCTTCTTCGTGCCTGCGGATCCCGGCCAGTACGCAGTGTGGGTCCTGCCGCCGAGCGGTGCGGGCTTGGCCCGGATGCTGACCAAGGTGATAGACGTAAAAACGGGCACCGCGTTGACCAAGGTCAATGTGCAGTTGCTGCCGCCCGTCGCACTGGCGGGTCGCGTGCTTGGGCCGGGCGGAGTACCGGTCGCTGCGGTCGTCATTGACGTGCTCGCGGAGAAGCCCGCCGCGGCGCTGCAGGCGGCCCAACGGGAACGAGACAAGCAACGCGGCGGGCGCAAGCCGGCTTCTGAGGGCAACGGGGCGGCCAGCAAGGCGCCCGGCGATCGCGGCACGCCCGGCGTCGTTCGCGAGAGCCACCTGCTGGCAAGTTGCGTGTCGAATGCGGCGGGCGCGTTCCAGGCCCTCGTTGCGCCGGGCCAAGTCAGCAAGTAGCAGGCCGGCGCTCAGCCCTCGGCAATCGTCGTCGCCGTCAGCGCGACGGCGGCTTCTGACAGGCGCCCATCGGGCGTGAATGCGAGTTCGCGCACGCGGCGATCGATGCGGTTGAACAGCGCGGCGTCCTCCTTGAGGGCATGGCGTACCTTCTCCCGCCCTTGGCCGAGCCGCTCGCCGTCGATGCTGTACCACGCGCCCATCTTATCGAGGATGCCCATCTCGGTCGCCGTGTCGATCAGATCGCCCGCCGAACAGATGCCCTCGCCGTACAGGATGTCGAACTCGACCTGCTTGAACGGCGCCGCCACCTTGTTCTTGACGACCTTGACACGGGTCCGGTTGCCGATCGTGTCCTCACCGCTCTTCAGCGCGCCGACACGGCGCACGTCGAGGCGAATCGAGGCGTAGAACTTCAGCGCATTGCCGCCCGTCGTAGTCTCAGGGCTGCCGAACATCACGCCGATCTTCATGCGCAGTTGGTTGATGAACAGCACGATGGTGTTCGACTTCGAGATCGACGCCGTCAGCTTGCGCAGCGCCTGGCTCATCAGTCGGGCCTGGGCGCCGACCTGGCTGTCGCCCATCGCGCCTTCGAGCTCCGCTTTGGGCACCAGCGCCGCCACGGAGTCGATCACGATCACGTCGACCGCCGCCGAACGCACGAGCGTGTCGACGATTTCGAGGGCCTGCTCGCCGGAGTCGGGCTGGCTGACCAGCAGGTCGTCGGTACGCACGCCGAGCTTGCGAGCATACGCCACGTCGAGAGCGTGCTCGGCATCGACGAAAGCGGCGACGCCGGCCCGTTTCTGCACTTCGGCGATCAGGTGCAGCGCGAGCGTGGTCTTGCCAGAGCTCTCCGGGCCGTAGACCTCGATCACGCGGCCGCGCGGAATGCCGCCGACGCCGAGCGCGATGTCGAGGCCGATCGAGCCGGTGGGCACGACTTGGACATCCTTGAACATCGAATCGCAGTCGCCGAGCCGCACCATCGCCCCCTTGCCGAATGCACGCTCGATGGTGGTCAACGCGGCTTGGATGGCGGCGGCCTTCTCGGCAGCGCCGTTCGGGGTCTCGACGGGGTCCTTGGGGGTCGACTTGCGGGACATGGCAGCCTCTGTTTGCTAGACGGGGTGGCGTCGGTTGACGGGGTTGTGAAGGGGGCGGCGGGAAACGGAGGGGCGGCGGCACGAGCGCCGACACGAATCCGGGGAAGCGAAACATGCGCTCGGACATGCCCCGGGTCTGAACAGATGTTCAGGTAGATCGGCGGCGATTGCAAGTCCAGGTCGATTTCATGCGACAGAATGTGTCGCATGGTGGCCGGCCCGGAGCGCTTCCCATGCCGGAGACTTTCTGCCACAACGCGCGGCGACCGCACCCCGTCGGAGCGCCATGCTGAAGTCTCCTGCAGACGACCCTGCGCGCCCGTCCGCACCGTTGCGTGCCCCGCGTGGCCCCGAGCGGACCTGCCGCGGCTGGGTGCAGGAAGCCGCGCTGCGCATGCTCCACAACAACGTCGACCCCGACGTCGCCGAGCGCTGGGAGGACCTCGTGGTCTACGGCGGCAGCGGCCGGGCGGCGCGCGACTGGCCCAGCTTCCACGCCATCGTCGCTGCCCTGCGCGACCTCGCCGATGACGAGACGCTGCTGGTGCAATCGGGCAAGCCCGTCGGCATCTTGCGGAGTCACCCTGATGCGCCGCGGGTGCTGATCGCCAATTCGAACCTCGTGCCGCACTGGGCGACGTGGGAGCACTTTCGCGCTCTCGACGCCAAGGGGCTGATGATGTTCGGCCAGATGACGGCGGGCTCGTGGATCTACATCGGCACCCAAGGCATCGTGCAGGGGACGTACGAGACTTTTGCCGAGGCCGGCCGCCAGCATTTCGGTGCGACGGCGGGGTTCGATGCGCGCGCGCCGTTGCAGGGGAGGCTGGTCGTGACCGCGGGGCTCGGCGGCATGGGCGGCGCGCAGCCGTTGGCGGCGGTGCTGGCGGGCGCGGTGCTGCTGGCGGCCGAGATCGACCCGGTGCGCATCCAACGGCGGCTCGACTCGGGCTACCTCGACGAGCGCTGCGACGAGGTGGACGCCGCCATCGACCGGGTCCTCGAATTGCGCGCCTTGGGTCAGGCTCGGTCGGTCGCCGTGTGCTGCACGGCGCTCGATCTGCTGCGCACGCTGGAGCGGCGGGGCGTCGTCCCCGACCTGCTGACCGACCAGACCAGCGCCCACGACCCACTAATTGGCTACCACGCGACGGGCTACAGCTTCGAGCAGGCGCGACTCCTGCGGCAGGTCGATGCGGCGGGGTGGCTTCAGGCGGTGCGGCGCGACATCGCGGAGCATGTGCGGCGCATGACGGCGTTCCAGCAACGCGGTGCGCACGTGTTCGACTACGGCAACAACCTGCGCCAGGAGGCCATCGAAGGGGGGCTGGACCACGCGGAGGCGTTCGCGTTCCCGGGCTTCGTGCCGGCCTACATCCGGCCGCGGTTCTGCCGGGGCGAGGGGCCCTTTCGCTGGGTGGCGCTGTCGGGCGATCCGGCCGACATCGCGGTGACGGACGCGGCGATCCTGGCCGCCTTCCCTTCCAACGACGGCGTGCAGCAGTGGCTGACGCACGGGGCGCCGCGCATCGCGTTCCAGGGCCTGCCCGCGCGCATCTGCTGGCTGGGGCTGGGTGAGCGCGCCACCGCTGGGCGCATCTTCAACGATCTGGTCCGCACCGGGCAGGTCCAGGCGCCCATCGTCATCGGCCGCGACCACCTCGACTGCGGTTCGGTGGCGAGCCCCAACCGCGAGACGGAAGCCATGCTCGACGGCAGCGACGCCGTGTCGGACTGGGTCTTCCTCAACGCGCTCATCAACGCCGTCAACGGCGCTTCTTGGGTGAGCGTGCACCACGGCGGCGGCGTCGGCATGGGCTACAGCCAGCACGCTGGCGTCGTGATCGTCGCCGACGGCACCGACGCGGCCGAACACCGCCTGCAGCGCGTGCTCACTTCGGACCCGGCGCTGGGCGTTCTGCGGCATGTGGACGCAGGGTACGCGAGTGCCCGCGACGCCGCTCGCGCGCATGGTCTGGCTATACCCCTGGGTGGCGACCGTGGCTGACACCACGCCGGTCCACGTCTTGCTGCACGGGGCGGGCGCGGTGCTGAGCGGCGTCGGCGCTGAGCGAGGCCCCCTGGCGCGCTGGGACGAAGTCGGATTGCACGCGGGCTGTCAGGTCGTGCTGGCCGCAGACAAGGGCACCGCCTCGGGCTGGCGCGTGGCCTGGCTCGGCGCACCAGACGCGCCGGATCGGCCGGCTTGCGACGCCCGCATCGATCTGGGCGGCCGCCTCCTGACCCCCGGCTGGACGGACGCACACACGCACCTCGTCTTTGCCGGCGACCGCGCCGCCGAGTTCACGCAGCGCATGGCCGGCGCGAGCTACGCCGAGATTGCCGCAGCGGGCGGCGGCATCCTGCATACGGTACGGCAGACCCGCGCAGCCTCGCTCGACGCCCTCGTGGCAAGTGGAGCAAAACGCCTCGCAGAACTCGCCGGCTGGGGTGCGCGCGTCGTCGAGATCAAGACAGGCTACGGCCTCGACCGCGCCACCGAAATGAAGTTGCTTGCCGCGATCGGCAACCTCCGGCGCCAGTTCGCCGGGCGCCTCCAGATCGTGGCGACCGCGATGCCGGCCCACGCTGTGCCTCCCGAGTGGAAGCACGACCCTGACGGCTACGTCGCGCTCGTCTGCGACGACATCCTACCCGCCATGGCTGCCGCGGCCGACCCGCCGGCGTTCGTCGATGTGTTCGTGGAGCGCGGCTGGTTCGATGTGAGCCAGGCGACGCGCATCGCGGCGGTGGCCCGGGCGTTGGGGCTCGGCCTGAAGGCCCACGTCGACGAGTTTGCCGATCTCGGCGGCGTGCAGTGGGCGATCGAGGCGGGCGCCACGAGCGTCGAGCATCTGCTGGTGAGTGGCCCGGCTGCGGTCGCTGCCTTGGCCAGTTCGGCAACGGTTGCGGTCGGCTTGCCGCTGACTTCGGTGTTCCTGCGCGAGCCGTTTGCGCCGCTGCGAGCCCTGACCGATGCCGGGGCCATGGTCGCGTTGGGCACCGACTGCAATCCAGGCTCGGCGATGTCCTGCAACCTGGCGTTGGCGCTGCAGCTTGCCGTGCTGGGTGGGCGGCTGAGCGCGCCGGAGGCGGTGCGGGCCGTCACCCGCGGCGGGGCGGCGGCGCTCGGGGAGCCGCGGGGCTGGACCGGCCGGCTGGAGCCCGGCGCGCCGTTCTGGGCCACGGTTCTCGACGTCGATGGCCCGGATCGACTGTTCTACGAACTCGGCGCGCCGCCACGGGCCTGGTTGGGGCTCGATGCGGGACTCGCGGGCGCGGGACAGCTGACGTAAGATTTCGCCCCCTCGCTCTCACTAGGTCCTCTGGAGTCCCGCTCGTGGCAAAGAAAACTCGCAAGGATTCCACAGCCAATCCAGTCACCTCGGCCGGCACCGCCGCGGGCCCGGGCGCGGCCGCCACAGCCGGCCCCAAGCGCGTGCAACCCGTCGCGCCGCCCGCCGCATTGCCAGCGGGCGGGGTCACGGCCGGACTCGACTGGTCGATCGCAGTCGGGCTCGGCATCCTCGCCATCGTGCTGATGCGCGTGGTGCAGCCGGGCATTCGCGACCTGTTCCAGTTGCCCAAGCAGCTCTACATGGCTGAAGGCGCTGCACTCCTGCTGGCACTGGTGGCCGGTCTGGCGTGGTTGCGCGTGCCGCTGCATCTGCCGCGCACGCCGTTGCTGTGGCCGGTCGTGGTGTTCGCCGGCGCAGTCACGTTGGGGGTGGCGATCGCGCCGGACGAGACGGGCGGCATCCTGTCGATCTTCGCGCGCTACGATGCGCACCGCTGGGCCGCAGCCGGCGTGCTGTTTTTCGTGACGCTGCTCGCGCTGCGCCAGCCGCGCCGCCTGTGGCCCGTCTTGGGCGGCCTGATCGTCGGCGGCTTCTGGGTGTCGCTCATCGGCATCGGCGAGCATCACGACATCCGCCGCCTGCTGCCGGCCGAGCACTGGAACGTGATCTCGAAGCCCGGCTCGACCTTCGGCAACCGCAACATGGCCGCCGAGGCGATCGTCGCCGCCGTGCCCGCGTGCTACGCCGTGCTGGCCCAATGCATGCGCTGGTACACGGAGCATCGGACCGCCCTGGCGGCGATCGTCGCGGGACCGACCGGCTTCGCGCTGCTGATCAACCTCTACTACCTCAAGCTGACCGTGACGCGGTCGGCCTGGATCGGCCTCGTGCTGGGCGTCATGGTCGCCGTCACCGCCTTCTTGACGGGCCGGGTGCTCGCCGAGCGGCGCCGCGAACGCCGCCAGGCCGAAGACGAGGCGCGTGCCGACGAACTGCAGAGCGCGGACCCCAACGCCGTCGACAGCCGGCCGCCGCGCCGTTCCAAGCTGGCCCCGCTGCTGGTGGCCCTGGCCGTGGCGGGTGTGCTCGTCGCGGGCACGTCGTATGTGCTGGTGCGTACAGGCTTCAACACGCCGATCGACGAAGGTGACTCCAAGCGCGGCGCCTCGACCTCGGAACTGCTCACCTCGACGTTCGACACGAACCAGAACGCCGCACAGTGGCGATTCGGCATGTGGGAATCGACGTGGGAAGCGATGAAGGCCAACCCGTTCGGCCGCGGCGCCGGCAATTGGCGCGTGCTGTACCCGCAGTTTGTGACGCAGCGCGAGAAGAACGAGATGTTCACGATCGGCAAGCAGCCGATCCGCGCGCACCAGGATTTCTTGCAGATGGGGTCGGAGTTCGGCTTCCAAGGGCTCGGCGCGCTGCTTGTGCTGATCGGGATGGCGGTGTGGATGACCGTGCGCGCGTCTGCCGCCGCCGCCGACGCGGGCCAACGCGACCCGGGCGGGGCCGCGCTGCTCGCGTACGGTGCGGCGGCGTCGCTGGCGGGCATCTTCGGCATCTGTGGCGATGCGTTGTTCTCGTTTCCGTTGCAGCTCCCGGTGCCGACCTTCCTGTTCGCGCTGCACCTTGGCGTGATCGGTGCGGCCGAAGCGTGGCTGGTCGGCCGCCCCGGCGTAGGAGACGACAAGAGCAAACCGCCGGCCCTGCGCGCAGGCCCCCTGCCGGCGGGCGTCGCGTGGGGGCTGACCGGACTGGCGGCATTCGGGCTGGCGTTCCTCTATGGCTTCGGCTCGTGGCCGGGCCTGCACCCGCGCTGGATGGTCGCCGAATACGGCTTCACGAGCGGCCGCTCACTGCAGAAGCAGGGCCGGGCGTCCGATGGTCTGGTCGAGATCCGGCGCGCGATCGAGATGAATCCCGACGACTTCCAGAACCACTTCATCGAAGGCCTGAACCTCAATTCGCTGGGGCAGTCGAAGGCCGCGATCGCCAGCATCGAAGCGTCGCTGCGGTTGTATCCGAATCTATTGAATGCGTGGGTGAATCTTGCCATGTTCAACGCGCGCATCGGCAACGACAAGGCGATGCACGTCGCGATCGACGCCGCGCTCAAGCTCAAGCCCGACGAACTCGTGGCGCTCAACGTGCGGGCCGACGCCCTGGTCGAGCAGGAGAAGTTCGACGCGGCATGGAAGGTGCTCGCGCCCCATGTCGCGCCTCCGCCCGGCGGCAAGCTCGACCCGGCCAAGCCCGCGCACAAGATGAGCTACGTCGAGTACCGCATGGCGGGCGGATTCCCACCCGACGACAACCAGATGCTGACGCAGTACGTGCGCACGCTGAAGGCCGCGATTCGCATCGCACGCGAACTGAAGAAGTGGCAGGAGGCGGCCGGAATGCTCGAGGCCCTGATCCGCGAGCCGCTGCCCAATGACGGCCGGCCCGAGCCGCGCAAGCGCTTCGAGTGGATGGACCGCCACACCGATCTCGCCGAGGCGCTGGCGAACCTGGGCCGCTGGCAGGACGCGCTGCCTCATTTCAAGGTGGCGGCGGAACTGGCCCAGGCAGAGCGGGGCGCGCCCAAGCGGCGCTATGCGGTGGCCCTGGCCCGCACCGGCGATGTCGATGGCGCCAGCCACGAGGCTGCGAACGCCGTGCGGATCGACAGCACCGAGAAGGCCGCGCTTTCGGATGCACTCGTTAAAGTTAAAGCAGATTACCCGGATCGCGCCGCCGCCATCGACCAGATTCTGGCCCGCGTCGGCGCAATGTAGTGGGCACCCCCGGCGCTCCCGAGTCGGACCCCGACGGCGACGACATCCTGGTCGCCGAGGGTGCTGCGGAGTCCGTCGATCGGGCGCCGGAGCCGGCAGCGGAACCCGGTGTCTACGCCCTTGAAGTCCAGGTGCCGTGGATCGGCCGGCGCCTCGACGCGGTGTTGGCGGGCGGCGTCGCGGGGTTGTCGCGGGCGCGCGCGTCTGAGCACATCCACCAAGGCCACGTGCGGATCTTGTGGCCGCCGGGGCTGGGAGGGTCGCGGCTCAAGGCGGGGCTGCAGTTGCCGCGCGGTACCCGAGTCGAGATCGACGTTCAGCCGCGGCCGGCCCTGTCCGCGACACCCGAGTCGATCCCGCTCGACATCTTGTACGAAGACGCCGACGTGATCGTGGTGAACAAGCCCGCCGGCCTCGTCGTGCATCCCGCGGCGGGCCACGAGACCGGCACGCTGGTCAATGCGCTGCTGCACCACCTGCCCGAAGTGGCGGGCGTGGGCGACGACCTGCGCCCCGGGCTCGTGCACCGCATCGACAAGGACACATCCGGGCTGCTCGTCGTGGCCAAGAACGAGCGCGCGCTGCGGCGGCTCGGCGGCCAATTCATGCGCCACACGGTCGAGCGGCGCTACGCGGCGGTGGCGCTCGGCACGTTTCCCGAGGATCAGTTCACGATTCGCACGCTGCACGGGCGGCACCCGACCGAACGCAAGAAGTTCTCGGGCAAGGTGCCGGACGGCAAGGAAGCGATCACGCATGTGCGCGTGCTGGCGCGCGGAGTCCTGAGCTGCCTGCTGGTGTGCCGGCTCGAGACCGGCCGCACCCACCAGATTCGCGTGCACCTCGCCGAACGCGGCCATCCGATCGCGGGCGACGAACTGTACGGCGGGCGGCGCAAATTCTCGCGAACGGGGCGCACGGCGCGCGAGGCAACGTTGCTCGAGGGCCTGCCACGCCACGCGCTGCACGCCTACGCGTTGGGTTTCGAGCACCCGACGACGGGAGAACGGCTCCGGTTCGAGATCGGCTGGCCCGACGATGTGGGCACGGCGGTCGCCGCGGTGTTCGGCAAGGTGGCGCTGCCCAGGCTCGGCAACGGCTGACGGGTGGCCCCGCGGTCTGGCACTTGTCAACGCGATTTCGCTTGCCCGACATGGGCAGCAACCCTACAGTCGCCGGTCCGGCGCGGCACGCCAGCCGCTGCCGAGGTGAACCGACCATGCCGTACCGTGCCTGCCTCCGCCGTGGCCTCGCGCTGGGACTCGCTGTCCTGGGCTGTGCGTGGGCCGCGGGTTGGGCCGGTTCTGCCCATGCGTTCTCGGTGTCGCTGTCGAAGGACACGACCGGCAGCGTGGTGCGCTGGAAGAAGCCCGCGCTGACCTTCTGGCTCCACCCGGCGTGCTCGGCCGACCTGCCGACCGCGACCTGCCTCGACGAAGTCCGCAAGAGCTACCAGGCCTGGGGGACGGCGCCGTGCACGTCGGCCACATTCACGGAGGCGGGCCTGTCGGATTCGCTGAAGCTGACGGCCGTAGGCTTCAACACCGACGGCAAGAACCAGATCGCCTGGATCGAGAACTCCGCCTGGGACATGGGCAAGTACGTGCTCGGCGTGACGGCCCCCGTGTTCTACGACGACGGCAGCATCATCGAGGCCGACATCGCGATGAACGGCTACCTGCAGACGTGGTCGACGGCGGGCAAGGTGAACTCGACGGACGTGCGCAACGTCGCGGTGCACGAGATCGGCCACTCGTTCGGGTTGCAGCACATGCTGGGCGGCTACGACCCCGACAACCCGCCGACGATGGCGCCGACCGCCGACCCGTTCATGAAGAGCCAGACGCCGGAGCCCGAAGACATCGCCGGGCTGTGTTTCCTGTATCCGAAGACGCCCGTCGGCTGTCAGTCCAACAAGGATTGTCCGCTCGTCGTCGCAGATGGCGCCAAGGGCGAATTCTACGCAGGGCAGTTGGCGTGCGAGGCCGGCAAGTGCGGCGGTTTCGACCCCAACCCGCCCAAGGGCACCGGCAAGCTGGGCGCGACGTGCGTGGCCGACCTCGATTGCGCCGAGCCGTTGTTCTGCCAGCCGATGCAGTCGGGCAACGGCGTGTGCGCGCAGGGCTGCAAGCCGAACACCTCGGGGGCGTGCCCGGCCGGCTTCGTGTGCACGCCGTTCGCGGGCGAACCGGGCAACGGCGTCTGCATCGCGGGCCAGGCGGCGGGCACCAAGGGCGAGGGCGAGGGGTGCGGGTCGGGCAAGGAGTGTGCGTCAGGCCTGTGCCTGATCGAGGACGGCGGCGCCGTGTGCCGCACGCCCTGCACATCGGCCAAGCCCTGCCCCGCCGGCAAGCAATGCGCGTCGCTGCCCGGCAAGTCGTACGGCGCGTGCGTCGAAGGCAAGAAGGCGATCGGCGAGGCGTGCACGAGTGCGGACCAGTGCGACAGCGGCCTGTGCCAAGGCGGCAAGTGCGCGGGGAGTTGCGTGACGAGCGCCGACTGTCCGCCGGGCCAGGGCTGCCAGAAGGTCGCGGGCGGCGTGGGCTCGTGCGTGGCGCTCGGTGACAAGGCCTCCGGCTCGAAGTGCGCCGCTTCATCGGAATGCAAGACGGGGCTGTGCGCGGACCTGGGTGCGGGCACCGCGTGCGCGACGCCGTGCACCACCGCAAGCCAATGCCCGGCCGGCCAGGCGTGCACGGCACTGGCGGGAGGTGGCGGCGGGGCGTGCGTCGTGCCCCCCAAGAAGAAGGCGGACGCCGAACCGTGTGACGCGGCGGCCGAGTGCGTGTCCAACCTCTGCGTCGGCGGCAGCACCGGCGCGGTGTGCGCGGCCGCGTGTTCGGCCAGCAAGCCGTGTAGCGGCGGCTTCGACTGTTTCGGCCTGCAAGGCGGCGGCGGCGCGTGCTTGAAGGCGGCCGACAAGAAGGCTGCGGGCCAACCGTGCAAGGGCGGCACGGACTGCAAAAGCGCCTTGTGCATCGCGACGAGCCCGACGACCGGAACATGCATGGACGACTGCACGGCGACCGGGATCTGCCCGGCCAGCCACCAATGCCAGAAGTTGCAGGGCACGAAGTCGGCGTGCTTCGCGCTCGGCCCGGCGCAGGTGGGCGACAAGTGTGCGGCCGCGCTCGACTGCCAGAGCGGGCACTGCATCGTCGATGGCGCCGACAGCTACTGCACGCTGGCGTGTGCGGTCGCGGCGGACTGCCCTTGTGGCATGGCGTGCGCCGACGTGACGGGTGGCAAGCTGTGCGCCAAGGGCAAGAAGGTGGGGTGCGTGCCCAACGGCGCCGCGTGCAAGGAGGCGGCGGAATGCACAAGCGGGGCGTGCTCGAACGGCATTTGCGGCGAACTGTGCACGATCTTCCAGACCGTCGGCTGCCCGGCCGGCAAGAAGTGCCTGCGCCAAGACCCGGCGAGCCCGGAAGGGCAGTGCGGTTCCGTCGGCACCAAAGGTCTGAACGCACCTTGCATGAAGGACGCCGACTGCGCGACCGGCTTCTGCCACGCCGGCAAATGTGGGCTGGCGTGCAATCCGTTCGGTCCTTCGAAGTGCGCGTTCGGTCTACAGTGCGTTGTCGCCGTCGGAGCGGTCGGCGCGTGCACGGCGGCGCCAGCGCCGGCGGCAGCGGATGCGACTGGGGCTGAGGAGACGGGTAGCGCCGACGCAGCCGTCAACGCCGACACGGCGAGCCCGGCGGACGGTGGCGCCGCAGAAGCGGGCGGCCCGGCGGCGGGGGACGGACTGACCGACGCCCCCGTTCCGGGTCCAACTCCCGCGGTCGCGAGCGCCGCAGTTGCCGGGGTCGCCGCGCCGGCCGCCGCAGTGTCAGGATGCTCGTCGGTGCCTGCTTCGCCCCCCGGCAGCGCCACCGGCGTGGCGTGCCTGGCCATCGCGGCGGCCTGGGCAGGGCTGGCGCGGCGCCGAAGGTCGCGCTAGCGTAGGCACCGACGGACGCCACGGCGTCCCCCCAGCGCCGACGGAGGCGACAATGCCCGATCCACGCGGCCCCGCAGACCAAGACGGACCCAGCGCCAACGGCGGTGTCGCCAAGCAGCAGCGACGATCTGGAAGCGCCATGAGAACGTCTCGCGTGCGCATGGTGAGGGTGAGCGCTACAGACGTGCGGCCGGACGGGGCGCTGCCGGCGACCCTGCTGGAGACACGGTTCGACCTCGCTGCCATCGGCGCTCTGGCAGCGCAGCGCGCGGTGCACGAAGACCCCGTCGATGTCGATCGGACGACGGTTCAGCTGGCACCGGTGCGTCTGTGGGCGAAGCCTGATGAGGGCTCGGCCGCGTGACCGGTGAATGAACCCCACTGACACGGATGTCACGCTGCGGGGCGGTCATTCGACTCGGGTCGGCGCCGGTGCGTAGCGTGACCTCACTGCCCGGCTGTCGGGCAGCCTAGGGGGTCCCCCGATGTTCCGTGTCCGATTCCTCCTCCTCTCCGCGTCCGTGTTCTCCCTGTCTGCCGCAGCGTGCGGCAGCGAAAAGTCTCCACCCGCCGCAGCGGCCGACACGGCGGTGGGTGCCGATTCCTCCGGTGACGGCAAGGCGGGAGACGCGATCGCTGCGGCCGACGCGGCGACTCCGCAGGACGGGGCCGCTGCGCTGGACGGGGCCGCTCCCGCAGATGCCGCTGCTCCCGGCGATGCGGCAGTCGGAATCGACGTCGCTCCGGTCGCCGACATCGGCCCCGCGCTCGACGTGACGCTGCCCGGCGACATCAGCGCGGCAGCCGACGTGAGTCCGTCGGGCGACTGACGCCCGCGCGCCTGCCGTCCCGCCTCCACTGATCGGGCGGGGCGGCTGGCGCCGGCTTTTGTATGAATCCTACGCAACCGCGTGACGCAGGCGCCACGCCGCCCCGGCCGCAAGCCCGCGGGCTTCCAGTTGCGGCACGATGACGCTCGCCACGGTTTCGTAGAACAGCGCGGTGGCCTCGGCTCCATCGCACACACCGTAGCGCGCCGCATCTGGCGTCGGGCAGGCTCCGCCCAGGTGAGCGACCTCGTGCGCTTCCAGGTGTGCGAAGGCGACGGCGAGCCATCGATCCAGCCGCTCGCGCATGGGGCCGTCGATGGCGGGCGCGAGCGCATCGAGTACGACCCAGCCCAGCCGCGCGTGCTGTACTTCGTCGGCGAAAATCGATCGCAGCACTTCGGCCACGCCGGGCAGGTCGGCCTCCTGGCGCTCGGCCTGGATGAGGGCGACGGCCACCGTCTCGCTCAAGCACGACACCGCGATCACATTGCGCAATGCGGCCTCGATCGGGCCGCAGTCGGCGTGTTCGGGCATTAGCGGCATGGCGGGCAGGGGCGCCAGCGGTGCTTCTCCCAACGCCCAAAGTACGGCGGCACACAGCCGCCCGTGGTGCAGTTCTTCTCCCGGCATCGCTGCGGCATCGGCCAGCACGGCGGCGGGAACGCCCGCGCGCATCAACTGTGGCAACAGCGCGGCGAACACCTGGGCCGACGCGTGTTCGTTGACCATGCGCCCGCGCCACGTCGCCCGGGTCTGGGCCAGGGTGTTGGCGTCGAGCACCGGCCAGGTGCTCGTATCGATCGGGTGCGCCGCAGCCTCTGCGCGAAGGTCGAGCATCATGCGACGACCCCGGCCCCTGCGACGACGGCGTTTGCCGAGCCGCGCGCAGCCCACTGCGGCGGCACGGGCGGACCCCACGCGGTGCAGCCCTGCTTGAAGTCCCACTGCACGCTTTCACAGCACTTCGTGTAGTCGTCCGGGGTCATGGCCTGGATGTCGCACTTGGGGCCCGCATCGGCGACGTCCGCCGCATCGGCAGCGGCGACTTCGCCGACAGACGCGTCAGCAACGGCGACTTCACCCGCGGACGCATCGGCAGCGGCGACTTCACCTGCGGACGCATCGGCAGCGGCGACTTCACCTGCGGACGCGTCGGATGCGACGACTTCTCCTGCGGACGCGTCGGATGCGACGACTTCTCCTGCGGACGCGTCGGATGCGACGACTTCTCCTGCGGACGCGTCGGATGCGACGACTTCACCTGCGGACGCGTCGGATGCGACGACTTCACCTGCGGACGCGTCGGCTGTTCCGGCGGCGGGCGGGCTGTCTACGCCGGCGACGTCGAGTGAGGCGCGGCCTGTGGTGTCGGTCGCGCCCACTTTGGCACCGGATGCGGTGTCGAGCGAAGCCGCCGCGGCACCCGTGTCGGCCTTTGCCGCGGACCCGGGGGGCGCCTGGGCGGGCTGGGCCGAGCAGCCGCCGCCCAGACCAAAGGCGACGGCCATGGCCGCCCGCAGTGCGCGCCGCCGCACCTCGCTCCGGTCCAACAGCCTCTGTCGCGTCACTTGCATCATGTCCGCACCCTCGTCCAGTCCGTCGGCAGTGTTGTCGTGAAGGCCGCCAGGGCCGAGCGGGAGCGCTCCGGCGCCGCGTTGTTCGTTCGGGCGATCTGTTCGTTCGGCCCCTGTGTTCGTTCGGACGCTTTGTTACGTTCGGGCGCAGAAACTGGTCAATTCACTAGCAATTCAATACGGTTCCACGTCGTGTCCCAGCCGCCGCAGTAGTGCGTTCCGCCTGAATGCTCAAAGATGACGAAGGGGTTCCCCGGGTTGGCGATGCCAGAGTAGCTGAGGTTGCCGCAGGAGTGGCCGTCCATGCCGCGGTAGGCGGCGGTCGTCTGGCCGCGAGCGCAATACTGGCCCGAGTCGCGCTTCACGCTGTTCGAGCAATCGCCACCGGCGGCCGCGTCGCTGATCCACTTGCAGGTCTTGGACGCAAAGCTGCGGCAATACGGCATCGCGCCGCCATCCTTGTAGGCCAGCGACACGAACGCATCGACATGGATCGACGTCTGGCGAATGGCGTTGATCTGGGTGTCGCTGAGCTTGCAGTACCCGCTCGAGGTCGGCGTGCACGGTCCATTGAGGGCGCCCGCGACGTTTTCCTGGCCCGCCACGCTGCCGGGCCGCTTGATGACCAGTGCCGCACCGGGGTAGTCACCTGCCATGCGGCACCACACCTCGAACTTGTCGGCGGCGTCACCGCCGGTCGGGTCGATCCAGTAGAGCGCGTCGGCGGCGCCGGGGTTCTTCGCGAGCATGTCGGCGCACGACGCGGCCGGGTTGGTCGACGTGCCGAGCGTGTTGTGGCACTTGTCGCCCTTGCACTCCTCGTTTGCCGCGCAGGCCGACCCCTTGCCGCTGCAACTGCTGAGGTCGCCGCAGTCGTCGACGACCGGCTGGCCACACACGATGGCGGTCGCCGCCTGGCAGGCACCCGAGCACAGCTTGACCTTCTTCCAAGCCTTGCCTGTGCAGAACAACAGCCCGCCTGCGCCGTCGGCGGCGATCCGTCCCGCCGCCCCAGCGTCGCAGGTGGCCTTGCCGACATCGACGGCGGCCAGCTTGGCGCCGGCCAGTTCCGACCCGGCGAGGTCGATGCCCTGCGTCGCGTTCACCTTGCCGGAAATCGTGCCGCCCTTGACCGACAGGTAGCTCGCCGCCACATCGGGAGCGAGTTGTTTCGCGCCGACGCAGCCCAAACACGCCAGTTCGTCGGCCTTGGCGGCGCTGTCGGCATTCTTTGCGACATCGGCCAGCTTCGCCACGTCGGCCTTGCTCGCATTCTCCGCCTGTTTGGCGCTGTCTGCCGTGGTGGCATGCAGCGCGCTGGTCGCCGGCCCACCTTTCGACTCCGAACCGGCATACGAGAAGCCGACGTGCGCGGCCTGGACGGCGCCGTTGCCGAGCATGGCGGCCGTCACGCAGCCCGAACACTCGAGTCCCGTCGCCTTGCCGCCCGGCGAAGTCGAAGCCGCATAGGCGAACGTACCCGCGCCGGCCGCATGGGCGTACCATGCGCGCGCAGACCACTGCACCGGCGAGCGCGGCAGTTCGGGTTCGGCCCCGACCTGCACGCCGAACCACAGCGGCTTGTCGGTCGAGACGAGCCCGACCGGAATCGCCACGTTCTCCCCGATCGTCATCGCAAACAGGCCTTTGTTCACGTCGACGCTTTTCTGGGTCTCTTCCCACGCTGGCTTCGTGGCGTCGGCGGCCTCGTACAGCGCGACGATGAACACGTACTTGCCATCGGCAACGGGACCGCCCGCATCATTGCGCAACAGGCCGGTGACGGGCAGCGTGGCGGCGTGGGCCGCGGCAGAGCCGAGCAGCAGGCCGATCGTGGCGACGGCCCCGATCATGGCAAGGGCGACGGCGGCGCGGACGAAAACGGACTGCGTGCGGCCAGGGAGCGAAAACGGCATGAAAGCCTCCTGCGCGCAGACTAGGGTTCCCGCGCGCCGGCGGCAAGTCGCCCACGTATTTTTCAGTGGTTGCGAGCGGATGCAGCGAGGCTAAGGCCCGTACTTCGCGAGTTCCTTGCGGGCCTGCTCGACGAAACGCTCTTCGGCCTTCAGCTTCGCCGCCACGTCGAGATACCTGGCAAGAGCCACCTTCGCGCCGTCGCGGTCGCCCTTGTCACGCAACGCGAACGAGAGGTTGTAGAGCGCCGCCGTGTAGCGCGGCTTCAGCGCCAGCGCCTTCTGGTACGCGCCAATTTCGGCGTCGAGTTCCTTCAATTTGTGGTGCACGACGCCGATGTTGTACAGCGCACGGTGGTGGCCGGGGTCCTTGCCGAGGCATTGCTGGAACGAGCCGATCGCCTCGCGCAACAGCAGCGATCGCCGCGGCTCCTCGGACTTCGACCCCTTTACTTGCAGCGCCTCGCCGAGATCGTACCAGGCCTCCGCGTTGTCCGGCGCGACCTCGAGCGCCCGCCGGAACCCGAGGATGGCCTCGTCGTAGCGGTCGAGGCTCAACAGCAGCATCGCGCGGTTCAGCAGGGCATCCTGCGCGGTCGGATCGAGTGCGATTGCGTCGTCGTAGTGCTGCAGGGCGTCGCGCTGGCGGCCCAGGTCCTCGAGCGCCACGGCGACGTTGAAGTGGGCCCGCGCGTACTTCGGGTCGAGCTTGAGCGCTTCTTCGTACGCCTTGGCTTCCTTGGCAAAGTCGCGGCGGCGCCCCCACGCGACGCCCAGATTGAACCAGCACTCCTTCTGGTCCGGCTTGAAGGTCACGCACAATTGGAACGCGTTCGTCGCGTCTTCAAGCTTGCCCTGGCCGAGCAACTCGACACCGTCGCGAAACCAGTCTTCCGCCGACTTCGTGTCTGCGGCGAGGCTGGTCTGGGCGAGCAGCAGCATCGTGGTCGCGGCGACCGGAGTCTCGAACCAGGAAGGGCGCAGCGCGTACATCGGGGCCTCAGGGAGCGGGGTGGCCGCAGTGTGCGGAGTGCGCCACGGCTGTCAAACGAACCCGCCGGATCGCCGCGATCTTCCCCGGAATCGTCGGGGACCGCGAACTTGTCCGATTCTTCACGGCGCGCCCGGGCTCCTTTTGACATCGGCCGCAAACGCCTTGCCCGGGTTGAGGATGCCGTGCGGGTCGAAGACGGCCTTGATCGATCGCATCAGCGCGATCTGCTCCGGTGGTCGGGTGTACGGCAAGGCCGCCCTCTTCAACAGGCCGATGCCGTGCTCGGCCGAGACGCTGCCGCCGTGGCGCGCGACGAGTTCGAAGACGTCGCGATCGGCCTCGGCAGTGCGCGCCTTGAACGCGGCGACGTCGAGGTCGGCGGGCTTCATCACATTGAGGTGCAGGTTGCCGTCGCCGACGTGGCCGAACAACGCGATCTCCCACCCCGGATAGCGGGCGGGAAATACGGCCATCAATTCATGGGTGAACGCCTCGAGCGCCGCGATCGGCACCGCGATGTCGTTCTTGTGCGGCACGCCGGTGGCCGCGAGGCTTTCGCTGATGCCTTCGCGCAGCGCCCACAACGCGGCGGCCTCGACGGGCCCCTGGGCCAGCACGGCATCGGCGACGAGTCCTCGGTCGGCCAGGCCCACCACCCAGTCTTCGAGTCCCTCGGCGCGCTCGAGCTCGATCAGCACGTAGTGGCTTGACGGCCGCGCAAATGGAGGCCGCAAGGGTCTATGCGACAGAAGGCGTCGCAGGCAGACGTCTGTAAAGAATTCGTAGGCCATCAGCTGCGACGGATTCTGTCGCACTGCTTGAAATAACTGTAGAACGCCGGCGAGACTGTCGACCGCACACAGCACGACGTCGAGCCGCCCCGGTCGCCGTGTCAGCTTGAGCGTGGCCTCGGTGATCACGCCGAGGGTGCCTTCGCTGCCGATGAACAACTGGCGCAGGTCCAAGCCGGTGTTGTCCTTTTCCAGCGCGCCGCCGAGTTCGAGCACGCGGCCCCCAGCCAACACGACCTGCAAGCCCAGCACCCACTGGCGCGTCAGGCCGTAGCGGATCACGTTGATGCCGCCGGCATTCGTCGCGAGGTTGCCGCCGACCTGGCTGGAGCCCTTCGAGGCGAAGTCGACCGGCCACGTCAGGCCGTGGGCCGCGGCGTGCTGGTGGACGGTTTCGGTGACGGCGCCGGCCTGCACGCGGACGGTGGCGCCGATGACGTCGACAGGGTCCATGCGCCGCATGCGGGCCAGCGACAACACGACTTCGCCGCACGCCGCCATGGCGCCTCCCGCCAGGCCCGTGCGACCGCCCGAGGGGACGATCGGGACATGCAGGTCATGGGCCAACGCGAGGAGGCGGGCCACTTCTGCCGTCGTGCGCGGGAACGTGACCAGCGACGGTGCAGGCGGGTACACGCGGGTCCAGTCGCGGCCATATTCGTGCAGTTCCGCGGGATCCGTGCTCGCAAAATCGGGTGGGAATTCGCGGGCCACGGCAGCCAGGAATGGCGTGGGCAACAGGTCGGGCATCGGGTCCAATCCACGGGCATGGGGTCGGGCAAACCGCTACTGCACCTGCGCTGCGGCCCGGCGCGCGCACCAACGGGCGTTCCGGTGGGCGCGCTCGGGCTCCTCGCCGGCGCGTGCTGCAGCCACGAAAGCCGCTGCGGCCTCCGTCCAGAGTTCCTCGCGTGCAAACCACACGCCGCGGGCGAATTGCGCGGGGTAGGCCGGGTCGGCGTGCGCCAGTTCTTCGATGCGGCGCAGGCGGCGGTCGAGCGTCAGGCCAGGGTGGGCTTCGGCGCGAAAGCGCAGCAGCAGCAGCACGTCGTCGGAGGCGAGCGGGGGCGCACCCGTCGGCAGCCGCACCCCCAACGCGAGCACCCGCCCTTGCGCCAATGCTTCGACGACCCTCCCGACGACCGGGTCGAGGCCACCGCCAGGTCCGAGCCACGCTTCGAGTCCGGCCGGCACGAGCGCGAGAGCGAGGCCACCGGCCAGCCGGGTCAGGGTCTGGACCTCCGGGTCGGCAGGCGCCGCAGCGAGCAGTCCGTGCAGTTGCGTGTGGCGCTGGCGTGCCAGCACGAGTGCGGCTTCCGTCGCGGCGCGCACCGCGCGACCGTAGTGTACCGCGGCGGCGCGCAGGCTGTCGTTGCCGTGGGCGAGCGCGAGGGTGCGGGCAGCCTCTTCCGCACGCCCCAGCATGGCGCGGGCCGTGGGGTCCGCGGCGACGTCTTCGGCACCCAGTTCGGCCTCGCGGGCGAGCCAATCCTGCAGCGCAGAGCGAAGTTGCGCTTCGGCGACCCGGGGGCCGCCGCGGGCCGCAACGGGATGCGCGGCGGCGGCGGTCGCGTCGTCGCGCCGACGCGCCTCCGCGACGTCGATCGATTCACGCCACGTCGACAGCACCAAGTCTGGCTGAAGCGCCGGCCGCACGGCCGGGGCCCACACGATCGCGCTGGCTGCAATCACCGCGAGCGCGGCCAGGACGCACGCCACGAGGCCGCGCGGCGGCAGGAGCACGGGCTCCAGGGCGTCAGGTGCGGCGTCGGCGCCCGCTTCCGCAGAAGGCAGCGACGCCGGCGCGGGCAGCGACTCCGGCGCGGGCGCTGACTCCGGCGCGATCGGGCTGATGCCGATCCCCACCACGTCGAGGGCGGCGTTCATCCGGGCGCTAGCGCTTCGAGGGCGCGCAGCGTGCCCGGCTCGGTCCAGTGCTGAGCGGCAACGAAGCGGGCGCGCAGGCGGTCGGCCGTGATTGCGTACGTCTCAGGCAACTGGTCGGTGCCCATCCGCACACGCAGCATCGCCTCAGGGTCGCCAACCTGGCCGGCCGGATCGCGCAGCCAGACGATGCCGGCGGGTGCTGGGCTGCCGACGACCCGCTGCAAGACCGCCGTCGCGGCGGCCCAGTCGTCGTCGTACGTCACCGCGAGGATGCGAAAGCGCCGGCCCACGGGGTGCTGCGCCAATGCGACGAGCGCGGGCAATTCGTCGAGACACGGCGGGCACCACGACGCCCACAGGTGCACCAGCGAGACCGGGGCCCCGGCGATGGCCTCGGGCAGCAAGATCGGGGCGGCCGGCCGGTCGCCGACAGGCGCAAGTTCGAGCTTCACCTCGCGCTCTCGCACCGACAGCGTCCGGTCCAGCACGTCAGCACCGGCACTCATCAGCGCTTCCGTGACACGGTCCGCCCCGGCGGTGCGCAGCAGGCGCGCCAGCAACACACCGCCGATGCCGACGGCCGCCGTAGTCAGCACAGCTCGCCGCATCGGATCAGCCATCATTCTCCGCCTGCCAGCGCAGCCATGGCGGGCCGGCTGCATCCAGTTGCCGCAGTGCGGCGGAAGGCACGCCGACGTAGGCTTGGCCGCGCCCGGGCAGCATGCCGCGCAGGGCATCGGCATGGCTCGCCAGCAGGGGCTCGGGCGCGATCAAGGCGTAGAGCAAGTCCGTGCCGAGCGGGAACAGCATCACGTTGGGCTGGCGCTGCACGAACGCACCGCTGTCGTTGGCGCGCCGCAAGACGGCGAAGTCCTTGTCGTCCAGGGTGAGCAGATCGGCACGGCGTCCGAGTTCGAGGATGGCACCCAACGGCAACACGAAGCACGTCACGCGCCCCGTGCGCAGCGCCCACGCTGGGTCGACCTGGGTGCCGTCGCAGCGGCCGCCACGCAACACGCCGCGCCGTGCATCGCGGGGGTAGGGCACCGCCAACGCGTCAAAGCGAAAGGTCGCGCGCGCCACGGGCGGCAGTTCGATCGGCGTGCCGATGCGCTGCGAGGCCAGCGCGAGCGCGAGACCGACGACGCAGGCCGAGGTCCAGGCGACCGCACGAATCACCGCAGGTCCGCGTACGGCGACGGCCTCGCCGAGGTCGAGGCGCGGCTGCAGCACGAGCCCCAGGCACAGCCCGCCAAAGCCGCCGCCCCAGTGTGCGTGGTGGTCGATGGCGCCCGGCGTCGCGTCGAGGAGCAGGCCGAGGACGAGCGTGCCAACCAGCAGCCCGGCCGGGACCAGCACGAGCGTCCAGCGCAGCTCACTCGACAGGCGCGGCAGCAGTTTGAGGCCGAGCCCGAGCATGGCGCCCAGCATGCCGAACACCGCGCCCGAGGCGCCTACCGACATCGGCGCCCCTTGGCCGAGCGAGGCCAGCGTGCCGGCCAGCGCGGCACCCGAAAAGATGATCCAGAATCGCGCCGGCCCGTACGTCGCCTCGACCGGCCGACCGACGACGAAAAGGCTGAGCGCGTTGAGCATCAGGTGCGACCAGTCGCCGTGCAGCCAAGGCGCCGTGAACAGGCGCCACCATTCGCCGCGCAGCACGCGGATCGGCATCTGGGCGCCGGCCAGCAGCACCTGTTCGGAGCCGTGCGGGCCCAACCAGTCGTCCGCGCTGAACTGCAACGCGCCAAGCACCAACAACAGCAGGATCGTCAGGGGCACGAGCACGAGCTTGCGCTGCAACGCGGCGGCGAGCAGCACGCGTGTCGCCGCCTGCTCGAGGTCCTGCTGGCGCAGCGGGGGCGGCGATTCGGGCATGGGCGGCAGACTTCAGAAGCCGCGCGGGAAAAGCGCGCCGAACGATTCGAGCACAGCCGGGCGGCCCCGATAGATGTCGCGCACCGCGTCGAGTCGCTCGAGCACCTTGCGCATCTTCTCTTCGGCGTACGGGCGGACTTCGGCTGGAATGTCCTGGTCATAGCCGGCAGCGCGCAGCCGGGCCTTCACCTCCCGAGCCTTGGCAAACGCCCGTTCGATGCGAGCGGCGTCGTGGCGCCGGTACGCCTCGAGGTCGGCCAGCGCCTTGTCGGGAGACTTCGCGCGTTTCTCCAGAATCGCGACGCCCTGTTCCAGGATTTCGGTGGTCTCGTCCAGCGTGATGCGGACGTCATCGAGGGTCTTCGTGTCGAGCGGCATGTCGGGCTTGCCGTGGTAGGTCGGGCCGCTGACGACGTCGCCGCGACGGCAGCTGGGGCAGTTCGGGTCCGGCTTGTTCGTCGCAACGTACTCGCTGGGTTGCAACGGCGCGGCCGGGACGGTCGCCTTCACCGATGGAGCCGGCGGCACGAGCGGTCGGGCCGGCGTCGCCTGCAACGGCGCCGCGCTGCCCGGCAGGGGCCGGTTGCAGGCGGCCAGGGCGACGAGAAGGCCGAGGGTCGCAAGCGACGGGTGGAAGCGACGGGTCACGGTCATGGCAGCGCACTCTTCCGGTCGAGGGCGGGCGACGTCGCGCGGTTCGCGACAAACGCCAGCGAATTCAAAGTGTATCGACGAGTCGACGCACCCACTCGGCCTTCGGGTGGTCGGCGTGCTTGGCGAGGAACGCCTCGTACACCTTCCTGGCTTTGTCGGGTTTGCCGGTCTGCTGGTACAGCGTGCCGAGCAGCAGTTGGGCGTCGTCGAGCCCTCCCGCCTGCTGCAGTACCTTTGCCGCCTGAGCGAGGTCACCGTTGTCGAACAGCGCGCGGCCCAGCAACGTCAGCGTGCGCGCACTCGGGCGCAACTGCTGACTTGCCCGCAGTTCGTCGATGGCGCCGCCCAGGTCGCCGGCTTCGAGCTTGCGCTTGCCGCTGTAAAGCAAGTCGGTGGCGTCTGCGCCTTCAGGAATGACGACGTCGGCTGTGGGCTCAACCTTGGACGCCCTTTCGACCGGCGGCTTCTTTGCGCGCGCGGGCTTCGCTGCTTGTGCCTTCGCCGACACGTTGGGGCCACCCGGCTTGACGGCCGGGGGAGTGGCGGCGACTGCCTGCAACACGCGCCGGTTCGATTCCGCCGCTGCCGCGGACGGCTGGGGTGGTGCAGAAACGGGAGGGGCGGGTTGCTGCGCGGCCGGCGCAACGGGCACAGCGGGCCCGGGCACACCAGGCGCGACCACAGTGGGGGCGTTCACCGATGCGGCCGGTCCGGTGGGGGTCGGCGCGGTGGCAGCAGAAGGCTCATTCGGCACGACCGGACGCGCGTCAAGCGCCGCGGGGACGGCTGCTTCGGGCCCCGGCACCCCTGCCGGCACGGCTGCAGTTCCGGCGGACGCAACGCTGGCGCCGGACGACGACGCCGGCGCACGCGCCAACATACTGGGATCGTCCAGGATCTTGCGAATCCGCTCGGCCATCGGCAAAGACAGCGCCGCGGACGGGGGCGGCACGATCGCCGACTCCGCGCACGAGGCAGCTGTGCCGACGACCACGACAATGCTCAACAATATCATAGCGATACGCAGAATCATGGCCATGCGCGGAGTCACGGTCATGCGCGGAGTCATCGTGATACGCTGAGTCATCGTGATACGCTGAGTCATCGCAGTACGCAGATCATCCCCCACACGCGGCGCGCGGCGCCGGTCCGCTGCGGGGGAGTGCATTGCGCGCCGGCCCGATGCGCTCATCCAAACGAGGGTAGTCCCTGGGCGCCAAAGGGTCAAACACTCCGCAACGAACGGGCCCGCTCCATGCGTTGGTAGACGAATGCCGCACCGCCATGCCACCATCTTGGCGCCTGCTAACCACCTGCCGGCCTGCCTCACGCGCCATGACCGAACTGCTTGCTGCCGCACTCCATTCCCTGCACGGCCAGACCGTGGCGATCACCGGCGGTGCCGGCTTCATCGGCTCGACGTTGGCGGAGCGGCTCTGCGTGGACCCGTCGATCCGGGTCATCCTGTTCGACAACCTGCACCACGACGCGACGCTGACCACCGATCTGCTGCGCCAGCCCAACGTGCGACTCGTGCGCGGCGACGTGCGCGACAAGGCGGCGCTGGCGGATGCCTTGGCCGACGCCCACCACATCATCCACATGGCCTCGATCGCGGGCGTCGACACGGTGATGAAGAACCCGGTGCTGACGATGCAGGTCAGCCTGACTGGCACGATGAACGTGCTCGAAGTGGCGCACGAACGGTTTGCTCGCGGGGAACCGTTGCTTCGCGTGGTCGATTTTTCCACGTCCGAAGTGTTCGGCCGCTACGCCTTCAACGTGGCCGAGGGGGACGCGACGACGCTGGGCGCGGTCGGTGAGGCGCGCTGGACCTACGCGGTGGCCAAGCTGGCGACCGAACACCTGTGCGCCAACTACCACAAACAGTACGACCTGCCGACGGTCAGCATCCGGCCGTTCAACATCTACGGACCGCGGCAGGTCGGCACGGGCGCGATCCACCACTTCGTGCGCAGGGCGCTGGCGGGCGAACCGCTCGTCGTGCACAACGACGGCTCCCAGATCCGGTCGTGGTGCTACATCGACGACATCATCGACGGCCTGCTGCTCGTGCTGACGCGGCCCGAAGCGCTCGGCCACTCCTTCAACATCGGCAACCCACGTTCGACGGTCACGATCTGGCAACTGGCGCGCGAGATCGTCCGGCTCGCGGAGTCTTCCAGCGTCTTGCAGCAGGTTCCCTGGAATTTCACCGACGTGGAACTGCGGGTGCCGGACATCTCCAAGGCCCGGTCGCTGCTCGGTTTTGTGCCGCGCGTGGACTTGGAGGCCGGCCTGGCGCGCACCATCGCGTGGTACCGTGGCCACGGCCTGGCGGGCGGGGTGTCGAACGCAACCCACGCGGCGCCGGCCACGACCGCATCCGCGCCTCCGGTCGCAACCTCATGACGACGGTGTTTCTCGAACTTCGCAACTTGCAAAAGGTTTTTCGCGTAGGCTTGCTGGCCCGCAAAGTGACGGCGGTGCGCGACGTCAGCCTGTCGCTGCGACGCGGTGAGTCGATGGGGTTTCTCGGCCCGAACGGGTCGGGCAAGACCACCTCGATCAAGTGCATCCTCGGACTGATTCGGCCGACGGCTGGGTCGGTGAAGTTGTTCGGCCGCGACCCGTGGGACATCGAGGCGCGCGCTGGTGTCGGCTACCTGCCCGAGAGCCCCTACTTCTACGACTGGCTGACGCCGCGCGAAGTGATGAACTACGCTGGTGACCTTTTCGGGCTCGATCGCACCACGCGCCGGACCCGGACGGGCGCCCTGCTCGAGCGGTTGGGCCTCGGGCACGCCGCGGATCGGCCGCTGCGGGGTTTCTCGAAGGGCATGTTGCAGCGCCTCGGCATCGCGCAGAGCCTGCTCAACGACCCGGAACTGGTCATCTACGACGAACCGCTGTCGGGGCTTGACCCGATCGGCCGCAAGGAGGTTCTTGATTTGATGGCGGAACTTCGCTCCCAGGGCAAGTCTTTGTTCTTCAGCTCTCACGTGTTGACCGACATCGAGACCCTGTGCGACGCCGTCACAATCCTGAACCAGGGCAAGGTCGTCGCTGCCGGCCGACTTGACGCCTTGCTGGATCGCGGCGCGCTCGAAGTCGAGGCGCTGTTCGAACTCGGCGCGGGCGGTGAGGCGGCGGCCCGCGCACTGTTGGCAGTCGAGGGGTCAGTCGAGCGCGAGCGGACGGGCGCCCGGCTGCGGCTCGCCGTGCCCCATGACGCCGTCGATGCGCTGTTGCAGGCGGGCCTCGCCGCGGGTGCCAAGCTGGAACAACTGCTGCCGCGGCGGGATTCGCTCGAAGAACTGTTCGTGCGCAAGGCCGTGCGGGTCGAAGCGCGCGGCGAGTCGCAAGATTCGCAGGACGCGGCGGCCAAGGGGCAGCCATGACCGGCGCTGTTCACGTTACCGGCCCGGCCCGCTCGCTGCAGCGGATCGCAGCGGTCGCGGCCAACACGCTGCGTGAGGCGCGCCGCAACCGTGTGTTCTACGGGATGCTGGCGGCTGCGGTGTTGCTCCTGCTGTTCTCGGTTGCGCTGTCGGAACTGGCGTTGGCCGACCAGAAGGCCCGGCTCGTGCAGGATTTCGGGCTGTTCTCGATCTCGCTGCTGACCGTGGCGACGGCGGTCCTGATGGGCGCCCTGTTGCTGCACAAGGAGTTGGAGCGCAAGACGCTGTACGCGATCCTGCCGAAGCCGATTCGACGATCGGAGTTCCTCGTCGGCAAGTTTGCGGGCCTGTGCGCGTTGCTAGGCGTGCAGGTGGGGTTGCTCGGCGCGTGCTGGTGGGGTGTGCTCGTGCTGCGCGGCGGTGCGATGACGCCGGCTCTGGCGCTCGCGCTCGGCCTGCAGTACGTCGAAGTCGTGCTGGTGACGGCGGTGGCGCTGTTCTTTTCGGCGCTGACGCGACCCGTGCTGGCCGGCGTGCTGACAGCCGGCGTGTTCGTTGTGGGGCGGGTCGTGTACGTGCTGCAGGACCTCCTTTCCGCCCCCAAGGGCGGCTTCGCCGAAGTGCCTGTGATGCGTGCGCTGGGCAAGGTGCTGGTGGCGGTGCTGCCCGACTTGTCGACGTTCAACGTGGCCGACGAGGTACTGCTCGGCTGGCCGGTGCCGACGGACTACGTTGTCGCCGCGCTCGGCTACGGGCTGTCGTGGACGGTGCTTTTCGTCGCGCTGGCGCTCGTCCTGTTCGAACGCCGGGACCTGACGTGACCGATCGAGCGAGCCCCGGTCCGCGCCGTTGGCTGGCCCCGTTGGCAGCCGTCGCGTTCGTCGTGGCCGTTCTGGCGGTGCGCGCGACCTGGGAGCAACGTGCGGCCTGGACGCGGGCGGTCCAAGCCGAACGCGCGGGCGCCACATGGGACGCCGTCGAGGCCTACCGCAACGTGTTGCGCTGGCATACGCCGTGGGGCCCGGATGTGGACGCCGCGTGCGATGCGCTGCTCGACCTCGCCCGCCGCCACGAAAAGACCACGCCGGAACTGGCCGTGCACGCGCTCGACGGGCTCCGCTCGGGACTCATCGCGGCGCGCTCCGTCTACCAGCCGCGGGCCGACCTCGTGCTCGCGGCC
The DNA here is from genome assembly GCA_009692425.1 of Myxococcales bacterium. Lineage (GTDB taxonomy): Bacteria > Myxococcota_A > UBA9042 > UBA9042 > UBA9042 > SHZF01. Next base: position 19,523 of record SHZF01000032.1, on the reverse strand, counting down.
GGCCAGCGCCTACCTGCGTTGCTGGTGCGCGTGGCCGAGCGTGGCGGCGACAAGCGCGACCCAGGTGTCCTGCTCGCCCAGTTCTCGGCCGACTACGCAAGGCCGGTTGGTGTGGGGGCGGGCATTTCGCTCGCCGTGGCGCTCGGTTTCCTCGTCTGGGTCGGCGGGCTCACGCTCGCCTTCCACCGCGGCGTCGATGGCGATGGCCATTGGACACGCGGCGGCCTGCCGTGGCTGGCCGCGTCGCTGGGCGGCTTCTGCACGTGGGCGCTCGCGCTCTGGCTGGCGTGACCATGACGGCACGCACGTCATTCCCCAAACAGGACATCGAAATCCTGCTGCTTGAGAACATTCACGCCACGGCACACGAGGTGTTCCGCGGCGAGGGTTTTCACGTCACCGCCGCGCCTGCTGCCATGCCGGAGGCCGAACTCGCGGCCGCCCTGCGCGACGTGCACCTGCTGGGCATTCGCAGCAAGACCCGCATCACCGAGCGCTCGCTGGCCGAGGCCAGGCGTCTGTTGGCGATCGGCGCCTTCTGCATCGGCACGAACCAGATCGACCTCGGCGCCGCCAACCGCAAGGGTGTGCCGGTGTTCAACGCGCCGTTCTCGAACACCCGCAGCGTGGCCGAGATGGTCCTGGCTGAGGTCATCGTGCTGGCGCGCAAGCTTTTCGACCGCAGCAGCGCTGTTCACGCTGGGCGTTGGCGCAAGGCAGCCGACGGCTCGTACGAAGTGCGCGGCAAGACGCTGGGCATCGTCGGCTATGGCCACATCGGCAGCCAGGTCGGCGTGCTGGCCGAGGCGCTGGGCATGCGGGTGCTGACCCACGACATCCGGTCCACGCTGGCGATCGGCAGCTCACGGCCGTGTGCGACCCTGCACGAACTGTTAGGACTGGCAGATTTCGTCACGCTGCACGTTCCCGAGACACCGCAGACAACGAACCTGATCGGCGCGCTCGAACTCGCGGCGATGCGGCCCGGCAGCTACCTGATCAACGCGAGCCGCGGCCACGTCGTCGACATCGAGGCGCTGGCGGCGGCATTGCGGTCAGGGCACCTTGGCGGTGCGGCGATCGACGTGTTCCCCGTGGAGCCCGAGGGCAACAGCGACGCCTTCCTGTCGCCGTTGCGCGGCCTGGACAACGTCGTGTTGACGCCCCACGTCGGTGGCTCGACCATGGAAGCGCAGGCGGCGATCGGGCGCGAAGTGGCGGTGGCGCTGACGAAGTTCGTGAACACGGGCGCGACGACGGGTGCGGTGAACTTCCCGCAAATCGAGGCGCCGCCAATCGCCGGGACCCACCGCGTGCTGAACGTGCACCGCAACGTGCCGGGCGTGCTGCGCGACGTGAACCGTATCGTGTCGGACCTGAACGCGAACATCCACGCGCAGATGCTGGCCACCGACGCCACCATCGGCTACCTGGTCATGGACTTGGACCAGGACGTGTCGGACGAGGTCAAGCGGCGGGTGGCGGCACTGGAGACGAACATCCGCACGCGCATCCTGTACTGATACCAAATCCCTTGAATTCGGCTCGGTGCTCGCTCGCCCGCGACGGAAGCGTTGCTCAGGCCGTACAGGCCGCCAGCGCCCGCCGGCGCCAGCGCGAACAGTTCGCTGACCTTCTGGCCGTCGGTTTCGCTTCCCACGCGTGTCGGCAGGCCGCCGTCAGCCGCCCAAGGCGGCCTTGGCCTTGGCGTCAAAGCCGAGCACGACGTGGCTGCCGACGTCGATCAATGGCTTGCGCAGCCGCATCGCGTCGGCGGCCAGCCACTGGATGAGCGGCTCGCCGTCGAGCCCTTCGGCTTCAGCCCGGCGTTTGGGCGCAACCAAGAGCTTCACGTCGCCGACGCGCGCCGCAAGCGCCCGCAGTTCGTCCGCCGTGAGCGGTTGCTTGATGACGTTGCGCAGTTCGATGTCGTCGCCGCGGTGCGCGAGGAACCCCCGCGCGTTGACGCAGCCGGTTCAACCGGGCTTCCAGTACAGGGTTGTGGGCATGGTGAGGCCTCCTCGCAAGCGGGAATCATTGCACAGGTGCCAGGGTCGCGCTACGGCATCGGCTCGCGGCGCGCTACGGCATCGGCTCGCGGCGCGCTACGGCGCCACCCCACTGTACTCGCACTTCCCCGCCGCGCACCCTGGCTTCGGCGCCGTGCACTTCGGCCCGGAGTACCCGCACTTGGCCGCATAGCCGAACGCCTTGCACAGGTTGTCGTCGACCCAGCCGACGACCTTGAGGACGTCGTTTTGCATCCCGGCGTTGACCGCGGCCCCGCAGGTGCCCTGGCACGCCGTCGCCGTCGCGATGTGGATGCACTCGTCGTCGGCGCCCACCTTGCAGACCTGGGCCTTGGCGATGGCGGCACCGATCGCTTCGTTATTGGCCTTGGCGAGGTTCTCGCACGTTGCTTCGTGGCACTCGCCACCGCCGTAGCCCTTGAAGTGCCCAGGCTTGCACGCCCAGACCGTGCCTTCGCATACGGTATTGGCCGGCTGGACGTCACCGCACTTCGACGTGGGCGGCTTCGTGTACACGCACTTGCCGGCCACGCACGCGGGCGTCGGCGCGATGCACGACGGAATGGGAAAGCCACACTTCGCCGCCACGCCGTGGAGCTTGCAGAACGCATCCGCTTGTTTGACGGCCTTGGCGAATTCGCCCTTGCTCGCTGCATTTACGATGGCCGGGCACTCGCCGGAACACGCCGTATCCTGCGACACCGGGACGCACTCGGCGTCGGCCTTGCACGGGGGAACCTCGGCGAACTGCTTCGCGGCGTCCTGCACGAGGGAGTGCGCGGACTGCTTGAGGTTCGGGCACGTGGCTGACTGGCATGTGTCGGACTGCAAGGGCTTGAACTCGCCAGGTTTGCAGCCAGCCGGCGCGGCATCGGCAGCGGGCGGGGTGTCCAGGGCGGGCCCCGTGTCCGGGGCGGGCGCGGCGTCCGGTGGCAGCGCCGTGTCGGGCGAGGGCGTGGTGTCGGCCGGCGACGCGTCGGCGAGCGGCGCAGGCGTGTCCTTGGGTGGGGTGGCGTCTTGCGGTGCGGGCGTGTCCGGCGTTGCGCTGGCGTCGTTCAGAGCCGTCGCATCCTTTGCCGTCGGCGCGTCCGCTGCGGCGTCCGGGCTGGCGGCGGTGTCGCCGATCGTGCCGGCGGCGGTGTCGTTCGAGCCGGTCCCGGCCGGCGTTGCGGGCGCGGGCGAGTCACAGGAGGCGAGCAGGCACGCGGCAATCGACGTCGCGCCCAAGATGAGGATGGACATGGGAGGGCTCCGGCCCCGGCAGCGGAGGTTGCTGCGGGGCGGGCAGTGTAGCAGTCGGTCGGGGTCGGCGCACGCGGACTTGAATCCCCCACACGCTGCCGCCGTTCTCTGGGAGCGCGCCACAGGCGGCGGAGGTTAGGATGGGAACGACGAGGCTCGGGTGGGGTGCTGTGGTGATTCTGGCGTTGTGCGGCGGCTGCGGACCTTCGCTCGCCTTCCGTGGCGCAGCGGGGCAGACGTGGGGCGTCTCGTCCCGTTGTGCGCAAGGGCCGTTCTTCATCGAAATGCCCGCGCTGGGCTCGCGCTGGGGCGAGCGCTGGAACGTGACGGTCGTAGCGCCGCGCCGGCTGGCGGGACACCTCGCGTTTGACGTCGGCGGCCGCAGGGTCGCGAGCGGCCCGTGGCACACGCAGGTGCCGCGACCGCCAGGCAGCGCGTGGCAGGCTTTCCCCGGGCCGGAGAACGCCCACTGCCTGGCGCGACCGGTGCCCATCGTGGTGGTGCGCGATCCGCCGCCGCCGGTGCCGTCGCCGCCGGTTACGGTCGCGGCGCCAACCCCCAAGCCGACAGCCCCGCGCGGCGAACTCGCACTGCGCTGGGAAACGATGCCCGACGAACCGCTGCCCCCCACGGCCCCGCCATCGATCGGTGTGCTCCTGCCGCCCGTCATCGAAGCGCCGCTGCCGGACACGCTCCCGCCCCGCCTGGAATCCGTGCCGGGTCCCAGCGACGGTGCCCACGTCGCGATCCTGGCGAGTTGGTCGACGCACAACGCGGACCCCGACGCGCCGGCGCCGGTCGCGAAGGGCACGCTGCTGCGTCTCGTCGTGTGGTCGGACGAGCCCAACGACTGGGAGGGCGCCATATTCACGGCGGAACACCAGCGTGGCGAGCCCGACGTGCCGGAGGCGGAGTGGGTCGCGCACCTGCGCATCCGCAAGGCCACCGAAGAGGCCGAGGCGCGCGAGCGGACGGCGGCGTGGCAGGCTGAACAGGCCCGGCGCACCGCACACTGCAAGGCCGACCACGCCGACGAGGAGTGCTGGGGGCCGGGCGGCTACGCGGGTGCCCAGCGACGTGCGGAAGCGGCCCACCAGACGGCCCGGACAGCGCGGCCTGTCTCCCCGGTGGTCACGGTGCAGGGTCCGCCCCAGTTGTCGACGTCGCCCTCGCGTCCGCCACCGCCGGCACCACCGCCGCGCCCTGCAGGTCCGCCGCCGGCCGCGCAAGCCGAACCGTTGCCGCCACGCCCATCGCCGAACGCCAATTGGGTCGGCGGCTGGTGGCACTGGCAGGCGGGCGCGTGGGTGTGGCTGTCCGGCTGGTGGCGGGTCCCCGACATTGATCGGCGTATCGAGGTGGCCATGGTGGCGCCGAGCCCGCCTCCGCTTCCCCGCGCCGAGCCACCCCAGCAGCCGCCGTGCCCCCGCGCGGTGTGGATGGCGGGCCACTGGGCGCTGCGCGCCCACGCGTGGGTGTGGGCGGCGGGCGCGTGGACACTGCCGCCCGAGCCGGGCGCGAGGTGGTCGGCGGCGCGCTGGCGGCCGGTGCGGGGGCGGGTGGTGTTCGAGCCTGGGGGGTGGCGCGTGGACGTCGAAGTGGCGCCTTGAGCTGCTACAGCAAGCGTTGCGCCGCCGGCCCATGGGCAGCTACGCTGCCCCCGAGGCCCCATGACCGACGACCCGCCCGCCCCTCTGCCCGGTCCCGCTGAAGCACCGGCGGTCACTCAAACCTACGAAGTCCTCGCCTTCGTGCGCAGCTTGCGCGCCCGAGGCGACGTGGCCACGGCCGAGGCGGTGCTCGACGCGGCCCTCGGACAACCGACGTTGGCCGAGCCCGCCACCACCGAGTTGTCGGCCCAGACCGGCTGGCTCCAACTGGAGCGCGCGGACCTCGACGCGTCCGCAGGCAACTTGCGCGCCGCCGACGGCCACGCCCAGACCGCCCTGCGCCTGTTCGAGCGCGGCGCGGAGCCGGCGGGCATGGCGGCGGCCTGCCTGCAACTCGGCGACCTGGATGCCCAGGCCGGTCGCGCCGATCTGGCCGCGTCGTGGTGGGCGCAAGCGCGCAGCCTGGCCGACAGCGTCGGGGCCACGCCGATGGCGGCCCGCGCGCTGCTGGGTCTCGCGCTCCAGGAGTTGGGCGGGGGCGACCCGGACGTGGCCGCTGCCCGGCTCGACGCCGCGGCGGAGCGGGCGACGCATGACCTGGTCGATGCGCTCGACCCGACCGACACCGGCGGGCGGGCGGCGGCGCGGCGCCACAGCGATGCAATTCGGGCGAGCCTAGCGCTGGTGCGGGCGCGGCAAGCCTTGGCGCAGCACCACTGGTCCGAAGCGCGACTGCTCGTCGCGGTGACGGCAGACGCGGCCCGCCGCCTGCAGGAGCCCGCGTTGTTTATGGACGCGTTGCGCCTGGACGCCGTGCTTGCCCGGCGGCTGGGCAATCCCACGGCGGCGGCCGAAGCGCTCGGCTTGGCGTTCGAAGCCGCCCAGCGCCTCGGCGACCACCGCATGCTCGCACTGCTGCAGGCCGAACTGGTGCCCGCCCTCGTCGATGCCGGCCGGCTCGCTGAGGCCGTGCAGTGCCACGAAACGGAACCTCCGCCCGAGATCGCGGCGCTGCCCGCGGTGCACGCCGCCCGACTCGAAGGGTTCGCCGTGCTCGCGCTGGCCGGAGGCCAGCCGGGCGTTGCCGCAGCAGCCCTGCGCGACGCGACCGCACTGCGCCACGAAGCGGGCGACCGGGTCGGCGCGGCGCGCACAGCGGCGGCCCGTGCGGCGACGTTGTGGCGGGCAGGCGATGGTGCGGCAGCCCTGCGCGCAGCGGAAGCGGCCGCCGAAGCAGCCCGGGCGCTGGGCCGCGACGACATCGCGGTTGATGCCGGGCTCGTCGTGGTCCAGGTTCGGCTGGCCCAGGCTGGGGAGGGCGTCGGCGCCGAGGCCGCGGCGGTGCTCGCGGCGGCCGATCGCTGCGGCGGCGTTCCACAGATCCTCGCCGCGCTCGACTTGGCCGTTGCAGTTCACCTGGCGGCGGGTGAGATCACAGCAGCCGAAGCCGCCGCCGACCGACTGCAGGCAGCCGTCGCCACGCAGGCGCAGGCGCGCTGGACGGCGCGGGCGCTCGCACGGCGCGCCGCAGTCGATGCCGTCGCCGGCCGCGCCCAGCGAGCGCTCGCCGACGCGGCCGACGCGGCCCGCATCGGCACCGAAGCCGGCGATGGCGAGGCCACGGCCCGAGCCCTGTTCGCGGCGGGGGTAGCGCTCGGTCTCGCCGGCCGCCCCGACGAAGCAGGGCAGGCACTGAGCCAGGCCGAAGCGGGGGCACGCACGGTCGGGCGCCCCGACATCGCGGCCGAGGCCGTTGCCGAACGCGCCGACCTGCTGGCCCGCTCCCACGACTTCTCCGGCGCGCGCGCAGCCTTCGTCGATGCCGAAGGGCAGGCGACGGCGGCGGGCTTGGGCGGACTCGCCGTGCGCTGCGCCCGCGGCGAAGCACTGTGCTGGCGCCACGAGGGCGAGCGCGAGCGCGCGGGGGTTGCGCTGACCCGAGCCCATGCGGGCGCCCGTCGGCTTGGCTCCACACACCTCCAAGCGGCCTGTGCGGTCGATGCCGCGTGGCTGCAGGCTGATGCAGGAGACGTTGCCGGTGCCATGGCGACGGCACGCGGGCTGTTGTCGGACGACGTCTCCTTGCCACCACGGGTCCGCGGCGAAGCTGCCACGCTGGTCGGGCACCTGCATGCCCAGGCGAGGACGTGGGAGCCGGCAGCGAAAGCGCTGCGTGCAGCGGTCGCCGACCTGCGCGCAGCCCGCGCACCGGTGGCGTTGGGGGCGGCCCTGTTGCTGGCCGGCCAGGTCGAGGGCGCGCGCGGCAACGGCACGGCATGCGGCCAGTTGTTGGGCGAAGCGCTGGTCGTCACGGTCCAACACGGACTGCCGGAGCAGCACCTCGTTCGCAAGATCATCGAGCGCCTGCAAGCCCAGGCCGAAGCCACTTTGGCAGGTTCAGGCGGTACGGCAGGTTCAGGCGGTACGGCAGGTTCAGGTGGCGAGGCAACGGGCGGCTGACCTCAGCATCACTTCGGCCGCCACCGGCAGCGCGGCCTCGTCGACCCGGAACCGCGGCGAGTGATGCGGCTCCGACGGGCCATCCGGCCCCCCACATCCGACGAAAAAGAAGCAGCCCGGCACGCGCCGCAAGTACCATGCGAAGTCTTCTCCGGCGAGCAGGCGAAACGTCCCATCGATGCCGGTCACGCCGTGGGCGCCCGCAGCCGCCTCGCGCACCCAGGCCGCCGTCTCGGCGTCATTGTGCAGGGCGACGGCATGGCGTTGGTAGTCGACCTCTGCGGTGCAGCCGTGCGCCAGCGCCGTCGCCTCGGCCACCTCGCGCACCAGCCCCGGGCTCGCAGCGCCCACCTGGTCCGAATACGACCGCACCGTGCCACGCAGCGTCACCTCTTCGGCGATGATGTTGAACGCCGACCCGCCGTGCATGGCGCCGACCGTCACCACTACCGGGTCGAGTGGGTCCACGCGCCGCGATGCCACCGTCTGGAGCGCCAGGACGATCGCTGCCGCCGCCACGATCGCGTCGCGCGCTTCGTGCGGCAGGGCACCGTGGCCGCCGCGGCCGTGGACGCGCACGGTGAAGTCGTCGACCGTGCCCATGAACGCCCCCGGCGTAGCGACGATGTGGCCCGTGCGGTCGCGGCTCCAGACGTGCAGCCCGAGCGCGCGGTCCACGGCGGGCGCACCGGGGGCATAGGTGCCGTCGAGCAATCCGTCCGCGATCATCGCCGCCGCCCCCTGGCCCACCTCCTCGGCGGGCTGGAAGCACAGGACGACGCGCCGGGCCAGCGCAGCCTCGTGGGCTTTCAGCCGGGCCGCAACGGCGAGCAGCACGGCGGTATGGGTGTCGTGGCCGCATGCGTGCATGGCGCCCGGCCGCCGCGACGCGAACGGCAGCCCGCTCTGCTCCTGGATCGGCAGTGCATCCATGTCGGCCCGCAGCATCACGGCCGGACCGCTGCCACCACCCAGCCATGCGACGCGGCCGTGGCCGCCGAGCCGGTAGACGGGGCCGATGCCGAGTTCTCCGAGGGTCTGTTCGACGTAGGCTGCGGTGTCGGCCTCGTGAAAGCTCAGTTCCGGTTCCGCGTGCAGGTGGCGCCGCCACACGATCATGCGGGCCTGTTCGGTGGCGTCGAGCGGGCCGGTCCAGTTGGGCAGGGTCAACATCGCAGACTCCGGGTCGCACGGTGGCTCGGGCACGCAGAAGGCAGGGCTGCGCGCGTGGCCACGGGTGGCGCGCGGTACAGCCTCGCACCGTGTCGCTGCCGCGTGCAAGCCGCAACGGGAGCCTTGCCGCGAGCGGTTTTGCGCGACAGCTTGGCGCGCCGCCCGTACAATGTCGCACCCCGCGCCTTGCTGGGACTCGGCCTTCGCATGCCCCGCCCGCTCCACCCCGCCGAGACCCTGCTCGCCCGCGAAAGCGGTACGTCGCTGCGCCACGCCGGACGCACGGCGGTCTTGTGCTACCCGAACACGTATCGGGTCGCGTCGAGTTCGCTCGGCTTCCAGGTCGTGTGGGCGGCCCTCGATGGACAGCCCGGACTCGCCTGCCACCGCGCCGTCGTCGACCCGCAGTTTGCTGGCGGACCCGGTCGCACGGGAACCGCGCTCGAGAGCGGTGCGCGTCTGTGCGACCACGACGCCGTGCTGGTCAGCATCGCCTACGAACTCGACCTTGCGAACCTGGTGGACCTGTTGCGACTTGGCGGGCTGGCGCCGCTTGCACGCGATCGCACGGCGGCGGACCCGCCCGTGATTGCCGGGGGGCCTCTCACCCAGTCCAACGTCCTGCCACTCGGCCCGTTCGCGGACGTGGTCGTGATGGGCGAGGCGGATCACGTGATCCACACGGTGGCCGCATGGGTTGCCGATGGCCTCGACCGCGCCGCCGTCGTCAAGGCCGCGCGCGACACGCCGGGCTGCTGGATTCCGTCCGAGCACGGCGACGCGGTGCCAGACCTGCTGTCGGTGGGCGCGGACTGCCTGCCGGCGCGCGGCGCGTGGTTCAGCCCGGACGCCGAGTTCCGCGACATGGCGCTGCTGGAGGCGAGCCGTGGCTGTCCCCGCTATTGCAAGTTCTGCGTGGTGCGCGCTCCGGTGGCCCCGATGCGCGAGCCCGAACTCGATCGGGTCGTCGCCGTGCTCGACACGGAGCTTTTCGTGGCCGCCCCGCGCGTGGGCTTCGTCGGCGCTGCGGTCAGCGACTGGGGGCCGATCAAGGGCGCACTGCGGGCAGCCATCGAGCGCGGCAAGGGCGTGGGCATCAGTTCGCTGCGAGCCGACCGGCTGGATGAAGAGTTCGTCGGACTGCTCCACAAGGGCGGCTACCGCACGCTGACGGTGGCCAGCGATGCGCCGAGCCAGCGCATGCGAGGCAAGATGATGAAGGGCCTGCGCGAGCGCCACCTGCTCGAAGCGGCGCGTCTGGCTCGAGCGGTCGGCATGCGCCAGTTGAAGGTCTACGTGATCCTCGGGCTGCCGGATGAAAACGCCGCCGACATCGACGAACTGATCGCGTTCGGGCACCGCTGCGCCGACGAGATGAACACTGTCATGGCGCTGTCGCCGTTCGTGCCCAAGCTCCACACGCCGCTGGCCGAGGCGCCGTTTGCCCCGATCGCCGAGACGATGGCCAAGATCCAACGCGTGCAGCGCGGCCTGAAAGGCCGGGTCGAGGTGCGCTTCGATTCGCCGCGCCAGGCTTGGATCGAATACCGGCTGTCGCAAGGGGGGCTCGAAGCGGCCGATGCCGTGCTTGCCGCGGTTGGCGGAGGGCAGTCGCTGGGTGCCTGGCAGAAGGCGTTCGCCGCGCTCGACGGAACCGTTCCGGACGGCGAACGGGCGGCGCCGCGGGCGGCCCAGCGGCACGGCTTGTGGACGCTGACTGGGGCGCGCTGACTGAATCAGCGTTGCCGTCGCTTGCTCCGGAGCGACGCCGCGTGCATCGTGTTGCGCGGCGGCCGGAACCCGACCCTGAGGCAATGGAGGCCCACATGAACGCTCGATTCTTCCCGTCCGGATGCGCTGCGACGCTCGCGTTCGCATTCGCAGTGACCGCGTGCAGCGAAGACGCGCCCGTGGTCGGCTCATCGATGGTCGATGCGGGCAGCACCGGAGCCGGCGGCAGCACGGATGGGACGCTCGCCGCCAAGGTCGATGGTCCGGCGCTGGATTCGGTGGCCAAACCCACAGACAGCTCGAGCGGTCTCGACGCGATCCCGGACAGCGCGTTGGAAGCTGGCGTGGGCCCCGAGGCAGGGGCGGACCTCGGCGTGGGCGCGGACGTCGCCTCGGAGTGCGCGGCGGATGCGGACTGCGCGGACAAGTTGCCGAAAGGCGCCTGTCAATTCGCCGCGTGTGTGGAGGGCGCCTGCGTCGTGCAGGCAGTTCCCGACGGGGGTGTTTGCGAGCCCGCCGACCCGTGCGCCGAAGCGGCGGCGTGTGCCGGTGGCCAGTGCCTGGGCAAGGCCAAGGCCTGCGCCGACAGCGACGCGTGCACCGACGACAGCTGTGACCCGGCGTCGGGCGCTTGCGTGCACAAGCCGCAAGAAGGCTGCGCGCAGACCGGCTGCAAGGAAGCGGCGGATTGCGACGACGCGAACCCGTGCAGCGAAGACAGTTGCGAACCCTCGACGGGCACGTGCGTGTCGATTCCGGTCGCGGCCGGCGCTCCCTGCGATGACGGCAACCCGTGCACCCAGGACGGCGCGTGCAAGGGCAGCCAATGCTTCGGTGCCCAGAAGGCGTGCAGCGATGGCGACGCGTGCACCCAGGACGCGTGTGACCCCAAGACGGGCGACTGCACGGCGACGGCCAGCGCTGACGGCGCTGCGTGCGACGATGGCAGCGCGTGCACCGGGCCCGACCTGTGCGCCGCCAAGAAGTGTGCCGGCGTGGCCGTGGCGTGCGACGACAAGAACCCGTGCACGCAGGACAGTTGCAAGCAGGGGGCGTGCGCGTTCGACACGATCGCCGGGTGTGGCGCGGCGTGCAAAGCCGACGCGGACTGCGACGACAAGAACGCGTGCACGAAGAACGCGTGCACAGCCGGCATCTGCGCCGTTGCACCGCAGGACGGGGCTGCGTGCGACGATGGCAATGCCTGCACGGCTGGCGATGCGTGCGCGGCGGGTTCGTGCGTCGGCAAGGCCGCCGATTGCGACGACAAGAATAGCTGCACAAAGGATGCCTGCGACGCGGCGACCGGCAAGTGTGCGAGCGCGTTGCAAGACGGCAAGCCCTGCGACGACGGCGCCGCGTGCACGACGGGCGACACGTGTGCCGCGGGCAAGTGTGGCGGCGTCAGTTTGGCGTGCGATGACAAGAACCCGTGTACGGCGGACGCCTGCAACTCCAAGACGGGCCTGTGCGAGGCGAGTACGGCGCCAGCGGGCGGCGCGTGCGACGACGGCAATGCGTGCACCCAGCAGGATGCCTGCGACGCCAAGGGGGCGTGCGCGGGAGCGGCGCTGGCGTGCGACGACAAGAACGCTTGCACGCAGGACACCTGCGACGCCAAGACGGGCCTATGCGCGACCGCGCCGATCGCTGACTGCGGCACCGAATGCCAGACCGACGGCAACTGCGACGACGGCAACCCGTGCTCGACGAACGCGTGCGGGGTCGGCAAGTGCGCGTTCAAGCCCGACGACGGCAAGGCGTGCGACGACGGGGACAAGTGCTCGACCGGCGAGGCGTGCCTGCAGGGCAAGTGCGCGGGCGGCAAGGCGGTCGCGTGCGACGACAAGAACCCCTGCACGGCAGACGCGTGCGAGGCGGCGACGGGCAAGTGTGCGGCGCCGGCGGTGGCCAATGGTCAGGGCTGCGACGACGGCAACGCGTGTACGGTCGGCGATGCGTGCAAGGCGGGCGCGTGCGCGGCAGGCAAGGTGGCCGTGTGCGACGACAGCAACCCGTGCACCGCCGACGCCTGCGACCCGAAGACCGGCAAATGCGGAACGACACCGCAGGATGGCGCGCCGTGCAGCGATCTGAACGCGTGCACGGAAAAAGACACGTGCAAGGCGGGAGCCTGCGCCAGCGGCAGCGCCAAGGTGTGCGACGACGGCGACAAGTGTACGGCAGATGCGTGCCCTCCGTCGGGCGTGTGCAAGTTCGAGCCGCTCAAGAACTGCGGGGCGTGCAAGGACAAGTGCGACGACAAGAACCCGTGCACGGTCGATGCGTGCGTCGGCGGGACGTGTGTGTTCGCGATCGCGGCCGGTCAAGCCTGCAACGACGGCAATGCGTGCACCCAGGGCGACGCGTGCCAGGGCAACGCCACGTGCGCGGGCAAGCCGGCGCTGTGCGACGACAAGAATCCGTGCACGCAAGACGCCTGCAACCCGGCGAGCGGTGGCTGCGTGGCGGCCGCGGGCACCGACGCTGTCCCGTGCGACGACGGCAACGCGTGCACCTTGCAAGACGCCTGCAAGGCCGGCAAGTGTGGCGGCGCGGCCAAGCCGTGCGACGACACCAACGTATGCACGCTCGACGCGTGTGCAGCGGGCGGCGTGTGTACGCATGGACCCATCACCGGGTGCGGCGCTGAGTGCAAGGCCGACGGCGACTGCAACGACAAGAATGCATGCACGAAAGACGTGTGTGCGGCCGGCAAGTGCACCACTGCGGCCCTCGACGGCGCCGCCTGCGACGATGCGAACGGCTGCACGCAGGGCGACGTGTGCAAGGGTGGCGCGTGCCAGCCCGGCGGCGCGGTCGCGTGCGACGACAAGAACCCCTGCACGAAGGACGCCTGCGACAAGGCCACCGGCAAGTGCCTGGCCCCGGCAGGCGCCGATGGCGCGACGTGCAGCGACGGCAAGGCGTGCACGACGGGCGATGCGTGCAAGGGCGGGGCGTGCTTGGGCGCGCCTGCGCTGTGCAACGACAACAACGCTTGCACGGCCGATCTGTGCAACCCGGCGAGCGGCAAGTGTGAGTTCGTGCCCATCCCGAAATGCGGCAAGGATTGTGAGGTGGACGCGGACTGTGCGTCGAAGGTCCAGTGCATTGCCGCGACCTGCGTCACCAACACGTGTACGGCGAAGGTGCTGTCGGGCACGCCCTGCAACGACGCGAACCCGTGTACGAGCAGCGACCAATGCGCGGGCGGCCTGTGCCAGGGCGCGGCCGTGACGTGCGACGACAAGAACCCGTGCTCGAAAGACGCGTGCGACCCCGGCAATGGCAAGTGCGTGGCCGGCATCGGCCCCAGCGGCACGCCATGCAACGACGCGAATGCGTGCACGAGCGGCGACGTGTGCAAGACCGGCCTGTGCGTCGGCAGTGCGACAGCTTGCGACGACAAGGATGCGTGCACGTTGGATGCGTGCGACAAGGCAACGGGCAAGTGCACGAACACGAAGGTGCCCGGCTGCGGCGCGGCGTGTACGGCCGACAAGGACTGCAACGACGGCAACGCATGCACCGCCGACAAATGTGTCCTGGGCAAGTGTGCGGCGACGGCCATCGAGGGTGGCGGCTGCGACGACGGCAATGCGTGCACGGTCGGCACCACGTGCAAGGCGAGCGCGTGCCAGGGCGGCACGGTGCTTGGCTGTGACGACAAGAATCCGTGCACGAAAGACGCGTGCGACGCGAAAGTGGGCAAGTGCGCATCGGTGGCGTTGGCCGACGCTGCGGCGTGCGAAGACGGCACCCTGTGCACGACGGGCGACGGCTGCAAGGGCGGCGCCTGCGTGGGCGGCAAGGCCGCTGTCTGCAACGACAATGACCCGTGCACACTCGACACCTGCAACCCGAAGGACGGCAAGTGCGCGTTCAAGGACGTCGGCGGCTGCGGCAAGAAGTGCAAGGCCGATGCGGATTGCAAGCAGACCGGTGGCGGCGCCTGCCTGGGCGGCGACTGTGTCGCGGGCTTCTGCGCGCCCAAGCCGCTCGACGGCCAGACCTGCGACGACGGCAACGGCTGCACGACCGCCGACAAGTGCTTGGCCGGGCTGTGCGGCGGTCTGCCAAAGCTGTGCGACGACAAGGACGCGTGCACAGTCGATGCCTGCGACAAGAAGGCGGGGGCGTGCGCGTTCCAGAAGATCCCGGGGTGCGGCACGGGCTGCAAGGCGAACCCCGACTGCGACGACAAGGACGTGTGCACGTTCGACGCCTGCAATTTCGTCAACGGCCAGTGCCTGTACACGAAGATTCCCCAGTGCGTGCCGAACCCCCAGTGCAAGCTGCAGACCGAGTGCGACGACGCCAACAACTGCACCGTCGACTACTGTGACTTGACGAAGGGCCAGTGCGGCCACTTCAAGGTACCCGGCTGCACGCCGAAGCCGCCGCAGTGCAAGGTGACGGCCGACTGCGACGACAAGAACCAGTGCACGCAGGATTTCTGCAACACGTACACGGGCCAGTGCCTGCATGTGGCGCTGCCGGGCTGTTGATCTCCTGATCTGCACGGCATCTGCACGGCTCCGCCCCCTGACGCGCGCCGCGATTCATGCCAGACTGGGTGCCCCACGGTCGCCAGTGGCCGGCGGAGGTCCCGATGTCTGCGGATCGCGTGTTCCAGTGGTTCATGCCGCGCGAGAACAAGTTCTTCGAATTGCTGAACGCGATCGCGCGCAACGTCGCACGCGGCGCTGACTGCTTTGCCCAGTTTCGCGACGCGCAGAGCCGCGCAGACTTCGCGCGCATCGCCGACGAACTGCGCCAGATCGAGCACGAGGGCGACTCGATGGCGCACCTGCTCTACAACGAACTCGACAAGACGTTCGTGACGCCGATCGACCGCGAAGACCTGCACGACCTCTGCTCGGCGCTCGACACGATGCTCGACCTGATGGAAGAGTGCGCGGGCTTCATCGTCAACTACCGGCTCGAAACGCTGTCGCCGCCCATGCGCGAACTCGTACGCATCGCGCAAGCCGCCGCCGCCGAAGTTGCGGTCACGGTGGCGATGCTCGACGACAGCAAGAAATACGCGGCATTGCAGGTGCACCTCATCCACGTGCACGCGCTCGAAAACGAGGGCGACGGCGTCTTTCGTACGGCGCTCGGCGACTTGTTCATGCAACTGACGGACGCGATCGAGCTGGTGCGGCAAAAGGACATCCTCGAAGCCCTGGAGGCGACGATCGACGCGAGCGACGACGTCGGCGACCTGATTCGTTCACTGGTGATGAAGCACGGCTGACCCGCACGCCCGCAGCGCCGCCCGAGGAATGACGATGTTCGACCCGTTCTGGCTCATGGTCATCGTCGTCGTGTTCGCGCTGGTGTTCGACTACATCAACGGTTTTCACGATACGGCCAATGCGATCGCCACGGTCGTCTCGACCAACGTGCTGAGCGCGCGCAAGGCGGTGATGCTGGCGGCAGTCTTCAACTTCATCGGCGCGTTCCTCGGCACGGGCGTCGCCAAGACGATCGGCGGCGACATCGCAAGCCCGGCGTCGGTCACGCAGACCGTCGTTTTGTGCGCGCTGCTCGCCGCGATCAGTTGGAACCTGCTGACGTGGTGGTTCGGCCTGCCGTCGAGTTCGTCGCACACGCTCGTGGGCGGCATCGTGGGCGCCGTGTTCGCGCGCCGCGTGTTCGAAGAAGGCGTGGCGGCGGGCGCGGCGGCAGACACCCTGCTCAACGCGGGCGGTGTCGTGAAGGTGCTCAAGGGCCTCGTGCTGTCGCCACTGGCCGGGTTCGCGATCGGCTTTGTGCTGATGGTGCTCGTTACCCGTGTCGTCGCGCGCCATCCGCCCGCACGGGTCAACCGCGTCTTCAAGCGGCTCCAACTCGTGTCGGCGAGCCTGATGGCACTGTCGCACGGCACCAACGACGCACAAAAAGTCATGGGCATCGTTACGATGTCGTTGTTCGCCTACTACGGGCACATGGCGCCGGCAGACGGCCCGACGTGGCTCGACCTGCACGCGTGGCAGACCACGCACGAACTCGTCGTACCGGCGTGGGTCATCGCGGCCTGCGCGGCGGCGATGGCGCTGGGCACCGCGGCGGGCGGCTGGCGCATCATGAAGACGATGGGGACGCGCATCATCCGACTCAAGCCCATCCACGGCTTTTGTGCCGAGACGGCGGGCGCCATCGTGCTGTTCGGCGCGGCGCAGTTAAGGGCGCCCGTTTCGACGACGCACGTCATCAGTTCGTCGATCATGGGCGTCGGCGCATCGCGGCGGCTCTCGGCGGTGCGCTGGGGCGTGGCCGGCAACATCGTGTTTGCGTGGGTGCTGACCATGCCGGTGTCGGCTGCCCTGGGTGCGGCCTGTTACCTTGGGCTGCGGCCCATCTTCGGGGCATGAGCGATGCCGCGCAGCCGCTCCGTGTCCAGCGAGCGCCCGGTCGCGACGCCGCCGGGCGACGAACTGCGCGTGGCCCGGTTCGCCATCGATCAGGCTCTGGACGCGATGTTCCGCGTCGACAACCGGGCGCGCATCCTCGACGTGAACGAGACTACATGCGCGCGGCTGGGCTATGCGCGAGCCGACCTCGTCGCGATGACCATGCAGGACATCGACGTCGCGTTCGATCCCGACATTTTCCCCCAACATTTCGAAGCGATCCGCCGGCGCGGACGGGTGTGCTTCGAGTCGCAATACCGCACCAAGACTGGAGAAGTCTTCCCCGTCGAGGTGCACGCCTCGTTCGTGCGCGTCGACGGCCGCGACCAGCACATCGCGTTTGCCCGCGACATGACGGCCCGCAAGCAGTTCGAAGCCCGCATGGCACTGGCGGCGCGCACCACGGCGCTCGACACGTTGGCGTCCGGCGCCGCCCACGAGATCAACAATCCGCTGACCGCAGTCATCGGCAATCTGGGCCTCGCGCAGGAGGCGATTGAACGCATCCCGACGCGCGACCCGGCATGGCTCGAACTCGATCAGGCGCTGCGCGATGCGGCACAGGCCGCTGAACGCATTCGCAAGATCGTCGCCGACCTGCGCACGTTTTCGCGCAACGATGCCAGCGAGCCGGGGCCGGTGGATGTCTATGCAGCCCTCGACGTCGCGCTGCGCCTGACGTGGTCGGTGATCCGACACCGGGCGCGCCTGGCCGACGCGCGTACGCCGGTGCCGCCGGTGTTGGGCAACGGGTCGAAGGTGGCGCAGGTGCTCGTCAACCTGGTCGTCAATGCCGCCCAGTCGATGCCGCCGGAGCGGGACCCCGACTTCAACGAGATTCGCGTTCTTACCCGCCTCGACGAGGGCCGCGTGGTCATCGAAGTACACGACAATGGCGTAGGCATGCCGGGCCACGTCGTGCGGCGCCTGTTCGAGCCCTTTTTCACGACGCGGCCGCTCGGCACCAGCGCGGGCCTCGGCCTGGCGGTGTGCCACGGCATCGTGACGTCGATGGGTGGCGAGATCGCCGTGCAGAGCCAACCGGGGCGCGGCAGCCTGTTCCGCGTGATGTTGCCTGCCCTGGAGAACGCGGCGGGTGCGACCGGGGCCGCCGCCGTAGCGGAGCCCGCGCGCCGCCGTGTGCTCGTGATCGATGACGACCGCCCTGTGCGGGAAGCTTTGGCGCGCGCCCTCGCGGTCGATCACGACGTGACGGAGGCCGGCGGCGGCGTCGAGGCGCTGGAGCGACTGCGGCGCGGCGAGGCGTTCGACCTCGTGCTGTGCGATCTGATGATGCCCGACTTGTCCGGCGCCGCCGTTTTTGCCGCCGTGGAGCGCGAATTGCCGGAGGTGGCAATGCGGTTCGCGTTCGTGTCGGGCGCCACGCTCGGCGAAGAGGACGCTGGGTTCGCGACACGCATGGGGGCTCGCCTCTTGCAGAAGCCGGTCGGCCCCAAGCGCTTGCGCGAGTTCGTGCGGCGGATGCTGCCGGCCAGTTGATCAGCACCCGTTGCAGCGCCCGAGCACCGAGCCGAATTCAAGGGATTTGGTATCACACAGCCCGGATCAGCCGAAGTGGTATGCCGACAGGCGCAGCCCCATCATCGTGCCGTTCCACGCCAGCACGCCCTTGTCCGCTCCGGCCGCTCCGGCGATGACCATCAGCGGGAGCAGGTGTTCTTCGCGCGGGTGGGCGGCGCGGGCCGACGGCGCCTGGGCCCATTGCGCCAGCCGCCGATCGCGCTCGACCGGCTCTTGCGCCGCGGCCTCGCGCAGCCATGCGTCGAACGCCTCCGACACGGGCCGGGCACGCGCGTCGCCGAAGCCCCGCATGTTGTGGTACGTCATGCCACTGCCCACGATGAACACGCCTTCGTCGCGCAACGGCTGCAACGCCCGACCCAGGGCGAGGTGTGCCGCCGGATCGAGGCCACGCTGCAACGACAACTGCAGCGTCGGCACGGTCGCGTCGGGCCAGGTCAGCTTGAGCGGCACGAACGTACCGTGGTCGAAGCCGCGCGTGGCGTGGGCCGCCGACGCGATGCCCGCCGCAGCAAGCAAGGCCTGGACGCGGGCGGCAACCGCGGGCGCCCCAGGTGCCGGCCACTGAATCTCGTACGACGCCGGCGGAAACCCATAGTAATCGTAGAGCATCGGCGGCTGCGCGCTGCTCTGCACGGTCGGCACCGCTTCCTCCCAATGTGCGGACACCACGAGTACGGCCTTGGGCGCGCTCTTCGGCAGTGTGCGCAGCGCACGCAGGTAGGTGGCCATCGACGCCATTTCGGTACGGTCGAGCCCCATCTCGACAAACGGCCACGGGCCGCCGCCGTGGGGCAGGAAGACGACGGGCATGCGCGCCGCCGCAGGGGCAGGCCGCGGCGGCGTGGGCCCGGTCGCAGCGTCGGCGACGTGCGGAGCGAGCAGGGGGGCCGCTGTGGCGCCGGCTGCCGTCGCAAGCAGGCCCGCCCGCAGGGCATCGCGGCGCGACGGCAGTTCGAGCGGGTGCAGCGTGTCCAAATGCCGAGGCGGCTCGGCGGGGTCATGCGCGGAAGCAGCCATGGCAACGCTCGGCAGCGGCAAACGGGCCGCTCAGATGGAACCCGGTTCTGCCGGGTTGATTCCGGGCCTCGGACGGCCTTTCAGGGTGTCCGCGGCGGCAGGGCGCTCGTCGCGACCAACTGGCCGAAGTAGTACTGCGTCACGCCATGGTGCGACAAGCCCGACAACTTGAATAGCAAGCCGTGCGCGTACGTCGCCGCAGGCCACGTGGCGGTGGTCTTGTCATCGATGAAACTGCTCGCCGCAGCCCACTTCGCGACCGCATTCGCCTGTTGCTGCGCCAGCGCCAGGGT
>SHZF01000007.1 GCA_009692425.1 Myxococcales bacterium | reverse complement strand
TGCTGGTCATGGAACGGGTCTGAGCGGCCGTGTCTCCGCCCGAAGCCGCAGTGCCGCCCGACGCCGCAGTGCCGCCCGACGCCGCAGTGCTGTCTACCGCCGCAGAACTGTCTACCGCCGCAGTGCTGTCTACCGCCGCAGTGCTGTCTACCGCCGCAGAGCCGCCCGACGCCGCACTGCCGCCCGAACTCCAGCGCCGCTGGGACGCGTTCTGCGTCGAGGGGAACCGGCGCGGCTTCCGCATCCTGCTGTGGCTCGGTCTGCTGCTGTACCCCGCATTTGGCGTGCTCGACTGGCTCGTCGCCGACCACCGCTGGCTGTGGCTGTTGTGGAGCACGCGCATCGCGTTCACGGCCTACACCCTGGCGATGCTGCTGCTCGTGGTCGGCCGGGACGTTTTCGCCCGCCATGCCGCCGCGTTCACCGCGGTCTACGCCACGACAGCAGGCGGTGGCATCGCGGTGATGGTACTCGTGATGGGCGGGTTCCAGTCGCCGTATTACGTTGGGCTCATCCTGGTCATGATCGGCGCGGGCACGCTGTTCCTGTGGCCGCGCCGCGTTGTCGTGCGGGTCCACGTTGCGCTGGTCGCCGCATACCTGTTGCCCAACCTGGGCGAACTCGGCGGCGGCGACCTGCTGACCGGCGTGTCGAACCTGTTCTTTCTCGTCGCCTCGGCCTGCGTGATGGGGGTCGGTCAGGTGTTCGCCTACCGCAGCCAACTGGAACAGTTGCGCACGCGCATGAACCTCGAACGCACGCAGGCGGACCTGCAGCAGGCGCACGACAGGCTGGCCGAACTCGATCGCTTCAAGTCGCAGTTCTTCGCGAACATCACCCACGAACTGAAGACGCCGCTTGCGATGATCCTGTCGCCCCTCGAATTGCTCATGGACCACACGCTCGGGCCGACGAGTGAGGCCCAACACGCGACGATGCAGTCGATGCAGCGATCCGGTGTAAAGTTGTTGAAGCTAATCAATGACTTGCTTGACATGACAAAGCTGGAGCAGGCCCGCGTCCAACTGCACGTCCAGGACCACGACCTCGTTCCCTACCTGCGCGGGCTGGCCGGCCAGATCGAGGTGCTGGCGCGCCGCAAGGACGTGACGCTCACGTTCGAGACCGACCGGGACACGGGCGTCGTGGCGTGCGACCTCGAGCGCATGGAGCGCGTGTTCGTCAACCTGCTCGCCAATGCCACGAAGTTCACGCCCATCGGCGGCCAGGTGTGGCTGCGCGTGCGGGATACCGCGGCCACCGTCGAAGTGGAGGTGCAGGACAACGGCCCCGGCTTTGCGCCGGAGTTCAGCGAGCGCGTGTTCGAGCGGTTCTTCCAGGTCGACATGGCCGAGACGCGGGCCCAGGGCGGCACGGGCATCGGGCTGGCGCTAGCCAAGGAACTGACGACGCTGCACGGCGGTACGATCTCCGCGCGCGGCGAACGGGGGCGCGGGGCGACGTTCACCGTCACGCTGCGCAAGGGCCGCGACCACTTCCGCCCCGAGGTGCTGGCGCCGGCGGGCTCCCTCGCACCGGCCGTCGAGTCGGACCTGCTGCGCAGCGCGGTGCAGGTGACATCGGTGGGCGGCTATCGGTTGCTCGAAGTGGCCGAAGCGACCGAGCGCCGTGTCGTCGAGCGCGACCATGACGAGAACGAGCGCCGCTGGACGGTGCTGATCGTCGAAGATACCGCCGACGTCATTCGCGTCATCCACCTGGCGATGCGGCGCGAATTCAAGGTCATGACGGCGCGCGACGGCCTGCGGGGCTTCGAGATGGCGCTGCGCGAGCGGCCGAGCCTCATCATTACCGACCTCATGATGCCGGGCATCGACGGCCTCGAACTCGTGCGGCGACTGCGCGCTGAGCCGACGACGCGCCACATCCCGATTGTCATGCTGACGGCGCGCGGATCGACCGAGGATCGCGTCGCGGGGCTGCAGACCGGCATCGATGCGTACCTCACCAAGCCCTTCAGTCCGCGCGAACTGCTCAGCACCGCGCACCGTCTGCTCGACATCCAGGACACCCAGGCTGAACGGCTGTTGCAGCAGCGGCTCGACGGACTCGAAGTGATGGCGACTGGGATGGCCCACGAGATCAACAACCCGTTGAACTACCTCAAGAACGCCCTGGAGCGCGCCCGCCTCGACCTGGCCGCGGTGCGGAGCCTGACCGAGGCGGCCCGCGAACGCCGGCTGACCGAGGCCGAAGTGCAGACGCTGGCACCGTTGGATGACCGCCTGGCGCGGATGTTCCTCACCGCCGAATCGGGCATCCGGCGCATCAGCAAGACGGTCGAGTTGATGGGGCGCTGCAGCCGTGAGGGTTTCGCGCGCGAACTGCAGTCGTGCGACGTGTTCGCGATGGCGCGCGACACGGTGGCGATCGTGCTGCCGGCGACCGGGCGGCCCGTCGAGGTCGCGGTCGAACTCATCGGCGAGGCCAGCGTGATCGCGATTCCGGAGGAGATCGGGCAGGTGCTGAGCAACCTGATCCAGAACGCGATCGAGGCTGCACCCGAGTCCGGCGGCAAGGTGGCGGTGCGCGGGCACGTGACGGACGCGGACGTGGTCGTGGAAGTCGAAGACAACGGCACCGGCATTCCAGCCGAACAGAAATCCCGGATTTTTGAACCGTTTTTTACCACCAAGGGCCCGGGCAGCGGCATGGGCCTGGGGTTGACGATCGTGCGGCGCGTGGTGGCCCAGGCCGGGGGCCGCGTGGACCTGGACAGCGAGCCGGGCAAGGGGACGCGGTTTACTGTGCGGCTGCCGCGGGCGTTCGACGGGCCGCGCCCTCCAATTCCTGACCGGTTGCCTCGGCAATGACCGCCCGGGTTTGCGCCATCAGCCGCGCGCGATCCTCGTAGCCCATGCCGACCGTCGAGATCGGCGCACACAACCGGATCGTGACCTCGCCCGGCCGCGGCAGCAGTTCGCCGGGCTTGAGTTTCTCGTAGAGCCCACCCAGCGCGACCGGCAACACGTCGACCTGGGCCCCGATCGCCAGCACGAAGCCCCCCTTCTTGAACGGCTTGAGCCGCCCCGAGCGCGTGCGCGTCCCCTCGGCAAACACAAGCACGCTCTGGCCGGCGTGGACCCGCGCCACGGCGGCGTGCAGGGCCTGGCGGCTGCGCAGGCTGTCGCCGCGGTCGATGAACACCGCGCCGGTGCGGCCGATGAGGGGGCCGAAAAAGGGAACATCGAGCAGTTCGCGCTTGGCGACGTAGGTTGTGCCCATGGGCAGCGCGGCGAAAAGCACCGGTGGATCCAAGGCCGTGACATGGTTGGCGATGATGACGTAGGGCCGGCCCGGCACCGCGAGGTGCGCGCCGTCGACATGCAGGCGCAAGCCGGCCGCGCGCGCCAGGGCCGCACCCCACGCGCGCTGCTGGCGCTCGACGCCGACCCAATCGCCGCGCAGGCTGGCATCGACGGCGACGGCTCCATGCGCCACGGTGCGCAGGCCGAGTTGCAGGTAGAAGTACAGATGGCGGGGCAGCGCGGGCATGGTCGTGGTCGGACAGTGGCGCAAGATTGATGTTTCCCCACAATAGGTTGCGTGAACGTGTCGGCTGACCGGAGGCGCCGCGTCGGCATTGACCCGGTCCAGTGAGATCGGGTACCTTCAAGGGTTGGCGGTGCGTCGCTGGGCCGCCGCCAGACTTTGCCCGAGGAGCGTCCGTGCAGCAACGAGCCCCCCTTGCCATCGCGCTGCTTTGGGTTGGAGTCGTTGCGCTTGTCGCCGCCGTCAGCGCCTGCAGCACGCCCGAACCCGGCGCGGCCGATGCCGCCAAAGCAACGACCGACGCCGGCGGCCGTGCCACGCCCGACGCCCCGCTCGCGACCACCGACGTGGCGGCAGAACTCCCGGCGGGCGCCATCTGCACGCCGGGCACGACGAAAGGCTGCGAATCCGAAACCCACGTGCTGCGCTGCACCGACGACGGCGCCGGCTACGCCGCCATCCTGTGCACCGACGACACGGGCGCCGCCACGGGATGCCTCAACCCCGGCGTGTGCACGAACTGCCCCGTCAACCTGACGCGCTGCAGCCCGAAGGACTCCACCGTCGTCGAGATCTGCAACGCCGCGGGCAAGTGGGACAAGAAGTCGACCTGCAACGCCCAGCAGGGCGAAATCTGCACCGCCGGCGGCCTGTGCCAGCGCGCCTGCGACTACCACGTCAAGCGGAAAAGCTACGTCGGCTGCTCATTCTGGGCGGTCGATCTCGACAACGCCTTCGTGCCCGGTGGCAAGCGCCAGTACTATGACGCGGCCGGTGCCCAATATTCGGTTGTTGTTTCAAACGCTTCGGACAAACTCTCGTCGACAATCAAGGTCGAGAACAACGAGGGCGAAGTCACGCTCGACGCCCAGCTCAATCCGCTCGATGTCAGCCCGCTCGGCGCCGGCGACCTGCGCGTGTTCAACCTGCAGCGCCGCGATGCCGACGCGACCGGCATCAAGGCCGTGGCCTACCGCATCGACACCTCGGCGCCGATCGCCGCCTACCAGTTCAATCCGCTCGAAAACGTGAACGTGTACTCCAACGACGCGTCGTTGCTGCTGCCGTCCGAAGCACTCGGCACCTGGTACATCGTGATGACGCGCGAGCAGTCGTTTTCCATCCTGCGCGGCTTCGTCACGGTGGCCGCCACGGTCGATGGCATCACGAACGTCACGGTCACGTTCTCGAAGACGTCGGGCACGACCCTGCCCAGCAGCGACGGCAAGATCAAGGCGTTCAAGGCCGGCGAGTCGGCCCAGTTCCAGCTCAAGAAGTGGGACGTGCTCAACATCGAGACGAACGAGGTGGGCTCCGACCTGACCGGAACAGTCGTGCTCGCCGACAACAAGGTGGCGGTGTTCAGCGGCTCTGAGGCCGCCAACGTGCCGAACACGAACCACTGCTTGAGAGACAAGTGCAAACCGGGCGAGGCCGAGAAGGGCATCAAGTGCGGCGCCTGCGAGTGGGACCCGAAGACGGCCTGCTCCAACAACGAGCACTGCGGCGCCTTCATCACGTGCTGTGCCGACCACCTCGAGATGCAGATGTTCCCGGTCACGACGTGGGCGAGCCATTACGTCGGCGTCAAACTGTTTCCGCGCGGGCAGGAGGCCGATTCGTGGCGCATCCTGGCGGCCGGCGACGGCACGAAGATCGCGCTGGTCCCGCCGCAGAAAGACCCCAAGGGCCACGCGATCAATCCGCCCGTGCTCGATGCCGGCGAGTGGTACGAGTTCGAGTCCAAGAACAGCTTCGAGATCATCGCCAAAAAGGACGACGGCGCCCCGGCACCCATCCTCGTCGGTCACTTCATGTCGAGCCAGGACGCACCGGACCCGAACGTGTCGGGCACCCAGCAAGGCGACGCGGGCACGGGCGATCCCGCCTTCCTGCTCGCGATCCCGACCGAGCAGTGGCGCGAGGACTACGTGTTCCTGACGCCGAACAAGTACGCCTTCAACTACATCTCGATCGCGGCGCCAGTAGACGCCGAGGTCGTGGTCGATGGCGCAGTGGTCGCCCCGGATTTGTGGACGGGCATCTCGAAGGACTTCAAGTTCACGCGGATGCTGCTGCAGTCGGGCACTCACAATGTCACGTCGAAACGCATGAAGAACGAACCGCGGCCCGTGGCCGTGGACGTGTACGGGTTTGACCAGTACGTGTCCTACGGCTATCCGGCCGGGCTCGACCTGAAGACGCTGGACCTGATCAAGCAACCCGGCCAGTAGCTGGGCGATCGCGCGCGACGGTTCCGCACCAACGGAGGCACGCCGCGCACAAGAGACGGGGGCAGATCATGATTAGCGGGATCGCGCGGCACGGCACACTCCTGGTGTTCCTGTGCGGGGTTGTCGCCTGCAGCGAAGACGGCGCGGCGGGCAAGACGGCAACGGGTGCAGATGTGGCGGCCGTGGCACCCGATGTCGCAGCAGCAAAGCCCGATGCAAGCGCAGGGGCCGATGCGGCCACGGGTCCGGCCGGCGCGGACGCCGTGGCAGCGGACGCCGCCAAGCCCAAGCCGATGGGCTTCGAACTGAAGTTGCTGGCGGTCAACCCGGCGCAAGGCAAGGCGTCGGGCGGCGAGACCGTGACGCTGACGGGCGAGGCCTTCGAGGCCGGCATGCAGGTACTCGTCGGCACGACCCCCATCGACCCGGCTGCGGTCTTCGTGGTCGACAAGGGCACCGTGCAGGTCAAGATGCCGCCGCACGAAGTCGGCCTCGTCGACATCCAGGCCGTCATCGACGGCAAGACGCAGGATGAACCCGCGCGCGTTGCCAAGCTGCCGAATGCGTACCTGTACTTCAACGAGGTCGTGCTGTCTGCCGTGACCCCGGCCGAAGGGCCAGTCGGCGGCGGCACGGCGATCACGATCAAGGGCACCGGCTTCCAGGGCCAGACGACGGTGCTCATCGGCGGCAAGCCCGCGCTCGGTGTCCAGGTGCTCGGCGACGACGCGATCGCCGCCATCACGCCGCCCGGTCCGTTTGGTCCGGCCGCCGTCCACGTCGCCAACGAGCGCGGCGTCGGCGTGATGAAGAAGGGCTTCTTCTATACCGCCGCGCCGACCATCGCCGCGGTCGCTCCGGCGGCGGGTCCGACGGCCGGCGGCACTCAGGCGAGCGTGACGGGCAGCGGCTTTACCAAGACGAGCGAAGTCAGCATCGGCGCCGCCAAGGCTTCGGTGCTCGAGTTCGTCAGCGACAAGAAACTGCGCATCGCCACGCCGCCCGGCAAGGCGGGGCCGGCCGACGTCACCGTGACGTCCAAGTGGGGTGTCGGTTCGCTGGTCGGCGGCTTCGTCTACAACGACGACGCGGGTCAGGCTACCACTCAGGTGCTCTCGGTCGCGCCCGCCCACGGTCCGCTCGGCGGCGGCAATTCGGTCATCGTGGTGGCGACCGGGCTCGTCTCGCTGTCCGACACCACGCTGCTTTTCGGCCAGAAGAAGGCGCTCATCACGTCCGTGTCGGGCGCAGACAAGACGATCGTCGCCACCGCACCGGCCGGCAAGGCGCCGGGGCCGGTCGACGTCGTGCTGTTGACGTCAAAGGGCACGCACACGCTCGCGGGCGGCTACACCTACACCGATGCGCTCGCCGTAAAGAGCGTGGCGCCCGCGGTCGGGCCGGCCGCGGGCAACACGAAGATCGTCATCTTGGGCAGCGGGTTCGCCAAGGCCAAGCCGTCGGTCAAGGTCGGCGCGCTGCCGGCCGCCGCGGTCGTCGCCATCAGCGATCAGGTTCTCGAGGCCGTGACCCCGCCCGGGCCCGCCGGCTACGCGGACGTGGCCGTGACGGTCGGCGCGCAGACCGCCGTGCTGAAGAACGGCTTCCAGTACACCGGCAAAGGCCTGCAGCTCTACGTGGCGTTCCCGTCGGCGGGCGCCCAGGCCGGCGGCACGCTCGTGCACCTGTACGGCAACGGCTTCGCGCCGGCGATGCAGGTGCTTTTCGGTGGTGTGCCGGCAACGCATTTCGCGTTCCTCGACCCGGGCCACGTCACGGTCAAGTCGCCGCCCGGCAAGGTCGGCGCGGTCGATGTCGTGGCGCAGGTGGGTGCGGAGTCGGCCGTGCTCGTGGGCGGCTTCGTCTATTTCAACCCGATGTCGAAAAACGGCGGCACGTGGGGCAGCGAAGTCGATGGCTCCGTCAACATCACCGTGCTGGAATCGAACTCGAACAAGCCGGTGGGCGACGCCTTCGTCATGCTGTGGACGGACCCGACGACGCCCTACCAGGGCTTCACGAACGCGGCCGGCCAGATCACGTTTTCGGGCGACGACGTCATGGGCAAGCAGATGGTGTCGGCCTCCAAACCGAGCCACGAGTCGGCCTCGGTGGTGCTGTTCGATGCCACCAACGTGACCCTGCACATCACCTACATTCCGCCACCGACGCCCGGGTCGCCACCGCCCGGCGTGCCGTTGCCGACCGTGTCCGGCAAGGTGGTGGGCTTGGACAAGTACGTGGCGATCCCGCCGATGTCGTGCAGCGACGCGGTGACGGGGATTCCCACGTTGATCGGCACCCTCGAAGTGCCGGTGCCGACGTGCCAGCCGTGTGCGAACGATGCCCAGTGCGCCTTCCAGCCCGGCTATGCGTGCGTCGAACTCGCCAGCAGCCTCGGCGGCAAGCGCTGCCTGAAGGACTGTTCGCAGGTCGGCTGCGGCAAAGGCTTCCAGTGCACTCCGTTCCCCGGCGAGCTGTCGCGCTGCATGCCGCTCAAGGGCGAGCCCGTCGCCGTGTGCTACCACTCGAAGGGCTACCCGCTCGCCCGCGACCACTACCCGGCCGAGGGCAAGGGCTTCGAGGCGACGCCCCAGAACGGCTTCAGCTACAAGATCGTGACCGGGTTCGGCGAGATGGCGATCGTGTGCTTTGGCGGCTACAAGAAGCACGGCGCCGTGCTCAACGTCGAGGACGCCAACAGCCTCGCTGAGTTCACCGCGCTGATGATGGGCGTCAAGCGCCACGTGATGACCGGGCCGCCGCCGACGGTGCCGGGTCAGCCGGACTTCAACAAGATCGAGGGACTGAACATCGCGCTCACCATCCCGCTGACGCAAAAGGCCAGCGTGCGCATCGACGTGCCGCACCAGTGGCCGGTGGCGCCGGGCGGCCAGATCATCTACGCGGGCTGGGCCGAAATGGATTTCGGCGCCGACGGTGCCATCCGCATGCCGGATCAGGTGCTCACGTTCCCGTTCCAGGCCGACAACGACAAGATGCAGATCGAGCAGTTGCCGTCGGCGTTTGCGGGCGACATCCACGATGCGTCGCTGACGTTCATCGCCCTGGCGCTGGAGTACGCGGGCCAGGGGCAACAGGACCCGACGAGCGTGACGGTGCGCTCCGACGTGAAGTCGCTGTCGAACGACGCGATGGTGCGGCGGCTGGCTGGCGGCGACTTCGAGATCGTCGATACCGGTGTGAAATCGAACATCTACGGCATGTGGGGCACGGGGCCCAAAGACCTGACGGCGGTCGGCGCGAAGGGCGCGATCGTACACTGGGACGGCGGCGTCTGGTCGGTGCAGGCGAGCCCGGTCAAGGAAGACCTCAAGGCGGTGCACGGTACCGACGCCAGCCACTTGTGGGCGGTGGGGTGGAACGGCGCCGCGGCCCAGTTCGACGGCACGGGGTGGAAGGCGACGCCAGTACAGCCCGCGACCACGAACCTGAACGGCGTTGTCGCGATCGCAGGCAGCGGCGGCACCGACGTGTGGGCGGCGGCCACGAACGGCATCTACAAGCTGACCGCCGATGCGGCCGGCGTGCCGACGTGGCAGAAGTTCAACCCATCGACGTTCACCAACCTCATCGGCATCCACGGCAGCGACAGCAGCCACGTGTGGGCGGTCGGCACCTTCGGCTCGATCTGGCACTGGAATGGCGCGCTATGGAAGTCGCAGGCTTCCGGCACCTCGATCCAGTTGCGTGCCGTCTACGCCGCGGCCGCCGACGCCGTGTTCGCGGTCGGCGAGAAGGGCCAGATCCTGTTCTTCGACGGCCTGGTGTGGAAGGCGATGGGCTCGCCGGTGCAGACCACGCTGACGGCCGTCGCGGGCAGCGGCAAGAACGACGTGTGGGCGGTCGGCCAGCGCGGCGTGGTCGTGCACTGGGACGGCAAGGCGTGGAGCAAGCTGGACGGCAAATCGGTCGACAAGGTGCTGAACGCGCTGTGGGTCTCGGGCAAGGGCGATTTCTTTGGGCTGGGCGAGCAGGAACTCGTGCTGGGGCCGATGCTCTACCCGCCGCTCGCCGTACAACCGCTCAAGGGCGGCATGCTGGCGGGCACGAAGTTGAAGTGGCAGGTGGACCCGCAGACGGTCGAACCGCACTTCAACTACGCAACGATAGGCATCCCGGGCATGGGTCCCGACACGCCCGTGTGGAACATCACGACGAAGGGCAGCCTGACGGAGGTGGAACTGCCCGATTTCCCGGCGATCCAGGGCACGCCCGGCATTCCGAAGGGCAAGATGCTGCGGTTGACCGTGTTCCGCATCTACAAGGAAGGGTTCGACATCGACGCCTACGATGGCAGCGATTTCAACCAGTTGACTTGGCGCTCGTGGGCGTACACCTCATTCTTATTCACGCGGCAGTAGTCGCCCGGCCGGAGACCTCCCTTGCGACAAGACGTGCGGTGCAGATGGGCCGGCGGGCTGGCGGCGCTGCTGCTGGCTGCTTGCACGGCTGAGCCGGCTCCGGCGGCCTACGTGGGCACGGGCGTCGATGGCGGCAAGGCCGATGCGATCAGCGTCGGCGACGTCGGCGACGTGGCAGGCCCGAAAGATGGCGGCGCGGAGACGGCGCCGGACGTCGATCCCGGCCCGTCCCCAGACGCCGCCAGCGTCGACAGTGCTGATGCCGGGCCACCCGGCGTGCTGCAGTCGCGGCCGCTCAAATTCGGCGAAGACCTGCTCGCGGTGTGGGGCGCGCACGCCGCCGACGTGTGGGTAGTGGGCAAACAGGGGCGCGCGCTGCACTGGAACGGCAAGACGCTCGTGCCGCGCAACGCCGGAACCGCCAAGGATCTGCGCGGCGTGTGGGGCCGCGGGCCGAACGACGTGTGGTTGGTGGGCGACGGCGTCGTGCTGCGCTGGAACGGCAGCAGCTTCGAAAACCGCACGCCCAAGGAGCCCGCCGGTACGGTCTGGCACGCTGTCCATGCCCTGGCCGGCGGCCCGGTGTACGTGGTGGCGGACGCCGGCGTGGTCGTGCGACTCGACAGCGACGGCGTGTGGAAAAAAGAGGCGACGAATTCGCAACTCAACCTGCGCGCCGTGCGGGCGATCGGCCCCGGCCAAGTCTGGGTGGCCGGCGACAACGGGCAGGCGCTCAAGCTGGCGGGCGGCACGTGGTCGGCGACGGCGCTGCCCAAGGCCAACGCGCGGGCATTGCGGGCGCTGGACGCGAGCCCGGGTGGGCGGTTGTTCATGGCGGGCGACCAAGGCTTCCTGGCCGCGACGAAGACCGGCGTGTGGGAGGCGACGCCCGCCAACGACCCCGACGAGCCCGACCGCGACCTGAGCGGCGTGTGGGCGCGCGGCGACAACGATGCGTGGGCGATCGGCGTCAAGGGCATCCTGTTTCACCTGACGGCGAAGTGGAACGTCGTGCCGATCGTCGGTCCCTACATGACGATCGCCTCGTTTCGCGCGATCTGGGGGCACGCGAAGTCCGACAAGGAGGCGTGGGCGGTCGCGGTCGGCGATAAGGGCGCCGGCATCATTATGGCGGCCAGCGCGGCGGGCGGCGAAGACAAGTGGACGGATTTTCCTGCGGAAACCGGCGCCGACCTGCAAGCGGTGACCGCGCTCGCCGATGGACGCCTCGTCGCGTGCGGCGACGGCGGGACGCTGCTCGAAGCCGCGGACGCGGGCGCACCTTTCTTCGACCTGGCCGCGCCCGTGACGGCAGCGGCCCTGCTCGACGTCGCGGCGGCGCAAGATGGGGGTCTCGTTGCGGTCGGCGAGGGCGGCGTGGCCGTGCGGCGGCCGGCGGGCGGCGCGTTTGCCGTCGACAAGGTGGTGGGCGTGGCCCACGACGGCTTCCTGCGCGGGGTGGCGCCGCTCGGCGACGGGTGGGTCGCCGTCGGCGATGCGGGCCTCGCAGTCGTGCGCACGGCGGCCAGCGCACAGGCGGGTGGTACAGGCGGCGGGTGGAAGGTCGAGCCGACCGGCACCGCCGTGGCCCTGCGCAGCGTGGCCCAGGCTGCGGGCATCGTGTACGCAGCCGGCGACTCTGGCACGGTGTTGCGGCGCAGTGCCGACGGCAAATGGGCGGCCGAGCAGACGAACGAAGTGCGCGCACTGTACCGCGTGGTGGCATGGAGTGCGGACGAGGCCGCTGCCGTCGGCGAAGGGGGCGTCGTGATGGCACGCACGGCGGCGGGGTGGAAGACCGTGTTCGAGGCGCCCGACGCGCTGTTCCTCTACGGCCTGACGCGGCGCGCCGATGGCACACTGATCGCGGTCGGCTACGCGGGTGCGGTCGTCGTCGGCAAACCGGGCGGCGGGTTCGTGCGCCTCGACGGCAAGGTCGGCAACCGCCTGCACGGCGTCGCTGCGTCGCCCAAGGGCACGGTTGCGGTCGGCATGAAGGGTGGCGTGTTCCAGGTCGCGGAGAAGCTGCCATGAAGTCGAGTGCTTGCCTCCCGATCGCCGGGCTGCGCGCGGCCGTCACCGGGCTGGTACTGGCGGCCGCAAGTGCAAACTTCGCCGCCTGCGCCAACTTCGATGCGGCGTCCGCGGCTCCCGATGCGGGCGACGGACTTGACGGCGGAGGTCTCGCGGGCGCCCTGCCCGACAGCGGTGCGCTCGCCGACACGAGTGCCGCGCCGCCGGACGCCGGCGTCAAGGATAGCAGCCCCAGCGACCTCACGACGGCCGACGGCAGCGCTGCCACGACCGACCTCGCGACGCCGAAAGACACGAAGGACGTGCCCGTCGGCCCCCAACCGGTCGGCCTGTGGACGCAGATCAAGCTGCCCGGCATCCCGAACACGAGCTATCACGGCGTCTGGGCCGACGGGCCGACGCGCGTGCTCGCCGCCGGCACCGGTGGCACCGTCACCGGCCACGACGGCGTGGATTGGAAGGTGTACGAGACCGGCCACTTTCCCAGTCTGAATGCGATCTCGGCCAGCCCGGGCGGTGGCTATGCCGTGGCGGTCGGCATGGCGGGCACGGTCGTGCACGCGTTCGGCAAGGCCGGCGCCGTGGGCCAGTTGTGGACCCCGCCCGGCGCCTGCCAGAAGCCCGCCGACTGCAACGACAGCGACGCCTGCACGACCGACGTGTGCGAGTCGGGCCTGTGCCTGTATGCGCCATCGGGGGCCGCGAACTGCTGCGGCGGGTCGGCGTTTGCCGACTCGTTCGACAAGGGCCTCGGCGCCTGGGCCGTCAAGGACACCGCCGCCGTCAACGGCCAAGGCGGCATCGTGTGGAACGCCGCAGCCGTGGTCGGCAAGAACGGCAAGCCGCGCCACACGAGCCCGCCGAACGCCGCGTATTTCGGCCTGCCCGAGGTCCCGTGTGCCGATGCGCCGGCGGCGAAGTGTCCGACCTTCGACAACGGCAAACCCGTAGCGGCGACGCTGACGTCGGGCGAGTTCCTTGTGCCCAAGGCCGCTCAGGCCACGCTCTCGTTCCAGTTGTTGCTCGACGTCGATCCGTCGTTGGACCAGCTCAACGTCGCCGTGGTGCCCGCGGTCGGCGTCAAACAGGTGCTGTGGCAGAAGTCCAAGGTGCAGCCGACGGGCACGACGAACGGCGCGTTCCAGGTGCAGACCATCGACCTGACGAAGTTCGCGGGCCAGAAGGTCAAGGTGGAGTTCGCCTTCGATTCCTCGACCAGCTTCAACAACACGGGCGAAGGCGTCTACCTTGACGACGTGCTCGTCACCACGGTGTGCGGCGCCGGCCAGGCGACGGGCAAGGGGCTGACGGCGGCAACGTTCTTCGGCACGTGGGTCGCCGCCGACGACGACGCGTGG
Source organism: Myxococcales bacterium (assembly GCA_009692425.1). GTDB lineage: Bacteria > Myxococcota_A > UBA9042 > UBA9042 > UBA9042 > SHZF01. Next base: position 114,848 of record SHZF01000007.1, on the reverse strand, counting down.
GCGGTCGGTGCCGATGGCGCCGTGGCCCATTGGGACGGCAAGGCCTGGGGCCTCGTGTCCGGAGGCGCGCCGCCCCAAGACCTCTACGGCATCGGCGGCACGCCAGATGGGCCCGCCTTCGCGGTCGGCAAGGGCGGCGTGGTCGGCAAGATCGACGCGGTGGGCTTGGGTCCGATGCCGTCCGGCACCACCAAGGCGCTGCGGGCGGTCGCGGTGCGCAAGGTCACCGACGGCTCGTGGGAGGCGGTCGCGGTTGGCGACGGCGCCCTGCTCGAGTGGTCGGGCGCGACGTGGACTCCCGTGGTCGGCGCGGCCGCGACGCCCCAGTGGAAGGGCGTTGCCGGTCTCGAAGACGGCACCTTCGTCGCGGTCGCCGGCAACCAGGTGTGGGAGCGCGCGCCGGGTCAGTTGTGGACGCTGAAGGCGGCGGCTTCGGGTTCGTTGAGTGCGGTGGCGGCGGTGCCCGGCGGCGGGGCGGTGGCGGTCGGCTACCCAGGGCTCGTGGCGTGGCGCAAGAATGGCGCGTGGAATTTCCAGCCGCAGATCGCCGGCTTCGGCTCGCTGTACGCCGTGCACGCGCTGGCCGCCGACGACGTCTGGGCCGCGGCCGACGGCGGATTGATGCACCACTTCACCGGCGTGGACTGGGAGGAGGTCAAGACCTCGACCACCGTCAACCTGCGCGCGGTATGGGCGGCCAGCAAGACCGCCGTGTTCGCCGCTGGCCTCGTCGGCAGCATCATCCAGTACGACGGCACCACGTGGCTCAACATGAAGGTGCCCAAGAATACCGACTTCCTTGGCATGTGGGGCCGGTCGGCCACCGAGGTCTACGCGGTCGGCGTCGGCGGCGTCGTGCTGCGCTGGGACGGCGCCGCGTGGACGCAGATCGGTGCGCCCGTCGTGGGCTCCCTGCGCGCCGTGTGGGGCATCGCGAAGAACGACGTGTGGGCCGTCGGCGACGGCGGCCTGGTGGCACACTCGACCGGCGGCAGCTTCACCGTGGTGCCCATCGAGCCGTACCAGCCGGACCCAGACCAGAAGCCCTACATGGTCAAGACCACGCTGCACGCGGTGTGGGGTGGCAAGCCCGACGATATTTGGGCCGCTGGCGAGCCGGATGAGAAGGGCAAGGGCGTGCTCATCCACTGGGACGGCAAGGCCTGGACCTACACGCCGATCCTGGAGAGCGAGCCGCGCACGTTCCGCTCGATCGCCGGCTGGTCGCACACGAAGATCGTGTTCACGGGCACCCAGGGCATGGCCTACCTGTTCGACGGCACGCAGTTCAAGGAACTCCACCCCAACACGATCGCCACGCTCTTTGGAGTGGCCGTGCAGGGCAAGCACGCCCTCGTCGCTGGCGACATCGGCACGCTGCTGCAGTTCACGCCGCTGTAGGCCGGAGAGTCTGCCGATGACCGCTCGCCACCGGAGTTCGTTCCTGCTCGCCACCGCCTGTGGGGCACTCGCTGCCTGCAGCGATAGCATCACGGTGGGGTCACTCGCGTACCCCGACGCGAAGAACGCGGTCGATGGCCACGGCACTTTCGACGGCGGGACCCCGGGCGCGGCGTCGGCGGACGGGGCGGTTGGCGGCGATGGCGCGGGCGGTGCCGCTGCGGACGGCGGGTCGCTGGGGCCGGTGCTGCTTTTCGCGACCGCAAAAGACGACGGCTCCGGCCAGCCCTGCGAGCCGCCGGTATGCGCGCTGCTCATGACGCAGAACACACAGCGCAAGCTTGCCGTGCGCTACCTGAGAGACGGCCAACCGGTCGCCGACGTCGCGGTCCAGTTCGCCGCCCAGGACCCGGCGGCATCCCTTGGCCAACTGCTGCTCGAAAACGTGATGACCGACGACAAGGGCCTCGCCGTCACCGAAGTGAAGGTCGGCCTCGGCCTCGGTCAGTGGAGCGTGACGGCCCACGTGCCAGCCGAGCCCGCAGTCCCCGCGTTGGCATTCGCGATCCAGGTGGGCTCCAAGGCCAAGGGGCCGCTCGCGATCACGCTGCACTATGTGGGGTCCAAGTCGATGGCGGAGTTCGGCGACATCAAGGCGCGCCTGACCAAGCAGGACGCGGCCGGCGCCCCTGTGTGCGCCAGCCTCGACCTCGACGCGCTGCCGCCAGCCGCCTGGACCAGCCCGGCGCTGAAATGGGACAAGCCGTGGACGATCAGCTACCCCAACTTCGCTGCCACGCTGCCGCAGAGTGGCGCACCGGTTGCATTCACCGTCGTCGGCGTGGCGTGGCCCGTCGGCATGAGTTCGCTGACGGGCAAGGCGGTGGCGTTCGGCTGCGTCGACAGCGGCGCACAGGTGTGGTGGGACCCCAAGACGAAGACGCTGCAGGGCGAAGCCGTCACGGTCGACGTCAAGGACATCCCGCCGCGCCTCAAGGGCACCTACGATCTGACGACCTACCTCAACCTCGTCAGCGTGTTGCCCGATGGCGTCGAGATCGTGGTGGCGGCCATCCTCGACATCGTGAAGAAGCCCGTCGCCGGCATCTTTGCGCTCGCCTGCAAGCTGAGCCAGGGCAGCCTCGAAAGCCTGTGCAAGAACATCTTCCAGGATGCGAAGAAACCGAACATCAACCAGTTGCAGTCGCCGTTCGGTGGGATCATCGTCGAATTCCTCAACGCGATCCTGGTTGGCCTGTTGCCGGCGAACGTGCAGGCGGGACTGCAGACGGCGGGCGACCTCGCCGAAATCCTCACGAACCTCGAAGTCGGCGGCACGCTGCAGATCGACCAGGAGCCCGATGCTGCGGGTTTTGTACCAAAAACCATGACGAAGCAGACGTGGACGAAGATCACCTACAAGTGGTCGCTCGGCAAGGGTTGCAAGCCCGCAGATGCGAACTGCGGCAAGGTGACGTTCGACATCGACAAGTTCCAGTCCAACGCGATCGTGGGCTCGTTCGACCTGTGGCGCGACGCCGCCAAGTGGGAGATCAAGATCGGCAAGCACGCGCTCGACGTGAAATGGGGCGCGCTGGTCAGCTACCTCATCGAGAAGCAGGTGCTGCCGGCGATCACGTTCGACCCCAAGAACCCGACCGGCCCCGTGGTCGATAGCTACGAGAAACTGATCAAGTCGGTCATCGCCGGCAAGAAGTGCCTGGTCAAGGACACCTGCTGCGAAGAGTTCGGCGCCCAACTGGCGGGGAAGCAGTCGCTGCTCAAGCCCGACTTCCTCGCCGCCATGTGCGAGATGGTGATCACAGTCGGTGTGGGCTTCTTGAAGGCGCAGTTGACCGGGCTCGAACTCAAGTCGGGCGACCCCAACTCTGGCAAGGGCCTGCTGCTCGGCACCGACAAGTGTCCGATCTTCGACGCGGACGATGACGGCTGGATCGACCTTGTCGGCTCGCCCAACCCGCTGCAGCCGGCCGACCAATGCCAGTGGGACATGACCCTGCAGTTCGCATCGAAACCGGAGCAGATCAAGGCGACGTTCTTCGCGACGCGGCAGCAGTAGCGCCCGCACCCTTCCTTGCGTGCTGCGTGCTCGCGGCCCAGGCTCGTCGGACTGGGAGGTCCATCATGTTCGGTTCCTGCACTTTTGCCCGCGCGTTCCTGGCGCTGCTCGTGATCCCCGCCAGCCTGATCGCTTGCACGAACGCCCCCGCGGGCGCGGGCGGTGGCACCAACGGCGGCGGCGCCGGGCCGGGAGCCGGTACCGGGACGCCGCCCGCGAACGTGCCGGCGTCGAACCCGAACAGCCCGTTGCCGGTGAGTGCGAACCTCGCGACGGCGACGCAGACGGCCGAAGGCTTGTGCCTGGCACTCATGGACGCCAACTGCGGCGGTCAGGTCGCGTGCAAGAAGGCGGCCACGAAAGTGGCGTGCCTGGCACTGAAGGCCACGCAGCGGAACGTCGCGGATTGCATCGCGAGCGTCGGGCCGGCGATCGAGATGGTGAAGAAGGGGACCGTGAAGATCGACCAGGCCAAGTTCACGGCCTGCTATTCGGCGATCGGCTCGATGTGCCTGACGCAGTCGCCAGCGGCGTGTGCCGACTTCGCCACGGGCGGTCGCAAGCTCGGCGACCCTTGCGTCGATTCCACGGAGTGCAAACCCGCTGGCTTCTGCGACAAGGCGGGCGTGGGCGGCCAGTGCCAGGTTGGCAAATGCACGGTCTATGCCAAGGCGGGAGAGTCGTGTGACACGGCCAAGTGCGCGGCGGGGCTGACCTGCAAGGACGGCAAGGTCTGCGCAGTACCGCCCAAGGCCGGCGAAGCGTGCGACATGGAACTCTCCTGCGATGCCAGCCAATACTGTTCCGCTGCCAAGGTCTGCACGGTGCGGGTCGCCGCCGGGGGTGCCTGCAAGACCGGCCTCGAGTGCCCATCTGGTGCCCAGTGTGTCTCCGGCACCTGCCACACGATGGACCAGCTCAAGGCGCTGGCGGGCGTGGCACCCAGCGAAGGGTTCAGCAACCCATCGACGTCATGCAAGCTCGACAAGGAGACCAACGCCTTCGTGTGCACGCTGAAGTCCGCCACCGCCTACGTCGGCAAGGGCAGCCCGTGCGTTGGCGCGCTGTCCGGCGAGTCGTCAGGCTCGACGGCCAGCGGCGGCGGTGCGGCCCGGCGACCCGTTGCAACGGATGCGGCGAGCAGCACGAAGGACGCCGGTTCAGAGGCCGGCCCGAGCGCGAGTGCCGATGCAGGCGTGGACGGCGGCGGCGAGCCGAGCGGACCGCCGCCCGTCAATGTCACGCGCATCTGCAAGATCGGCTTCCTGTGCGACACCGTGACGAAGGTGTGCGTCGATCCGCCGCCGGTGGGCGCGGCATGCGAGGTTACGTTGGCGTGCGGCCCCTACTTGACGTGCGACGCGGCGACAAAAGCGTGTGCTCTGCCGCCCGGTGCCGGCAAGCCGTGCGACAAGGACTGCGCCGCGCCGTTCACGTGCGACGCGACGACCCAGGTGTGCGGCGCGCGCAAGGACGCGGGCAAGGCGTGCACAAGCGGCGACGAGTGCGCGAGCGACTCCTGCAAATCCAAACTTTGCGCGGCAGCGTGTGCGGTGCCGTGATCAGGCCGTTCCTGCTGCCCGCCGGTTGCGCCCCGCGGTGTCCTGTGCCATGACCGTGCGCCCCGCTACCACCTTGTTTGCGCGGCGCCTCCCGATGAAGCCACCCATGCGACAGCAGCCATTCAGCCCGAACCTCCTGCTCCCGGCGGTGCTGGTGGTCAGCGCCATCCTTGCCAGTTGCGCCCGCCCGGAGCGGCCCCATCCCGCCGGCCCGGGCCAGACACCAGCCGCAGCGGCCGCCAAGGTCGAGAATGTGCCCGCGCCGCCGCGCACCGAAGGCTCCAAGCTGAGCGCCGAGCAGGCCGCCGTCATCGTTGCGACCATCGGCGCCCGCCAGATCACGCTTGGCGAACTCGAACAGCGCCTGCTTGCCGAACCGGCCGTCATCCGCAGCCAGTTCGCGTCGGTGCAGAAGCGCAAGGACTACCTGCAGAAGATGGTGCAGTTCGAGGTGCTGGCCGCCGAAGCGCGCCGCCAGGGTCTCGATCGCGACCCCGAGGTGCTCGAAATCACCCGGCAAGCTCTGGTGCGACGCTGGTTGGCAACGGTGGGCGACGCTGAGATCAAGCCTGCGACGATCCCGGCGGCCGACCTACGCAGCTACTACGACCAGAACCCGCAGCTCTACCACAAGCCCGAACAGGTCGACGTGAGCCATATGCTTTTCGCCAACCGCGCCAAGGCCGACAAGGTGCGGCTCGAACTGATCGCGGGGTCGGCCGGCAACACGGCGCAGTTGGTCTCGCTGTGGAACGACTACGTGGTGCGACTCTCGGAAGACAAGGACACGGCACCACAACTGGGTGCGCTCGGCCTTGTGGCGCGGGCGGCTCCCCACGGCGCGGCGCCGGCCGAGGTCGCGCGGTTGGCGGTCATCCCGCCGGAACTGATCGAGGCGGCGTTTGCGCTCAAGGCCTTCGAGGTCGGGCCGGTGGTGGCGACCGCGCGCGGCTTCCATGTGGTGATGGTGACTTCGCGCAGCCCGGCCGTCGAGAAGACGTTCGACGAGGTGAAGGACTCGATTGCCCAGCGCGTCGCCAAGCGCGAGCGGGAACTGCTGCGCCAGCGGCGCCTCGACGACCTGCGCGCCAAGGCGAAGATCGACGTCAACGACGATGTCGTGCGGCTGATCGAGATCGAGGCCGCGGCAGGCTCGAAGGGACCCAAGCTCGTGCCGGCGGACCCCGCCCACGTCGGCCACGGCCAACCCGGCCAGGATCACGGCGCCGAGAGCGGCTCCCCGCAGGAGGCGCAATGAACAGCACGATCGCGATCGTGTTGGCCACGCTCGGTGTGGCGGGCGCAGCGCGAGAGGGATTCGCGCAGACCCGGCGCGCGACCCTGCCGGCCGGCTTCGTCGAGGTCGAAGCGATCGTGGCCGTCGTCGGCGACAAGGTGATCACGGCGAGCGAACTGCGGCGCGCCGAGGGCTCCCACCAGACCAGCCAGCAGGTGGTGCCCGCCGACGCTGAACGGCCGCGCTCGCCGGCGGCCTTGCGCGTGCAGACGCTGCAGTCGCTCATTGACAACGTGCTGGTCGGCAAGGCCGCAAAGGACCTCGGCCTCGCCGTCGACGACAAGGAGGTCGATGCCCAGATCGAACAGACGCGCAAGCGCACGAACTGGACGGACGAAGAACTCGACGAGAACGTGAAGAAACTCGGGTTCTCCGACCTCGTCGGCTACCGCGCCCACGTGCGCGCCGAACTGCTGCGCATGCAGATGCTCAAGGTCAAGCTCGGTTCGCGGCTCCGCATCACCGACGAGGAGGTCAAGCGCGTCATCGAACTGGAGCACGGCGGCGGCACGCACGAAGACGAGGTGATGGCCCAGCACATCCTCATCGGCGTGGCGCCCGATGCCAGCCCGCTCGAGGTCGCCCGCCGACGCGAGCGCGCGTGGCAGGTACACGACGCGATCAAGCAGGGCGCCAAGTCGTTCGAGGACCTCGCCGACGAGCACTCGGACGATCGCGGCGCTGAGCACGGCGCGCTCGGCTGGCAGAAGCGCTGGACGCTCGACCCGACGTTTGCCAACAAGCTGTGGTCGATGAAGAGGGGCGAGGTCTCTGGGGTGGTGCAGACGCCGTTCGGCTTTCACATCATCAAGATGCTCGACCGGCGCCGCACCGATGTCAAAGACAAGGACCTGCTGGAACAAGTCGTGCGCGGCCGCCTGAGCGAAGAGCAACTCGTGCGGCTCTACCGGGCCTGGATCGAGGAACTCCGGGCCACGACGCACATCAACCTGCGCCTGCCCAACCCACCGTAGCCGGCGCGCCATGAACCCGCCCGACGCGCACGCACCGTCCAACCCGCAGCACGCGCCCGTTGGGCAAGGCAACAGGTAGCGGGCGGAGCCGCCCGGCCAGGCAGGACCATCTGGGGGCCGAACATGCACGAGCAAGGACCGAATCGGGCGGGCCCACGCAGCCGACGGCCGCACGGCGGCTCCGCGCTGGTGGTCCGGGTCGCGACCTGGTTCACGGTGAGCGGGCTGGCGGCGTGCGGCACCGACGTCGAAGTGGCCGGGGGTGCCGCAGCGGACGCGACGGTCTCGGACGTGGGCTCCGGCAAGGTGGCCGACGGCGCCGTGGGCGGGGCGAACAGTGCTGCGACCCAGCTCGGCGACGCGCTGCCGGCGGGTGACTCCGTCGCCCTGGCGGGGGACTCCGGCCTGGGCGACGGCGGCGCAATCGCCACGGGTCCCGTCGACAAGTTCCCCGACGGTGGCGCGAGCGATGTCCCGGCCGACATGACGCCGGGGTCCGACTCAAGCGGTTCCTCCGCTGCTGATGGCACCCCAGGCTCCGACGCGGTGCCCGACCCGACCGTGGCGTTCAGCAAGACGCTCGCCGGCCACTGGGTGCGCCGCACGATCGGCAACTGCATCGACGCCGAGGAGTGGCTGATGTTTGCGCCGCCGCAGGGGTTCCAGCAGGTCATCGTCGATCGCGACTCGTGCGGGCCGCAGTCCATCAAGAAGACGCTCGGCGACATGAAGGTGCTGCCTGACCACACCATCGAGTACGTCTGGAACCCGAAGGACGCCTTCAACACCCGCCGCCACACCGCGGTCGTCGTCGATCCATGGCCGCTGCCGGTGCCGCAGCCCAACGGCCCTGGCTACACGCCCGGCAAGCGCGCCTTCAACCGCATGGCCTACGCCTGGAACGCCGCTGCCAACCAATACAAGCGTGCCGATCGCTCCGATACCGTGATGCCGGCGTCTGGGGCGCTGCAGGTGCGCATCGTCACAATCCAGCTCGATTTCGGCGGGCCGCTCGCTCCGGTCGATGTGCCGACCCCCTGCACGATGACGGCCACGCTCAACACGTCATGGGACGGGGGCGACGGCAGCTACGCCACGGGCTCTGAGACGTTCGCGTTGCCGTGCACTCGCACCAAGGACCCTGTCACCGGCTGGCAGCGCATCGCCGCGAACGGCTACGAGAACAGTCAGACGGACGATTCGTGGACGAAGCTTTTCGAGGCCAAGGGCATCTGGAAGAAGCACAAGCCCGCCGTGGCCAACGCGCTCTACGAGGAGTTCCGGCCCTTGCTGTGGGTGGCGCCGGGCCAGCCTGCCGTGCTTTTCCACGACGTCGGCCACGCTTGGTACATCGAAATACTAAACGACCCACCCAAGACGTTGTGAGTGCGCTGTCGCGCCACATGAGTCGCCTGCGGCGGGCTCTCGCTACGCGATTCCAGCCCAGCGAGGTCAGCACAGCGAGGTCAGCACAGCGAGGTCAGCACAGCGAGGTCGGCTCAGCTATTTCGGCTCGCACTTTGATGCCTTGCACGCCAGACCGGGGCCGCACGCGGTGCCGTCCGGCGCCGGCGCCTTCTTGCACTGGTCGCTAGTACACGAGTCGAGCGTGCATGGGTTGCCGTCGTTGCACAGGCCGGGGCTCTCGACGGCCTTGCAGGACCCGCTCTTCGGGTCGCACTTCGGCACCATGCAACTGCCCGTGGCGCCGTCCGGGCACGAGACCACCGAGTTCGGCTTCGTCACGCACTTGAACGCGCCGGGCACCGTCTTGTCGCAGAAAAGCTCCCCGTTGCACGGGTTGCCGTCATCGGCCTGCTGACACTTCAGGTCGTCGGTGCAGCCACACGTGTCGGTTCCCGACTTGCACGCCCCGGCCTCGGTGCAGTAGTCGCCTTTGGTGCACGGGTTGCTGTCGGTGCACGGCACGAATTGCGCGTTCGGCACCGGCTTCATCGCGCACGTTGCGGTCTTGGGGTCGCAGGTGTTGTGCATGCATTCGGTGTCGTCGGTCGCCAAACAGTTGACGATCGTGGCCGGGTTGACCACGCACTTGTTGCCCGCCTTCGCGTCCAACTTGTCGCAGTACAGCGTGCCGTTGCAGATGTCGGAGTCCTCCTCCTTGGCACAATCGGAGTTCTGCATGCATATGCAGATGTTTGTCTCGGCGAGGCAATCCCCGGCGGTGCACACCTCGCTCGTCGTGCACGGATTGCCGTCGTCGCACAGTTGGTACTCCTTGACTGGCTTCATGTCGCACTTGCCGGTCGCCTTGTCGCACCTGTTCGCCAGGCAGAACTTGTCGAAGGTCGGATTGCACTTGATCACGGTCGCCGGATTCACGATGCACTGCGGCGGGCTCTGCGACTTGTCGCAATAGGCCGTGCCGTTGCACTGGTCACCTTTGTCCTTGCAGTCCGCATTGCTCGTGCACGGGCAGATGCCGATGCCATTGACGCACTTGCCTTCTGTACACTCCCCGAGCGCGGTGCACGGGTCTCCATCGTCGCAGTAGACCTTGCCGAACGGCGGCGTCATTTCGCACTTGCCGGTCTTCGGGTCGCACGAATTCTTGATGCAGATCGTGTCGTTGATCGGGCTGCAGCTCTTGACCGTGACCGGATTCGTCTTGCACGCCGGTTTCTTCTTCGCTGCGTCGCTCGGGTCGGGCGCCAGCAGGTGGCAGTACGGCACGCCATTGCACAGGTCGCCGTCGTCCTTGCAGTCGGCGTCCTTCTCGCAGAAACAGATGTACGACGTAGGTTCGGCCGAGCACTTGCCTCCCTTGCACGAACTCGACGCCGTACACGGCAGTCCATCGTCACACGACAGCGCGGCCCACACCTCGTCGCCCTTGTCGATCGGCACGAGCGGACACTTCGAGTCGACGAGCCCGACATCGGGCTCCACGCAATTGGGCTGCTTCTTGAGCTTCTCGATCGGGTACACATCGCACTTGCCGATCTTGGGGTGGCACGTGTGGCGCAGGCACTGCGAGTCGCCCGTCGTCGGGCACGGCACCGCGCTGGCCGGGTTGATCACGCACTTGTTGCTCTTGCCGTCTTCGGAGAGTTGGCAGAACGGCACGCCATTGCACAGGTCGCCGTCATCCATGCAGTCCGCGTTTTTCGTGCACGGGCACGTGTTGACCGGCCCGGCCGTGCATTTGCCGCTATTGCACACGTCGTTGACCGTGCACGGGTCGCCGTCTTCGCACACCTTGGTATTGTTTAGGAAATTCTTGACGCACTTGCCCGTAACGCTGTCGCAATCCGTCTTCTGGCACTTGCCGTCGTCGATGCTCGAGCACTTGACGACGGTCGCCTTGTTCAGCACGCAGTTGCGTGTCGTCTGGTCGCAGTACCACTTGCCGGCGCAGATGTTCTTTTTCCCGTCGCTGATCTTCTGGCAGTGCGAGCCGAAGCCGAGGTCTGGCGTGCTGTAGCTGCACGTGTCGCAGTCCGCGTCCTGCTTGCTCAGGCAGTCGCACTGGTTCGCCGCGCCGCTCACCGTACACAGCCCCGCATTGCAGGTCGCCGGCGTGCAGTCGATCTTGTCGTCGCACGCGAGGTTGTTCGCCTTGTTCGTCACCTCGCACGCGCCGGTCTTGGGGTTGCACTTGTTCTCGCGGCACTGCTCGTCGCCGGGGTTGGCCATGTCGTCCGGGCCGATCGGCTTGCACTTGATTTCGGTCGCCTTGTTCTGCACGCACAGGTTCTTGCCGACCGTGGACTTGTCGCAGAAGTACTTGCCGTTGCACAGGTTGGCATTGAGCGAGTCGAGGAAGCCCTTCGCGTTGCAGTCGGTGTCCGCGGTACAGTCGCAACTCGGCGCGATGCCCTGGTAGACGCACTTGTTGTCCTTGCACGTCTCGGCGGTACACGTGTCGCCGTCGGTGTTGCAGGCCCCCGAAAACGCCGCGACCGCGCAGCCCCCCGGCTTCGCACACGTATCGACGGTGCACGCGTTGCCGTCGTCGCACTTCTTGGGCGTGCTCCCTGTGCATTCGCCCTTGGCGCATTTCTCGCCCTCGGAGCACGGGTTGCCGTCTTCGCACTTCGTGGCGTCCGGGCCATCAACAAGCCCGCAGATGGCGTTCTTGCATACGTTCAGCTTGCACGGGTTGCCGCTGTCTGGGCACACGTCCTTGCAGGTCAGTTGCGGCGGCGCGGCATCGACACCCGCGTCGGCGACATCGGGACTGGCCGGCACGTCTGGCACCACGGCGGCGGGCTTCGGATCGAAGGCCTCGACGTCGAGAGTGGCTTCCTGGCACCCCAACCCGCCCAACAGGACAGCGGCAACCAGACACGGGTGCAGCGGGCCGCGCCGCAGTCGCCGCGCACGGGGCGAGTCGCCGCGAGACAGGGGCCGCGCGGCAAGGGAAGGGAGCGGCATCACGGGCACCACCGAGGGGGATTCCCGGCAGAATCGTGCACGGCTGCCGAGGCGTTGGCAAGCCGGCGGGCAGCGATCGCGCGGTGCGAGGTTGCACGGAGAGCCAATTGGCGGTATGTCTGGTGGGTGGATGAATCGGTCGGCGAGAGAGCCCCTCTTCGTGAACCGAACGGCGGCCGGGGAGGCCGAAGCACGGTGACCACCTTGCGCGCCTGTCCAGAGTGCGGCCTGGAGACTGAAGCGTCCGTCTGCCCCAAAGACGGCGAGATGACGCTCGTCCTCAAGAAAAAGGAAGACCCCACGCTCGGCCACATCGGCGAACTCATCGCGGGGCGCTACCGCGTGCTGAAGGTCATCGGCCAGGGCGGCTTCGGTGCCGTGTTCAAGGCCCAGCACACGGCGACCGGCGACACCGTCGCGATCAAGGTGCTGCGGACCGACGTGGCCGAGAGCCAGGATGTGGTCGCGCGCTTCCGCCAGGAGGCCAAGGCGACGTCGAAGTTGAAGCATCCCAACACGGTGCGGGTGTTCGACTTCGGCCAGATGGACGACGGCAACCTCTACATTGCGATGGAGTTTCTCGAAGGGCGGACGCTCTCCGAGTTGATGCGCAAGGAGGGGCCGATCGAGCCGCGTCGGATCGTGCACATCGCCGGCCAGGTGCTCAAGGCGCTGTCGGAGGCGCACAGCAAGGGCATCGTCCACCGCGACCTCAAGCCCGACAACATCTTCATCCAGGTCGTGCACAACGAGTCCGACTACGTGAAGGTGCTCGACTTTGGCATCGCGAAAAGCCTCACGGGCGACTCGACCCAGGTCGACATGACGTCGACCGGCGCGATTCTCGGCACGCCGCGCTACATGAGCCCAGAGCAGGCTCGCGGCGCGCCGATCGACGCACGGACGGACCTCTATTCACTTGGCTTGATCCTGTACGAGTGCATGACGGGGGTGACGCCGTTCGAGGCCGATTCGCCGCTGTCGATGCTGCTCAAGCGCGTGCAGGAGGAGTCGCCGCGCGTGCACGATTGCCTGATCCTGCCGACGCCCGAGGGGATGTGCGACGTCGTGTTGCGGTCGCTCCAACGCGAGCCGGAACTGCGTTGGGCCAGCGCCGATGAGATGCTCCATGCGATGATCGCTTCGGTCGATACCGTGTTGCTGGAGGCGAAAATCGGCGTGCCGAGGCCGGGTGTAGAACCCCTGCACACGGCAAAGTACGAGGGCGAAGACACGCACGACGAGACGACGTACGAGACAGGGATGGGACCCGCCGGGCCGGCGCGGGCAGAGACGGGCAAGACACCTGCCGCGCAGGCCGCCGGCGCCACGCCGCCGGCCCTCGCGTCGGGGACGGCGACGACATCGTCGAAAATGATCGTGACGTCGAGTGCGGGCGGCATGCTGTCCGACGAGGGCGCGGCCACGCTGGCAACCACCGCTCCGCCCGAACTTGCCGCGCTGGGACGCGGTCAGGGTGGCGGGCGGGCCCCCGCGCTGGAGATGCCGACACGGCTGGAGCGGCCCGAAGCGCTCGGGCTGCCGCGGCATGTGTCCAGCACTGCCGGCGAGAAAGCGCCCCACGCCAGCCCGCCAGCGTCGCCGCCACAGGCCGCCGCCGTGCCCGCCGCCAAGAGCCCGTGGGCATTCCTGGGCATCGGCGGCGGTGTGACGGCGGTCGTGGCGTTGGCGATCGTCATCGTCATGCAGGGCGGCCGGCCGCCCGTCGCTGCTCCCGGGGCTTCGACGGCGGCAGGCACGGAGCCCGCCGCGATCCCGGCTGCCGACCCTGCCGCATCGGGGTCCGTCAAGGTCGCTGCGCCTGTGCCGGCAGCCGCGCCGACACCCGCCGCGCCACCAGCGCCTGTCCCCGCAGCGGTGCCGGTAGCCGCGCCAGTTGCCCCCACGGCAGGGCTTGGCCCCATTGCCGCAACAGTCGTGCCCGTCGCGGTGCAGCGTGTGCCCTCCGGCGCCAAGGTCCGCGTTGACGGCCAGCCACTGAGCGGCGATGCCACCGCCCTGCCGCCGGGCAGGCACGTCATCACCGCGAGCGCCGACGGCTATCTGGACGGCAGCCAAGACGTCGAGATCGGTGCAGGCGACACGATCAAGATCGTCAAGGTCGAGTTGAAGCGCAAGCCGTCGGCCTCCCGGCCTCCCGGCCAGAAGCCGCCGGACGGCACGCCGCCGAAGCCGGATCCGGGCAAGACGCCCGGGCTCCTGATCGACTGAGAGCCCCGCTTGTCGCGCAAATTCCTCCCATTGCCCGTCAGGGTCTTCGGTGCGTGCCCCGCAGCGCCCGTCGCCGTGTCCGTCGCCGTTTCCGTCGCCGTTTCCGTCGCCGTTTCCGTCGCGGTTTCCGTGGCGGCCGGTGCCGGCGCGATCGCGCAGCCAGGAGTGACCATCGCGCACCCCGGACTGGCTGGCGTGCCGTCGGCTCCGACCCCAGTGCTCGCGCCGGGCCAGGAAGCGGCCGTCGATGCCCTGTTTGATGGCCTCGCGCTGCCGGCCGGTCTGCTGCGCGGCGACGTCCGCGTCGGGCGCGCGCGGGTCGCATTCGAGGTGCGCAGCCTCGCCGGAGGGCGCGCCGTCTGGTTGGTGCGCCTGCCGGTGGACGGCAGCGCCGTCCACCTCGATCTTGCCCTGCCGTGCCAACTGCCCGCGCCGACGCCGCCCGATTCCGCAGGGATTGAGCCCGAACTCGCCGCATTCGTTGCAAGCGCCGGCCCGTGCCAGATCGATGCGGATGCGCTGGCAGCGTGCGTGCCGGTCTTGCGGCAGCGCTTGGCGGAGCGGGGCGGTCAGGTGCACACGACGACAGCCGGTGTCGATGCGGCCAACCTGGGCGAACCGCTGCGTGCGGTCGATCTGGCGCTGCGCGCTGCCGACCGTGCCGAGGCCCGCCGCCTGCTCGACGCGTTGCTCGCCAGGCTGCCCGATGATCTGGCGCCAGCGGTGCGCGCCGACCTTGCCCTCGTCGCCGCACGGCTGGGACGTGCCGACGTCGCCCGCGCCCAGGCCGAGCGCGCCGTGCGTGGGGTGTGGGCGCGCGCACCGCGGCCGGGTGACCCGGCAGACCGGCAGTGGAGCGTCGTGGCGCCGCGGGCGGCCGCGGCTCTCGTGCTTGTCGGGCGCGCCGACGACGGCCGCCGTACTTTGGCAGACTGCGACCGCATCGCGGGCCAGCCCTGCGATCCACGGCCCCTGGCCGACGCGTTCGAACTGGCAGGGGCCGTGACCCTGGCGGCGGCGCTGCTCGACGGCCGGCTCGCGGGTCCAGGCGTGGCGGCGCCGTCGGTCTACCAGGCCCGCATCGGGCTGGCGACGCGCCAGGCGGATGCCGTCGGCGAACTGAAATGGACCGAAGCTGCCGTCGCCGCGCATCCCGCCGATGCCGACCTCCACGACGCCCACGGCATGGCCTTGTTCCGCTCCAGCCGTCACCTCGAGGCCATCGCGGCGTTCGAAGCGCTGCATCGCCGCTCGCCCCAGCGCAAAGACGTGCTCGGCAAGCTGGCCGGCGTGCTCGGCGACCTCGGGCGCGTCGAAGACGAAGCCGCCCGCGCTGGCCGGCCGGCTCCGGGCGACTGGGCGCGCGTCCGGGCGCAACTGGCCGACCGCGCCGCCCACGACCCGGCAGATACCGTGGCGCAATTCCTGACGGCCGTGTCGGTGTTCTACGACGGCCGCTTCGACGAAGCGTTGCGCCAGTTGGAGCCGCTCCAGGCCCGGGTGCCGAACGAGGGCCGGGTCTTCATCTACATCGGCATGGCCCACCTGTGGTTGGGGCGCCCGCAGCAGGCCGCGGCGTTCATCGAGCGCGCGGCTGCGGTCAATCCGCTTGACCCCGACGTGCACTACTGCCGCTCGCAGGTGTTGCGCACGCACGATCTGCCGGCCGCGGCCAAGGCTCTCGAGCGCTACGTCGAACTGGCTGACGCACCGGGGTCGCTGCAGTTCCCGCACAAGACGGAGCGCGTGCGCCAGGAACTGGCACTGTTGCGCCAGGGTGTCCTTCCGCCGCTGTGGGATCGCCCGGGCCATTACGCGCCGACTGCGCCCACCGATGGCGTGCAGCGCGGCTGGCTCGCGCTGGGACTGGGTAGCTTTGCCGCAAGCTGCGGGCTCGCCGTTTGGCTGTACCGCCGCCGCCGGCGCGTGCCAGCGAGCACCGAGCCGAATTCAAGGGAACTAATATAAGCGTGCTTGTGCGTCTGTTGCGAGCCTGCCGTCGGCATCGGACCACATCGTCTCCCTTGTCGCTGCCGCGCCCCCCGCCTACACTGGCGGCGCCCCTGCTTTTTTCGTCCGCGGAGGTTCCCATGCGCCGTGGTGTCCCCCATTGCACCCGCCAGTTGCCTCGAAATGTCTGGCAGCGCTTGCTCGCCGCGATGGGTGCCGCCAGCCTCGTGTGGGCCAGCGCCGCGCCGTCGCCCGCCTGGGCTGGGCCCGTCGAAGAATCCGCCGAACTCGCGCAGAAGGGCGCTGCCGCTTTCAAGAACAAGCAGTACTACGAAGCCGCGACGGCGTTCATGCAGGCGTACCAGTTCGACAAGCGCGACCCCAAGAACCTGCGCTATGCCGGACGCGCCTGGCAGGAAATCGGCCACTGGCAGCGCGCACTCAACCTGCTGGAGCGCTACGTCGAAGTCGAACCCGATGAGGCCCTGCGCACGAGCATCGTCGATAAGCTGGAGCCGCTGCGCAAGGCGACTCCCCAGCAAATCCTCGATGCCCTGCTCGATGCCACGAAGCGCTTTCCCGAAGCCCAACTGGAGGAGGAGGCGGCCCTCGCGCTCGAAAAGATCGGCGACGAAGCGGCGCTCAAGAAGGCCGAGAAGTTCTACGAAGTCGCCCGTCTCGGTGCCGTGCAGCCCAATGATCGCGAGCGCATCGAAGCGGGCCTCAAGCGCGTGCAGTCTCGGCTCGTCGAGGTGCAGAAGCAGGGCCAGGCCACGGCCTGGAATGGATGGAACCTGCCGACGCCCGCGCTGCCGCCGCCCGCTGGGGTCCAGCCAGGTGCTGGGCAGGCCGGCGGCGCCCGGGCCGGGACCGGACAGGCCAGCAGCGCCGCGCCTGGCGACGGGGCCGCTGCTCCCATCGGCATTGCGAAACCCGCACCCCGGAGTTCGACGGCCGCGTGGGTGCTGTCGGGGGTGGGCGGCGTGCTCGCGGCCGGCGGCGCCGCCGCGCTGTTCCTCGGCATGAATAAGGGCACGCAGGCGAATGCCGACGCCAAGAATGGCGTCTACGGCACCGGCGACAACGGCTACGACGCGTACCTGACCGACAAGAACACGGCCGACCTCCTATACTGGGGCGGCATCGGCGGCGCCGTGCTCGGTGGCGGGCTGCTGATCACAGGCATCGTGGTCGGGGCAAGCGGTCCCTCGCAGTCTCCGGGCGCCGCTGGGCCGCTGGGTGCGGGCCTGATCTTGGTGCCGTGCGCGACCGCCCACGGGCCTGGCCTGACGCTGCACGTCGCGTTCTGATCGACACCGAGCGTTTCGATCGACACGGAAGCGGAGCGCTGGCCAGCGCGACTACAATTCAATGCGAATTTGGGCCTTGGCATCGCCCAGTGCCTCCAGGGTCGCGCGGGCGCGGCCTTCGCGTGCGACGATGGCGCTGACGTCGGCGGGGAGCGGCAAGCTCGCGGTGCCGTCCGCGCCCGTCAATGCCTCGATCTGGGTCCCATCGGGCAGGGTCAGGCGCACCGTCGCCGCCGCTGCCGGCGCTGCG
Organism: Myxococcales bacterium; assembly: GCA_009692425.1. GTDB lineage: Bacteria > Myxococcota_A > UBA9042 > UBA9042 > UBA9042 > SHZF01. The sequence continues at coordinate 97,394 of SHZF01000007.1, read as the reverse complement.
CGGCACGCGTATCCGGGGCTCTGTCGGCGCAGGGTGCGCTCGCCGAGCGGGCGCTCGTGCACGCCGAGGCTGACCGTTTGCACAGCCGCCGCGCCCAGCAGGCCGAGGCCCGCCAGACCGATGGCCAGCCCCGTGACGCGCAGCGACTGCGACCGCGGTGCTGCGATCTCCCCGGTCGGGGGACCGACGTCCGGTTGCTCGAACGACTCGGCAAGCAACCAACCGCCCGCCAGCGCAAACACGCCACTGAAGCCCCATTCCAGCAGCAGCGACGCCCCCACGGCGCGCCGGACCACCACCTCGATGCCGAGGACCCGCTGCTGCTCTTCGCGGGCGCAGCGCTCGACCCGCTCGACGTGGGCCTGCACATACTCGCCCTTGCGCGCACCCCGCACTGCTAGCCCCGAGCCGAGCGCGACTTCGACCGTGCGCGCCGGTTCCAGCACCTCGACGCGCAAGTCCCGCGTCTCGAGCAACTGTGCGCAGCAAGGTGGCACGCAGCCCAGCGCGGCCAGCGCGACCGCGACCGCCCGCGCCCCCCGCTTCACGGCAACGAATCCAGCCGCGCCGGCCGGAGCAGCAGATCGGCCAGCACGAAAAAGACCGCCGCCTCGACGATCGGCACCGCGCGCGGAGCCACACACGGGTCGTGGCGGCCCGTCACAGTGCGCGATTCCGCCGGCCCCGCTGGCCCGATGCCGGTCTGGGGCTGGGGAATCGTCGCCGGTGGCTTGAACGCGACGTCGATCACGAGGGGCATGCCGGTCGTCAATCCGCCCAGCGCGCCACCGGCATGGTTCGTGGCCGTGGCGACGCCCCCAGAGCCCGTCCGCACGAACGCGTCGTTGTGGGCGCTGCCGCGCAGGCCTGCAGCCGCGAAACCCGACCCGAACTGCACGCCGCGGACCGCCGGCAGCGAGCCGAGCGCGTGGGCCAGCAGGCCTGTCACCTTGTCGAAGGTCGGGTCGCCGAGCCCAGCCGGCACATTGCGCGCAACGCAGCGCACGACGCCGCCGAGGCTATCGCGGTCGCGGCGCGCGCATTCCAGCGCGGCGACCATCGCGGCGTGTGCCGTGGCGTCGGGGCAGCGCAACGGCGTGCGATCGACGTCTGTCGAAGTCAGGGTCTGGGGGTCGAACGCGAACGCTGCGCCAGCCGGCACGATCGACCCGCCCAGCATGTGCGGCGCGGGCCCGTGGGCCTCGATGGCGCCCAAGGACTGCACCCAGGCCACGATTTCGAGGCGCGGATGGCCGCGTAGCGTCGTCCAGGCGTCAAAGATGGCTTGCGCGACTGCGCCGCCGATCACGCGGCCGACCGTCTCGCGCGCACTCGACCTGCCACCGCCGCGCGGGTCGCGATGGCCGAAGCGGGCGTGCCAGCCGAAGTCGGCATGGCCGGGGCGAAACCACTGGTGCATTGCCGCGTAGTCGTCTGGCCGCGCGTCCAAGTTCTCCACCACGACGCAGATCGGCGTACCCAGCGTCAGGCCCTCGTAGGTGCCAGACAACACCCTCGGAACGTCGGGCTCGCGCCGCGCACTGACGTGGGGTCCTGAACCTGGCCGACGCCGCGCCAGCCAGCCTGAGATGCGCGCGACATCGAGCGGCACGCCAGCCGGGCAGCCATCGACCACGCAGCCGACGGCCGCGCCGTGCGATTCGCCGAACGTCTGCAGCCGCAGCGCGCCGCCGATCGAAGAGCCCGGCATCGCTTCAGTACACCTTTTCGATGCGAACGCCGGAGTAGTACGCCTGCAGGATCGCCGCGTACGGTTGGCCGGCCTTGGCGCGCCCGACGGCGCCGGTCTGGTCCATGCCGACCCCGTGGCCGAACCCTGCGCCGCGAAACACGAAGCGGTCGCCTTCCTGCTTGACTACGAACAGTGCCGAACGCAACCCCTTCGGCCCCGCCGAGCCACCGAGTCCCTTGCGGATGCGCAATTCGCCCGCCAATACCGACTTCGCTCCTTCGGGGTGGGCGACCTCGACCTCCAGGGCGCGCCCCGAAACGCCGCGCCGCACCACGCGAAGACCGATGACCCGCTTCGTGATGCTGTAGGCCTGCAGACTTTGGTGCAGTTCGTCGGCCGTGCGTTCGGTGCGCCAACGCGCATTGTCGGCATTCATGCCCGACGCCGCGGCCCAACTGGTGTCCTTCGCAGCCAACACGGCCTCGACACCCGCATCGGTCGCACCGCCGTCCGACGGATGCGGGCCGCCGGCGGCGAAGGGATGCACACCGGCGTCGGCGAGGTCCGGCCGTCCGCGCAATGCCGGCTGGGGGCGCCCCGGCCAGGCGTTCTCGTTGTTCTCGGTGTGGCCCCCGGAGATGGCGTGGTAGTACGCATCGACCAGGCGGCCATCGGCGTCGATCATCACGAGGCCGCGGGTCGAGCGGACGGCTTCGGCAATGCGCGGGTTGACACGCTCCAGGCCGCTGTACGCCTGACAGTGCACGTCGGCGCAGATCGCGAACGGGTCCATCGCGTGGCGCGTGCCTACCTTGGCGAGCATGTCGGTGCGCGCGGCCACGGCTTGCGCTTGAAGCGCGGCATCGGGTGCGGAGTGGAAGATTTCGGACGCCACCACGCCTTCGAGGATGCGCTCGACCTCCGCTTCGTTGATCACCTCGATGCCGCCGCTGTGGGCGGGCACCATGTAGACGCGGCCCGGCAGTTCGAGCACGGAGCGGGCGCCCTTGCGTGTGCCGATCACCTGCACCGTCGTGCCCTTGCCGGCTTCCTTGACGGCCTCGAACCACAGCACGTCGGCTGCACGCACCTCGGCGCCGCCCGGCCCGCGTGCGACCAGGCGACCGCCGGGTGGCTCCGCGACGACCACATGGACATCGAACTCCGCGCCCCACTTCTTGCCCAGTTCCTCGGCGCGCGCCCGGGCTGCGGCTTCGGAACGCAGCGTCTCGTCGAGGCACAAACGGCTCACGCGCGTGTCGAAGGCGCGACCAGCCAGGCTGTACGTCGTGCCGGACCCCATCAGGCGCAGGCTGACGCCGCGTTCCTTCCACGCGGCCTTGGCGGCGCGCAATGCGTCGAAATCGTGGGACGCGGCCTCGCCGAGCACGACAAACCACTCGAACACGCCCGGCTTCGGCTCGACGACCGTGACTTCGACGGGGCCGGGCGTGCGCACCTCGACCGCACCGTCGCCCGTCCCGAGCACGCGAACGCCGCCGGTCGCGGCCACCTCAACACGCTCCTGCCGCGCCAACACCGACAGGGGCAGCAGCGGGTTGCCAGCGCCATCGACCTTGAGCACGTCGCGGTACAGGCTGGCGGCGCGATCCGAGTGACGCAGCGGGTCTCCCTCCTGTGCGGCAGCGCCCGGGATCCCGACGAAGGTGGCGCAGCCCGCGGCGGCGACGAGCCCGATTCGAGCGAGGAAGCCGACGCGGCGGGCCCATCGGCGTGGATCGTACCCGGCGTGCAACGCTTGATCCTGCGGGCCTGCCGGGCAATTACGAAGGGTGTGCGGCACGACCGGTCCCCTGGGTGGGCGTTCCCCCGCTCGAAGGGTGGCGCAGCCTGCGCTGATCTGGCCACGCTGTCCATTTTCCGCCAGTTTTTTGGCGCCCCACCGGCTGGGTGCGCTCTTGCTCCATGCCGCCCCGTTGATGTACACCGCCGGCCGCCGCGCGCTGCAGCTTCCCAGGCCGCTCGCGGGGTCGCGCACTTCGCGCCTTCCGAGGCCGCCCATGCCACGATATCGCCGGATTCTTCTCAAGTTGTCTGGTGAGGCGTTGGCCGGCTCGCGGGGTCAGGGCATCGACACCGACACGCTCCAGGCCATCGCGCGCGAGTGCAAGCAGGTCCGCGAGCGCGGGGTGGAACTGGCGATCGTGATCGGCGGCGGCAACATCTTTCGCGGCGTGGCCGGGGCATCGGCCGGGATGGACCGCGCGAGCGCCGACTACATGGGCATGCTGGCCACGTGCATGAACAGCTTGGCCATCCAAGACGCTCTCGAAAAGATGGGCGTGCAGACGCGCGTGCAATCGGCGATCGCGATGCAGCAGATTGCCGAGCCGTACATCCGCCGGCGTGCCATCCGGCACCTCGAAAAGGGGCGCGTGGTGATTTTTGCGGGCGGCACCGGCAACCCGTACTTCACCACCGACACGACGGCGGCCTTGCGCGCGGCCGAGATCGGCGCCGAACTCGTGCTCAAGGCGACCAAGGTCGATGGCGTCTACGATGCCGACCCCAACAAGGTGCCCGGCGCCCGCCGCTACACAGAACTCACGCACCACGAGGTGCTGACGCGCCGGCTCGCCGTGATGGACTCGACGGCCCTGTCGCTGTGCATGGACAACGAACTGCCGATCGTCGTCTTCGACCTCAGCGTGCCCGGCAACGTGCTCCGCGTGCTCGACGGCGAGCCGGTCGGCACCTGGGTGCGCTCGAAACCAGCAGGCGCGGCTCCTACGCTGCCTGCCTGAACAACTCGCAGCGGCCCAGGCATTCTGGGCGGACGTCAGCCGCGGGCGAACGGCTGCTGGCAACTGGCAGGAGAGGATTCGCAGCGGAGGCATGGCCATGGAAGAGCAGATTCTCGCCGACTTGGAGACCGCGCTCGCGGCCACCCTTGAGGCGTTTCGACGCGAGGCGATGCGGCTGCGCACCGGTCGCGCCCACGCGGCGCTGCTCGACGGGGTCCGGGTCGATTACTATGGAGCCGAGACGCCCCTGAACCAGATCGCAAGCGTGACCGTTGTCGATCCCCGCCTGATTCAGGTCAAACCGTGGGAGCGCCAGATGTGCCCGGCCGTCGAAAAGGCGATCTTCGCGGCCAACCTGGGTGTGACGCCGACGAACCGGGGCGACGTCGTGCTCGTCCCGGTGCCGCCGCCGACCGGGGATCGGCGCCGCGAGATGGTCAAGGTGCTGCACAAGCTGGCCGAGGAGGCGCGGGTCAGCGCGCGGCACGGCCGACGCGAGGCGATGGACCTGCTCGAACTCGACGAGGACATGCCCGACGACGATCTGCACCGCGCCAAGAAGAAGGTCCAGGATGCGACCGACGCTGCGGTGAAGCGCATCGACCAGGTGAGCGCCGACAAGGAAGCTGAAATCCTTGAAGTTTGAAGGGTTTTCGGCGGTCATGCCCGGCCACGGGCGGATCCGGCCGCGGACGGTCGGGTTCAGCGCTGGCCGGCGTCGCGCCGCAGCCCGGCGAGCCATCCAGCCAGCCAGGTCGCCTCGGGCTGCCCGCACGCCCGCGTGAATGCGGCGGCGAACGAGTGCCCGGCGCGCATGGCGGCACACAGCGCGGTCAGGCCGCGGCCTCCGAACCGGTCGTACCAGTCCTGGAATGCCAACGCCGCGACGTCGTAGCAGGCCTGGGCGTGGGCTCCCAGGACCTCTTCGCCAGCACCTGGCAGGTCGTCGAGCGCCGGGTGCGCGCCCAGGTGGCGGCGCAGTCGCGGGGGAGGCCGCCCCTCAGAAGCCACGGTCGCCATGCCCTCGCGGAACCAGGTCGGCAACCACGGGGCACGTGCCGAGCCCGCCGTCGCGCAACGCTGGAACAGCAACACATGGGCCAGTTCGTGGTGCAGTGTCCGCACCAGTTCTCCGTCTGCGGGCGGCTCGAGCCACGCCGCGGGTGCCAGCAAGACGAGTTCGTCCAGGCCGGCGAGACCATGCAGGTTCAAGTCCGTCGGGCAGGGCGCGGCGGCGCGCAGGGCGGCACCTGTCGTGGTCGTGCGCACGCGCACGGGCTGCCGGAAGCGACCCCACGCCGCCAACGCCCGTGCCAAGCCATCGCCTTCGCGGCTGAGGATGGCCAGGACGGCAGGGTCGAGGTCCGGCGCCGCCTCGAAGCGCAGGCCGGCGGCAAGCCCGCGCGGCGGTCCCGTCGGCGCGCGTGTCATGTCGACAATCCGACGCAGCAGGCGCGCCCCGACCCGGCAACCGGATGGCGCGCCTGCCCTGCCAAGGAACGATCGGGTTGCAACGCCACGCGCAGAGGCTAGCATCGCGGGTCGGCGCGCTCCAGACCCTGGGCCGGCGGTTCGTCACCCTCCCAGGCCCCTGGCCGCCGCAGGACCGACGCGATGAGTGTGCTTCCGCCGACTTCGTCCACGCAGGACCCCGACGCGCCGCGTTCGCAAGGGCCACACCCGGGCGCGCGGCGGCCGCCGGGCGTGACGCGGATTGGCGTCACGTTGGGCGACGCTGCGGGCATCGGCCCGGAGGTGCTGCTGCAGGCACTCGGCCACACACACCTGCACGAGCGGGCGCGCGTCCAGGTCTACGTCGCTGCGGCCCTCGAAGCCTGGCTGCGCGCGGTATGCGCCCGCTTCGGGTTGCCGACCGGGTCGGTCCGGCCGGCTGCGCCGGGTCTGCACCTCATCGCGGTGGGTGAACGCGGCCCGGCCCCGGCTCCGGTGCCCGAGGCGGGCCACCCCACCGATGCGAGCCGTGCCCAAGCGTTCGCAGCGCTGGACGCCATGGCAGCAGCCGCCCGCCGCGGCGAGATCGACGCCATGGTCACGGGCCCCGTGCCCAAGGCGATCTTCGACCACCTCGATCCGCGCCCCCCGGGTCAGACCGAATACCTTGCCGAACGCCTCGGTGCCCAACGCTTTGCGATGATGCTGGCTGGGCCTCGCCTGCGGGTGGTGCCGGTGACGACGCATGTGCCGCTGCGGCGGGTGGCCGAACTCCTGACGTCCGATGCCATCGTGGCGGCGGGCGAAGCGGCGGCCGACGCATTGGTGCGCTGGTTCGCGATCGCCGCGCCCCGGCTGGCTGTGTGCGGCCTGAATCCCCACGCTGGCGAGGGCGGGCGCTTGGGCGATGAGGAGGCCACGATCATTGCACCTGCCGTCCAGCGCCTGCGCCAACTCGGCATCGACGCGCGCGGCCCGGTCGTGGCCGACGCCGTCTTCCACCAGGCCATGACGGGCCGCTACGACGCAGTCCTGTGCATGTACCATGATCAGGCACTCGGGCCGCTCAAGACGGTGCACTTCCACGAGGCGGTCAACGTCACGTGCGGGCTGCCAGTGCCGCGTCTTTCGCCCGACCACGGCACGGCCTACGATATCGCGGGCAAGGGCGTCGCCGATGCGGGTTCGATGGTGCAGGCGCTCGTGCGGGCCGAGCGGATGGCCCAGATGCAGCGCGGACCCGACGGCGCGTGGACGGAAATGTAATGGCCAGTGCTCAGAAATGGAATGTAGCGGTGGCTTGGCTCCGGCCGAGCGGGGAGGTCCCATGATGGGCTGGAATCGACGGCACTTGCTTGAGATTGCATCGTTCTGTGGCGCGGTGGTGCTCGCCGCGGCCTGCGGCAAGAGCGGGCCCCAAGGCAGTGGCGGACCCGAGCACGCTGCGCCGGGCGCCCACCCCGCGGCACAGGGTCCGAACGCCCCCGGAGCGCCGGCTACCGGGGCGGCCGGACCGGTGGAGGCCAATCAGGGCGCGCCCGTGCACGCATCGGAACCCATCGCGGTGCTCGACGCGCTCTACGAGGTCGAGCCGCCGCGCTCGACGGCGACGGACGAGGTGGCCTTGCCTTTCGTCGAGGTCACCCCGACCGCGCCTCCCCCGCCGCCGGCCCGTGCCGACGGAGCGCCGGGCGTTGCGCCATCGGCCCCTGGTGCGCCGCGCCCGCCACCCGTCGCAGCCGCGGTCGTCCAATGGACGCGCGCCACGATCGTGATCGGTCGCCGCCAATGGTTCCTCGACGGCAAGCCGATGGGCGCCGTGCGCTGCACCGCACCGGCGGGCCTGTGCGATGCGGCTGCCTTGCAGGGGCCGTCCGGCAAGCAGGTGCTCGACCTGGGCGAAGGCGCGGTCGATGCTGCGGTCGCCGAACTGGCCCAGGCGGCCGCCGGCCTGCGGGACCGCGACGTCGTCGTGGTGGCAGACCGCCGCATCGCCGCTGGTGCAGTGGAACGGACGCGGCGGACCCTGGCCGGCGTTGGCGCGCGGCCGCAGCTTGCCGTGGCGAGCTACTTCGGTCTGCTCGTCGATCCACTTGGACCGGCGGGGACGCCACTGCCCACGGGTACCCCGCCCGTTGCTGCGAGCCCCGCGCCCGGAACGCCAGCGGACCCGGGCGCCAACGACGGGGTCCCTGACGACTTGACAGCCGTGACGGTGCGCGTCGGCGCCCGCGGCATGGCCCTCGAACTGGTACGGCCCGTTGGCGAGCCGGTGACGCCCGAGTTGCTCGGCAACGTGCTCGAGACGCTCAACGCCTGGGCCCAGCGGCTGCGGGTGGCGGCGCCAGGCGTTGAGACCGCGACCGTCCGCGCCACCGTCGATGCCCCCTGGGACGAGGTCGTGCGTGCCATCGACGCCTTGCGCGACACGTGCGCCAGCGCTGCCAAGGGCACGCCGTGCCACGTACGGTCTCGCCTGTTCCGTGTGTCGGTGGACGTCAGCAGCGTGCCGGCGAACGCACCCGCGCCAAACGCGCCCGGCAGCCCCACGCCCAGCAGCCCCCTGCACGCGGTGCCGTGACCCGGTCGGGCCAACCGGACGCTGCCGGCGCGCCGGGGCCGGCGGGTGTCCCCACGCTCGAAGTAGCCGGCCTGCGCGTCACGTTTCGGACCGATCGTGGTTTGGTTCCGGCCGTGGTCGATGTCGGCTTTGCGGTCGGCTGCGGCGAGACGCTGTGCCTCGTCGGCGAATCGGGCAGCGGCAAGACGGTGTCGGCCCTGGCGGCGCTCGGCCTGCATGACGCACGCACGACGGACGTGGCAGCCGTTCGCCTGCATTTCGAAGGGACGGACCTGGGCCAGCTCTCTCCGGCGGCCCGGCGCAGCCTGCGCGGCGACCGGATGGCGGTCGTGTTCCAGGATCCGATGACGGCGCTGAACCCGTACTTGCGGATCGGCGATCAACTGGCCGAAGTGTTGACCGTCCACCGGGGGGCGACGCGCGCAGCGGCGCTGGCGGCCGCGGCTCGCATGCTGACCGACGTCGGCATCCCGTCTGTGCACGACCGCTTGCGCACCTACCCGCACGAACTGTCCGGCGGCATGCGGCAGCGCGTGTGCCTGGCGATGGCCCTGTTGTGCGGCCCGGCGCTGCTGGTGGCCGACGAGCCGACCACGGCGCTCGATGTCACGACGCAAGCCCAGGTGTTGCGCCTCGTCCAAGAACGCCAGCGCGCGCTCGGGATGGCGGTCGCGCTCGTCACCCACGACATGGGCGTGGTCGCCCACATGGCCGACCGCGTCGTGGTGATGTACGCCGGAATGGCTGTGGAGGAGGGTCCCTGCGAAGTCGTGCTGGGCGCGCCCCGCCACCCGTACACGGTCGCGTTGCTGCGCAGCCGCCCACAACCTGGTGCCGCGCGCCGCAGCCGCCTGGCCGCACTTGCCGGCATGCCGCCGCTGCCGCAGGCCCGCCCGCCAGGTTGCGCCTTTGCTCCTCGCTGTGCGCTGGCCGACGAACGCTGCCGACACGAGCGGCCGGGCTTGCTCGCCCAACCTGGCGCCGTCGCCCATGCAGCGCGGTGCTGGAAAGCAGCCGAAGTGCCTGCCTGGGCCGCGCTTCCGCAGGAGGCTGCTTGAGCGGCGCACTTGCAGAATTGCGAGACGTTTCGGTGCACTTCCCCATCCGACGCGGCCTGCTCCAGCGCGAGGTGGCCCGCGTCCGCGCTGTCGATGGCGTGTCGCTTTCGATCGAGCGCGGCGAGGTTTTGGGGCTCGTCGGCGAGTCAGGCTCCGGCAAGTCGACGGCGGGTCGCGCGCTCTTGCGCTTGACTCCGCCGACCAGCGGAACGGTCTGGTTCGACGGTGCCGACGTGACGCGATGGTCGCGCGCTCGGTTGCTGCCGATGCGGCGGCGCCTGCAGGTCGTGTTCCAAGACCCCGATGCCGCGCTGGACCCGCGGATGCGCGTCGGCGAGTCCGTCGCGGAACCGCTCGACGTACACCTGCGGCTCTCGTGGCCTGCGCGCGAAGCGAAGGTCGCGCAACTGTTCGAAGCGGTCGGGCTCGACGCCGCGTTGCGCCAGCGCTGGCCGCACGAGTTCTCCGGCGGCCAGCGCCAGCGGGTCGGCATCGCCCGCGCCCTCGCCACGGACCCGGATCTGGTGGTGCTCGACGAACCCGTCAGTGCGCTCGACGTCTCCGTGCAGGCGCAGGTGCTGAACTTGCTCGCCGACCTGCGCCAGCAGCGCGGCCTGGCGTACCTGTTCATCGCCCATGACCTCGGCGCAGTCGCCCACCTCGCCGATCGCGTCGCCGTCATGTATCTCGGGCGCATCGTCGAGATCGGGCCGGCCGAAAACGTGCTCGCGGCGCCGCGCCACCCGTACACGCAAGCCCTGCTGCGCGCGGTGCCGCGAACGGACCCGGTGCAAGCCAAGGCGCACGGCTTCCAGGTGCTCGAAGGCGAAATCCCCAACCTGCGTTCGCCTCCGACGGGGTGCGCATTCCACCCGCGCTGCCCGGCCGCCACGCCCCGTTGTCGCGTCGAGCACCAGGCGCTGCGGCCCTGCGGCACCGGCTCCAAGGGTGTTGCCGTCGCGTGTTGGCAGGCCCAGTAGGCTCCACGCCGACCGACCGACGCGCCGCGGAAAGGCGCGGGCATCCTTGGCCTCCCCGCGAGCGCGTGCTACGCTCCCGGCCCCTTCGCGCGGTCCGACCGGCCCGCCTCCGCCGGAGTCGACCCCCCGCATGGACGCCCTGCGCACTGCATTTGCGACGTTGCAGCGTTGGCCGTTGGCGGCCGCCGCGGTTGTGCTCGCTGTGCTGCTGCTGCCGGGCCTGGGCGGTCCCGGGCTGCTCGATCCGTGGGAAATGGACCGTGCGGCGGTGGCGCGCCTCATGGCTGGGCGACCGCGCGTCGTCGTGGCCGAGGGTGCGGCCCCGTCCATTCCGACGCCAGGGGCTGCCGCCAGGCCCCCGAGCTTGCTGGCCGCCCTCGACAAGGCCGCTCCCGGTCAGTACGCCCTGGTCTCGGGCTCCACCGACTCCGACGCGTCGCCCATGGCTGCGCTGACTCAGGCCGTGCAGCGGCTCCAACGCCAGCCCGCCCACGCCTTGGTCGTCGATCTCGACGCAGTGGTGGCCGGTGTCGACGGCAGAGCGGTGCCGATTGCCCAAGCGCCCGGTCTGCGCGACCGACTCGACGCGGTGTTCCGCCAGTTGACGGCCGCCGAACTCCAGAACCGCGGCACCGCATTCGTCTTCGTGACAGCAGCCACCGACATCGAACGCTTGCGCCTGCACCTGGGCGCAGCGCGCGCCCGCGGCCTGCAGCGCACGTGGGGCGACGGCATCCTGGCCGAAGTCTGGAAGACGCCCGACCTCGACATCGCGCTCGCGCGCCCGCTCTCGCGCGGAGACCTTGTCGTGACCCGCGCCGCGCTCGCCGACACCCTGCGCAGCGTCGTGCCGGCTCCGCTGGCGTCGCCGGTGCACAAGCGCGATGGCCAAGTCTACTCGGTGCCGTGGCTCGAAGCTGTCTTGTCGGCCCTGTCAGTGCGCACCCTCGGGGCGTCGGAGTTTGCGGTGCGGCTGCCGGCTGCGCTGCTTGCCCTGATCGGCGGCCTGCTGGTGGTCTGGGGCACGGCGCGGCTGCTGGGGCCAATTGGCGGGTGGCTGGCCTTGCTGGTCTACGCGACGCTGCCCCTGACCGTCGGGTTGGGTCGCACGCTGACGTTCGAGGCGACGGCGCCCCTCGGCTACGCCCTGTACGGGCTGGGCCTTGCGCTCGGGGTCGCGGGGGCGGCGCAAAGATGGGCGCTGCTGTGCGCGGTCGGCCTGGCGGTCTTGCTGCCGGGCGAGGGGCTCGCCGGGCTCGCGACCGCAGCAGGCGTGACCCTGGCCTACGTGCTGGCCACCGCGGAGCGCCGGCGTGGGCCGTGGTTGCTGCTCCTGGCCACCCTCGCGGTGCTCGGCCTGGCGGCATGGGTCGTTTTGTCGCATCCAGAGAATCCGCTGCTGCGTGGGCTGCGCTTTACCCAGGCTCCGTTCGGTGCCGGCATCGACGCGACCCGGCGCGATTTCGGGTGGTTCGTCGGCCAGATCGGCTTCGGCCTGTACCCGTGGGGCGCGCCGTTCGTGCTGGCCCTGGCGGGTCTCGCAGGCGCACCCGGGGTCGCCGACGATCGGCTGCCAGCGCAGCGCAAGGCGGCGATCGCAGTGTTCTTTGCCGCGCTCGGCCCCTTGGTCGCGGCCGCCGCGATGGTGCGCTCGTTCCAGCACCTTGTCGCGCCCGCCGCTCCGATGGCCGCCGTGGCGATCGCCTGGCTCCTACACGATGCCTTGGCTGGCCGCGTCGGCGGGCGACTGGTCGGCATCTACGTCGCGCTGGCAACCTTGCTGCTGCACCGGGAGATCGGCAAGAGTGCCGAATCGGTGACACGCTTTCTGGCGTTTGATCCGCCATTCTCGTTCGGCACGGGCGAACCGCTGTGGCCGGTCGAACTCGTGCTGCCGCGCCCGCTGCGGGCCGTCGCCCTGGTGAGCGTGCTGGCATTCTGCCTCGGCGTGGCACGCCCCGCTGCCGTTTTGCGCACATTGGTGCACCGCTTGCGGCGCACGCGCCCGGCGGCGTGGGCCCTCGGCGGCGTCGCATTCGTGTGGGGGCTCGATGCGCTCGTGTCGCTCGGCACGCGACTCGACGTGCTGCTCAAAACGAATGCGGCCACGAACGGCTATCCGTACGATCGACTGTGGGTGACGATCCAGGCGACGCGACCCGAACTCGTCGCGGGTGCCGCCGTGCTGGCCGGCATCGGTGCGCTCGCGGCGGGCGTTGCCATGCACGATCGGGCGGTGGCTGAGGGCAAGGCGTGGCTGCGCCTGCCGATCCAGTTGGGCGGGTTGCTGCAGTGGAGCGTCGTCGCGCTGGCCACGCTTGCGGTTTGCGCGACCGGCGTGCTGTTGGCGGGGTGCGCGGTGCACGCGGCCGTACACAAACAGGGCTGGGGCGTCGCGCTGGGCGACGGCGTGCGGTCGTCCGCGTTCCTGGTGCCGGCCGTTGCGTTCCTGGGCATCTGCGTCTTGCGCTGGCTGCTGCCGCGTGGCGACGGCGGCAGCGGCCACTGGCTCGACCCCCTGCGCGAGCATTCCCTGTTTGGTCCGCTCCTGATCGGCCTCCACCTCGACGCCGGCCGGGTGTTGGGCGCCCTCGGGCTGTGCGCGGCCGCAGGCATCGGCATCGGCGCGAGCCAGGCCGCCGGCACCTGGACGTACGGCTACCTCGCCGCCGTGTGGGGTCTGTTCCTTGCACTCGGCTTGACCACCGCCGGCACCGCACAGTACCGGCCGGGCGGGTACGGCTGGGTCGCCGCGGGCCTCGGCACGTGGGTCTTTGCGAGCCTGTTCGCTCCGCTGGCGCTGCGCTACGTCGCCGAGACCGCCGCTGACGGCTCTGGTCCCCGCTACCTGCTGCACGCGTTGCTGACCTCTCCTGATGCCGGCGCGTTCGTCGGCGTGGGTGTCGCGCTGGTGCTGAACCGGCTGGCCGCCGAAAAGGCCTTGCTCGCCCGCCTCTACGAACTGCTGCTGCGCGGGGTCGGCCGACTCGAGCATCCGCGCACGGCCGCAATCGCCCTCGGCATCGCGGGCGTCGCCTTCACGACCGGCTTCGCCTGGACGCTGCTGCCGGGCCTGTCACTCCACTACAGCCAGAAGCACCTGCTGGTCCGCATCGCCGACGCGGGTGGCGCGGGCAACGACAAGACGGGGGCGCCGCGCACGTTCAGCCACGGGTCGGGCCGTTCAAGCGGCGACTCGAACTTCTACCTGCAGTCGATGCCCGCGATCGACGATCGCTCCGCGGTACTCGATCTGCTGGCGGGCAAGGCGGTACAGACGCGCATCACGTTGTATGGCGAGGGCGGCACGCGCGAGGTCAAGCTCGACCCGCTGCAGCGCTTCGTGGTGGTGCCGCGCGACGGGTTCAGCGAGCTCAACCACGCTTTTCGCATGGTGTACGACGGGCGCCACGTGCCGGTGCTCGATGCGGCCTCGTCGCGTCTGGTGCTGTGCGCCACGAGCCTGAACAAGGGCCAGGACGACCAGAACTGGATCGGCAAGGCGCTGCTCACGCCCGCCGCATTCGAGGCGTTGCCGGGCATCAAGCGCATCGACGCGAACTTCGAGAATTCCATCCACCTCGTCGGCTACCAGCTAGCCGAATACAGCGTGGCGCGCGCCCAGAAATACCGCATGACCTTCTACTGGAAGGTCGCCAAGCCCACGTCGACCTCATGGAAGCTGTTCATGCACCCGCATCCGCTCCATCTCGACCGCTGGCCGCTGACGCAACCGGACCCGAGCGAAGACGAGAACAAGCCGTGCGCCGGCTGCTTCCAGACCAACCATTGGCTGGCAGGCGACATCATCGTCGATTCGTTCGACCAGGAGGTGCCGCTGGGCACGAACGCGGGGCCGAACGAGATCATCCTGGGCTGGTACAATCCGTCGTCGGACACCCGCATGAACCTTGTTTCCGCGTCGGGCGAAGGCGTCTTCAAGCACGCCGACAACCGGGTGACCATCGGCCACCTGCAGGTGCGTTGACGTGATGGCTGCTGCCGGCACCACCGGGAGGCGCGCGCCGACGGAGACGCTCGGGTCGGCGGTGCATGCCGTGCAGTGGCTCGACGCGGGACCGACCGTGCGCCTGCTCGATCAGCGGCGCCTGCCGGCGGCCGAGGCCTACCTCGACTGCACGACCGAGTCCGCCCTGCAGGACGCCATCCGGACGCTCGCCGTGCGCGGGGCGCCCGCCATTGGGATCGCCGCCGCCTACGGGGTTGCCCAGGCCATGCGCCAGGCCGCCGATGCGGGACTGCGGGTCGACGTCGGCACGGCAACCTCTGAGGCCTTCGATGCGTGCGCGGCCGCCGTCATCGCCCGCTACGCCGCCACGCGGCCGACCGCCGTCAACCTGTTCTGGGCCCTCGACGCCATGGCGCGCTGCGTGCGGGCGACTGCCGGGGTGCTTCCAGGCCCACGCGCCGCCGCCCTATTCGCCGCAGCGCGCGCCCTCCATCTCGACGACGCCGCGTGCTGCCTGGCCATCGGCCGCCACGGCGCGCCGCTCCTGCTCGACGGCGGCGTGATCACGCACTGCAACACGGGCGCTCTCGCCACCGGCGGCATCGGCACGGCGCTCGGTGTGGTGCGGACGGCGCTGGCCATGGGTCGGCGCCTGCACGTGTACATCGACGAGACCCGGCCGTTGCTGCAAGGTGCGCGGCTGACGGCGTGGGAGTGTCAGCGCGACGGCATTGCCGCGACCCTGCTCGCCGATTCGATGGCCGCCGTGCTGTTGCGGGCCGGACGCATCCAGGCCGCGATTGTCGGCGCCGACCGGATCGCGGCCAACGGCGACAGCGCCAACAAGATCGGAACGTACGGATTGGCGGTGCTGTGCCGCTACCATGGCGTGCCGTTCTACGTGGCCGCGCCGACGTCGACGATCGACCGGACGTGCCCGCACGGCGCTGCCATTCCGATCGAAGAGCGGCAGCCCGACGAACTGACGCACGTGGCCGGTGTGCGCGTCGCCCCTGCCGGGGTCGATGTGTTCAATCCGGCCTTCGACGTGACCCCGGCGGAATTGATCGCCGGCATTGTCACTGAGGAGGGCGTGGCGCGCGCGCCGTTTGCGCCCGACCTCGAAGCCATGGTGACCCGCGCCGCGCTACGGCGTGCGGGAGGTGCCTCTTGATGAGAACGCTCGACTCTGGCCTGCGGGCACTCGTGCTGGCGGTGCCTGGGGCGCCCGTGACTGCCGTGCAGGTGTGGATCGGCTCGGGCGGCGCGGACGAACTCGCCGACGAAGAAGGTCTGGCCCACCTGCACGAGCACATGCTTTTCAAGGGCACGCCCACGCGCGGCGTCGGCGAAGTGGCCGCCGCTGTCGAGCGCGTCGGCGGCGACATCAACGCCTGGACGAGCAACGATCACACCTGCTACCACGCCGTCGTCCCAAGCCGGTCGTGGTTCACCGCCGTAGAAGTGCTCGCCGACGCCGTCAGCCGGCCCCTTTTCGACGCGGCCGAACTGGCCCGAGAAATCGAGGTCGTGGTCGAAGAGATCCGCCGCGCCGCCGACAATCCAATGCACGTCGTGTACGAGCGTGTCTTTGCGGAGCTGTTTGCGGGCCACCCCTACGCGCGGCCCGTGCTCGGCACGGTGGAGTCGGTGCGTTCGATGACGCCCGACCGCATGCGAGACTTCTGGCGCAAGCACTATGTCGCGCCGAACACGACGGTGGTCGTTGCCGGCGATGTCGATGCCGATGCGGTGCACGCCGCGATCGCAGCCGCTTTTGTCGATCAGCCCAAGGGACCGCCGCCCACGCGGTCGACCGGACACCTGAGCGTGACCGAACCGCGCGGCGCCGTGCTCGACGTGAAGTTCTCGGAGAGCCGCTTTGTCGTCGCGTGGCCGGTGCCCGGGCTGGAGCACCCCGACGGCGCCGCGCTGGACGTGCTGGCGTTGGCGCTGGGCCAGGGCGATTCGTCGCGGCTCGTGCGCATCGTGCAACGCGATCAGCAGTTGGCGAACGAGATCGGGTCGTCGACGTGGACCCCGCCTCGCACGGGCCTGTTCGCCATCACCGCGCTGACCAGCCGCGACCGCCTCGACGCCGCCCGCGCCGCGGCACTCGATGTCGTGCAGGCTGTGCGCAAGGACGGCATTGCCGACGCAGACCTCGCCAAGGCGCGGGCAAACCTGTTGGCCGACGCGACCTACAAGCTCGAGACCGCGCAAGGGCAGGCGAACGCCTTGGGCTACTTTGCCGCGGCGACAGGTGACCCCCACTGGGACCGCGTGTACGACGACCGGGTCCGTGCGGTTACGGCCGCCGACGTGCTCCGCGTGGCGCGCCAGTATCTCGGACCCGACCGCGTGTGCGTGGTCGAACTCGCGGGCACCGAAGACGTGTCGGGGCACGGCGACCCCTCGCCGCTGCGCACCGACGGGCTGCTGGCCGACACGGCGGCGCGGTTGCGCCTGCATCCTGCCGACCTGGCCCTGCGTACGCCCGACGTGCTCGACGGCATCGAGCGCATCCTGTTGCCGTCGGGCGACGTGCTGGTGGCGCGCCCCGACCGCAGCGTGCCGGTGTGGAGCCTGCGTGTGGCCGTGCTCGGCGGCCTGCGCGACGAAGACGCGACGACGAACGGTCGGGCCCACCTCCAGGCGCAGTTGCTCACGCGCGGCTCCGGGCGGCGATCGGCGCACGACGTGGCGCGCGAAGTCGAAGCGCTTGCTGCGGGTCTGGCGGGCTCGGCCGGTCGCAACAGCTTGTCATTGCAAGCCGTCGGCATGTCAAGTGCGCGCGCTGCGGTGCTCGACCTGTTCTGCGATGCGTTGCACGAGGCCATGCTACCCGAGGCCGACCTCGAACAGGAACGCAGCGTGCAGTTGGAGGACCTGCGCCACGAAGCCGACCAGCCGGCCCGCGTGGCCCTGCGCACGCTGACGGCGGAACTCTATGGCAGCCATCCGTACGGCATGGACATGTTGGGCTCCGAGGCGAGCGTGCGGTCGCTCAAGCAGGCAGACCTGCTCGATCACCTGCGCGGCCGGTTGGCTCCCGGACAACTCGTCTACGGGGCTGCCGGCGACATCGACCCGCACGAGTTGGCCCGCGCCCTGTCGGACCGCACGCCCCACGGCCGCAGCGGCCTAGCCGCGCCGCGCCCGCCCGCGCCGCCTGCGTTGGCCGGTCCCGTCCAGTTGCGGCGCGTCGCCGACAAGCAGCAGGCCCATGTCGCCCTCGGTTTTCGTGCCGCCCGGCTCAACGAGGCCGATCGCTTTGCACTCGACGTGTTGGCGACGGTGCTGGGCGGCCAGGCCGGGCGGCTTTTCCTCGAACTGCGCGACCGCCAGTCGCTGGCCTATTCGGTGTCGGCATTCCACGCGCCGGGTCTCGATACCGGCAACTTCGTGTTCTACATCGGCACATCGCCCGACAAGGTGCAGCAGGCGACGGCCGGCCTGCGCGCCGAACTGGACCGCGTGCTGCAGGCGCCGCCCGCTCCCGAGGAATTGGCACGAGCCAAGGCCAGCCTCGCCGGCAACCACGCCACGGCGCTGCAACGACGCTCGGCGCGGGCGGCGACCTTGTGCCTGAACGAATTGTACGGCCTCGGCCGCTCGGCGTGGAAGGGGCACCTGGAGCGCCTCGATGCCGTGCTCGCGGACGACGTGCTGGACGTGGCGCGCCGCTACCTCGACACGCAACGCTGCGTCGAAGTGGTGCTGGCGCCCAACGCGTAGGCCGCACCTGTGTGGCTGCCAAGGGGTGTTGCCGTGTCCGACATGACCCCGCCGACCGGGTCCGGCTCGCTTGGGCCGCACGCGACGGAGAGCTACGCCCGCCTACCGCCGCCGTATGCCGTCAGCGAAGAGCGCGTGATCCGCTGGCTGTTGCAACGCCGCGACCACGGCGACCGGTCGAAGTGGCTGGGCGACGCCGGCTTTTCGCTGATGACGTGGAGCCAACTCGCGTTGGGCCTCATGGAGGTCGGCGCGACGGGGGAACTGGTCGGCATCGACCCAACCGACTGGGGCCCGGTCTACACCGTGCGCGGCAAGCTGGCGGCGCGTGGCCGGGCGCCGCTGCACGTCGTAACCGTCTGGGTGCGCACCGGCACGCCGCTGGAGTCGCGGCTGCTTTCGGCCTGGCCGGCGCCGGATCCCCGCCCATGACCGCGTCGCTGCCCGCCGACCTGCGCTACGTGCGCGTGGCGCTCGCCGTCGACGTGCCGTACCACGGGTTGCGGGCGGGCGATGTCTGCGTGGTGCTCGATGTGCTTGCGCCGACGGACACTTCGGGCGGCGTGGCCGGCGTCGCCATCGAGGTGCATGGGGCGCTCGGCGACACGGTAGCGGTCGTCGTCGTCGCGATCACCGACATCCAGCCCTTGCGGCGCGACGAGGTGTTTTCGGTGCGGTGCATTCACGACAAGGCTCCCGCCGAACCCTGATACCTGTGGCAGCGCGAGTCGCTGAGGTTGACGCCCCGCCACAGCCTTGCCAGCATCGCGCCCGCCCGCGGGAGTCCGTCGCGGCGATCGCCTTGCAGGAGCCAGCCCGATGTCGTCTACGCCCAAGTTCTGCGCCGAATGCGGCGCTCCCCTGCAGGCCGGGGCCAAGTTCTGTGCTGGCTGCGGCGCCAAGGTCGGGGCCGCAGCCGCCGTTGGCAAGACGCCGGATGGGCCGGTGGACCCGGCTGGCGCTGCTTCTGCCGCCTCTGCTTCTGCCGCCTCTGCTTCTGCCGCCTCTGCGGCCGCCGCAGACGACGAACCTCACGACCGCAGCCACGCCCGGCATTCCGGTGGCCAGTTCGAAGACCCGCTCGCCCACATCCTCGAAGACAACGCCGACGACCACCTCGGCCAGCCCGAAGCAGGCGACATCGCTGCGGGCAAGAAGCCGTTCCCGTGGGGCATCGCCGTCATGGTCGTGTTCTTGGTGTTCCTGATCGGCCTGCTCGCATTCATCTTCACGGACGAGGAGCGGTCTGCGGCGATCCAATGCCGCGTGCTCGGCCGCAAGGAGAAGTGCGAAACGGAGGCCGACAGGCGCTTCGCACTGGAACAGGCGGAAAAGCGTGAAGAAATGGAGTTGATGGGCCACCATTACGGCAGCTTTGACCTGTCGGTGGGCCCCGAAGACGCCGTCGAGGTGTTGAACTTGACGATCACCCAGCGCCGCTATGAGGAGACCCGGGCGGACTACGTCAAACGTATTCGCGACGGCGGCGAAGACAAGCGCACGGCCAAGGAGGCGAAGTCGGGCGTCTACTCCCAGGGCAAGGCGGTCGATGGCCAGATTAAGGGCGTCATCTCGTTTGCCGGGACGGCAGGCGAGCTGACGTGGAAGCCCGACCCGGTCAAGAAGCTCAAGCTGCTGATGCCGCTGACGCTCGCCAACCTGCCGTTGCTCGAAAAGGAACAGGCCGACGCGACGGGCAAGCGGCTGTCGGCGACCGATGTCGATCGGGTCGCCAAGGAACTCGAAAACCTGCCGCGCGACGACGAGGGTCACCGCGTTATCGACGATGCGCACAAGATTCGGACAACCGACCTGTCGACGTGGGTCTACGAGATCGACATGCAGGGCGCCGGCTGGCAGGGCCGCAAGGTCGTGTTCTACGAGCACCCGGCGCCGCTTGGCGTCGACACGAAGTCGAAGGACGATGGCAGCTACGTCGCGCGCAAGTTCAAGCGCAGCCCCGACGGCCGCTTCGTGATCGACAACTCGAGCTTCGACCTGCTCGAACAGCCGCTGACGATTCGCTACAAGTACGTCGCGGTCCTGAAAGACCTGCACTGTGTGCGCCAGACTGCCGACTACAAGGGCAGGACCGACCAGGGCAAGAAGGACAGTGAAGACCTGATCTGGGAGCAGAAGGCGTTCACCAAGGAGCGCCGCGCCGTAGCCGAAGCGAACGACGTGCTGGCCACGTACAACGACGCCGCCAACCGTGTCGCGATCGTACCCGAGCCGGCACCCGGAGCGCCGGTCCCGGCTCCGGGAACGCCGCCGCCGGCACCCTTGCCGCCGTACGCCGATGCGCCGACAGCCCTCGACGCCTGGAAGAAGCACGTCGCCGATGAGATCAAGGCGTACGAGTGCCCGAAGCCCGGAGAGCAGTAGCCGATTCCTAGCTCCGCCTTGATCTGCATCCGGATTCTGGGGACGGGGAAGGTTCGCGGTGGAGGACCACGGCTGGCTGGCTGCGGCGGTACCTGCGAGTTCGTGCATTCTTGCGTGACCGTCCACTCCGGTCCACGATGTCCGGGATGCGCCTGTCGTCGCCGCCACGCTTCCCTCGCCTTGCCCGTCACCCCGGGCCACGCCCCCAGGCCTGCCTTGTTGTTGTCGTTTGGGCCGCGGCGGTGCTGGCCATGCCGGCCTCGGCGGTTGCAGCGCCCCCCGACTTTGAAGGAGAAGAGGACGCGTTGCTCGACGGGCCAGCCGCTGCGCCGGCAGCGACCCTCGCCCCCGATGGCCAGCCGGAAGCGCCGGAGCGCTCGCTCGGGCTGCGCCGGGCGGCGGCTTCTACGGACGACCTGTACGACTTGACGCCTTTGGCCCTGCGGTCGGCGGCCTATGCCGAACTGGCAGCCGCAGCGGCCGGGCGCCAGTGGAAGCGCGTCATGGCCCACGCGGCCGTCGTCGCCAGCAGTGCCGATGCGCAGCACGACCGGGCGTTGCGAGATGCGGCCGTGCTGCACGACGCCCTGGCCCGCACCGCGATCGGCGACCGCGATGGGGCGGTGCGGGCATGGCAGCGCTTGGCCCAGTCGGGACCGCTCGCCCAGCGTGCCCGGCTGGCCCTGGCCGAAGCAGCGTTGCGGCGCAAGGACCTCGACGAAGCGCTCTCCCAGTACGCCGCCGTGGCGCCGTGGCACCCGCAGCGCGATCAGGCCAACTTGCAGATGGCGCGACTTGAACTCCAGCGCGGCGAGATCGGCCGTGCCCGCGACGCTCTGGAGCGCGTAAGGCCTGAGTTGCTGACCCGCTCGGACCGCGCGCTGCAGGCCGTGCTGGCGGGCGAGGCGGCCGAACGCTCCGGGCGGCCGGCAGAGGCCGCGCAGCATTGGCGGGTCGCGTGGAACCTCGACGAGATGCCCCACGCTGCCGACGCCCAGCGCAGGCTGGAAAGACTGGACGCGGCGCCGACGCCCGCGGACCACATCGAGCGCATCCTGCGCCGCCGTGAGGTCAGCGCCCACCAGGTGCGCGGGTGGCTGCGCGAGGCCGACGCGGTAGCCGACGAGGCGTCTGGTCTGCGCGACTACGTGCACGGCGCGCTGGCCATGCGCGACAAGAAGACGCGGGCGGCCGGGCTCGCGCTGTTGGCCTGTGCCCAGGAGCGCCTCGAAGACCCGCTGCTGCGCGCCCGTGCCCTGTTTGCTTGGGGCGATGCACTCGGCAAGACCGGCGACGACCGTGGCGCCATCGACGCCCTGGAGCGGCTGGACGCGGCCGACATTCCGGCCGACCTGCGCGCCCGCGCCCTGCAGCGCCTGCATCGCCTGTACATGAACGTCGCGGCCGCGGCCGATGCGGAGCGGGCGCTCGTCCAGTTGCTCGACCACCACCCCGATGCCGACGCGCGCGAACTCGCAGTGTGGAGCCTGGGGTGGCAACGCTTCCAGCAGGGCGACTGGGCCAGCGCGCTCAAGCACTTCGTCCAACTGGAGCGGGACTTCGGCCACCTGTGGACCGGCGCGCAGCAACCGTGGCGCGCCAAGGCGATCTACTGGCAGGGTCGCAGCCTGTTGGCGCTGGGCCAGGTCGACCCCGCCAACGAGGCGTGGGCAACGGTGGCAAACACGTGGCCGCAGACGTACTACGGGGTGTTGGCGGTCGATCGCGTGCGCGAACTCGATCGGGACCGGGCCGACCGCTTGCAGGGGCCGCCGCCCAGCCCGTCGGATGCCGTGACGATCCAAGTGCCCGACGTGGCACAGTTGCGCGTGCAGCGCTCCGATGCGCTCGATGAGGCGGCCCTGCTCGTGCGTGCGGGGCTCCTCGCCGAGGCGCGCACGCTGCTGCGCGGGCAACTGGCCCGCGGGCTGCCGCGCGATGGCATCCACCTGCTGGCCACGCTGTACGAACTCCAAGGTGCGCCGCGTGCCGCCTACGCCGTCGTCGAACGCCACACCCGCCGCGCCGCCCGGCCCGACGACGCGACGGCCCAGGTGTGGCGCCAGTCCTTCCCGAAGGCTTACTTCGAAGCGGTGGTGCCCGCGGCCGATGGCGCCGGGTTGCCGCGCAGCCTGCTGTATGCCATCGCGCGCCACGAATCCGGGTTTCTCGCCACCGCCCAATCGAAAGCGGGCGCTTGCGGCCTCGTCCAGTTGCTGCCCGACGTCGCCCGCAACGTCGCCACCGTGCACGACCGTCCGCTGCCGAGCACGCGGCAACTGTTCCAGCCCGAGCGCAACCTCGATCTGGGCGCCCTGTATCTGGCGCAGTTGGCCTCGTTGTTCCGCGGCAACCACCTGCTCGTGGCTGCCGCGTACAATGCCGGACCGTACGCGGTGCAGGGGTGGGTGAAGAAGGCAGCGCGCCAGCCCCTCGACGTGTTTGTCGAGAACATCCCCTATCCGGCGACACGGGCCTACGTGATGCAGGTGACGGCCACCGCGCAGACCTATGCGTTCTTGTACCCGGAGTGGTCCGAAGGGGAGCGCGATCGACTCAGCCGCGGAACCGCAGTGCCGGAGTCGCTTGGGCCCTTCATGAAGCCGCCGTGTGCCCAACGCGCGGCCCTGGCGAATTGACCGCCTGATCCCAAATCCCTTGAATTCTGCACGGTGCTCGCTCGCCCGCGACGGCTGCGGCTGCGTTGCTCAGGCTCGAAAGGGTCCTACTATTCCTTCGCCTTCGCGCCTTGCCTCGCGCGAGCCCTCGATCCGATTCGGCGGGCTTTGGTATGACGCCCGCGTCAATCCAGCCGCCGCAGCGCTTCGACCGGCGGCCGAGATGCCGCCCGCTGTGCCGCCAGCCATGCCGCGCCGAACGACAGCACGATGGCGGCGCTCCCCGCCAGCCAGAACGTGGCCGGTTCGATGAGCACGGGCAGCCGTGAAATCAGGTAGACCTGCGGGTCCAGTGGATAACCGACCGCGTCGAGCAGCACGGTTGCAACGCCGCCCGCCAGGAGTCCCAGGAAGGTACCGGACACGCCGACGGCGAGGCCCTGCAGCAGGAAGATGAGCGCCACGGACCGCCGTGTCGCCCCCATGGCCCGCAGGATCGCGATGTCGCGCGCCCGCTCGTGCACCACGACCGCCTGCGTGCCGACGACGTTGAGCGCGGCGACCAGCACGATGATAAAAGGAAACAATGACATCGCGACCTTCTGCATGCGCGCGGCGTCGAAGATGTTCTTGTTCATCTCCTCCCAATCGACCACGCGCCATGCGCCGCCAGTGCGAATCCGCAGTTGTCGCGCGGCCCGCAGCGCCGACACCCAGTTGTCGACCGTCGCGACCGCATCGCGCGGAGGCCGCAGTTCCACACCGGTCTCAGGTTGGCGTGCGATCGTCGCGAAACGCTCGCGCAGGCCGTTGGACCCGGTCAGCAGATCGTGCAGCGTCGTGGGTTCGAGCGCCGCCTGTAGCCGGGGGATGCGCGCCTTGGCCAGGATCGGATCGTCGATGCGGACCTCGACCCAGCGCGCCAGATCGCCGCGGCCGAGAAAGCGCTGGGCGGCGCGAAAGTCGACGATCGCCAAGCGCTGATCGTGGTCATGAAAGCCGGTCCGCACGATGGTCCGCACGCGAAACCGGCCCGCCGCGCTGCCGGGCGAGGCCTCGGTGCCGCGGTCGATCCCACGCAGCGGCGACACTGCGCGCACCTCGTCGCCGATGCGCACCTGCAACCGCTTGGCGAGGCCTTCGCCGAGTGCGATGGCGGGCAGCGCGGCAGGCAGGGCGTGCCATTGCGGCGCGGGCGTGGCAGGCAAAACGCCGGTGCCGGGTCCATAAACCCGCAGGCCGCGACCGCCCATGCCAACGACGCAGACGCCCGCCGCCTGGGCCGGCAGATCCGCCGGCGGAGGTGGCGCGAGCCGGGCCTGGTCCGCGTCGATGGCCACTACGGCCGCGCCGCCTTCGTCGAGATCCAGGGCCTGATCGCGTTGTACGCCGGCCACGCCGCGCCAGCGCAGGGTCCAGTGGCCCGGCGCGACCTCCCACGCGGCCAGTTGCGCGCAACGCGTGCGTGGGGCCCGCCGCACCACGTCGCCGGTGTCCGGATGCACGAGCCACACTTCGCCGTCGGGCCGCGCGCCATCGCCCGCGTCGCAGCCGGTCGGGTCGAACACGACGAGCCCCGCCAGCCCCGCCGGTGGTGGCAGCACCGCCACCGTGTGCAGCCAAGGCCCGCCACCATGCCCGACCACGAGCACATGGCGCGCGCCGGCTGTTGCCGCGTCGATGTGCAGCGTGTCGCCTTGCCAGCGGGTGCGCGGCCCTTCGCCGTGGAGGTCGAGGGCGCCCGCGATCACCGAACCCTCCGGCAAGGCGCCGAGGGCCGCTGCGGGAATGCCCCGCACGATGGCGCCCGCGCGCCCCAGCGGGCCGGCCAGCATCATGTCGTCGTAGGTCGCCGGCACCACCGAACGCACGCCGGGCACCTGGGAGAGGCGCTGGGTCACGTCCTGCCAGTCGCGCAGGTCGACGCCGCGGCGCATGACCACGAGGTGGGGCCAGGTGGCAAGGATGCGATCCTGGAACGCGGCCTGGAACCCGGTGTTGACCGCCAGCACGACGATGAGGGCACCCACGCCGAGCGCAATGCCGCCCGTCGACATCGCAGTGACGAGCGACAGGTGGGCGCTGCGCCGCGATCGCAGGATGCGCGAGGCCAACGTCCATTCGTACAGGTGATCGGCGGCCATGCCAGCATCCGGTTGCGCTTGACGGACCTTCTGGCCGCGTCCGATGCTGCGCAAGGGCGCGGGACGTTGGCACGGACCGGCACGCTGGGCAAGGACACAAAGGTGAGACACGAGGCAAAGGCGAGACTGTGCTGGCGCGCTGGGGCCGCGCTCGCGCTGGCCCTTTTCCTCTGCGGCGCGTGCGGCGATCCGCCCTTGACGCCGCGGGCTGCCGGCGCCGCCACCGACAGCGCCGCGATCGGTTTTGCTAGCCCCGTCGCTGCCGATGCCGCTGCTGCCGCGCCCGATGTCGATGCCGCGGGCCTGGATGCAGGCGCGTTCGCCGATGCACCTCTTGCAGACGCCAGCGCCGACACCGCAAGGGCGCCCGACGCAAGAGTCGCACCCGATGGCGCACGGCTGTCCGATACCGTCGGGTTTGCGCTTGTTTCCCACAAGCCGGCTTCGGGCCAGGCGGCGGTCGCCGCGCCGTGGGTCGTCACCCTGACGTTCAGCCACCCGCTGAAGGCGGCGTCCGTCGGCAAGGCCACCATCTTCGTGCTGGGCCCCGGCGACATCGAGGTGGCCGGCCAGTTCAGCGCAAGCGGCGCGACGGCGACCTTCGCGGCGACCGGCCCGATTCCGCCCGCCAGCCGCATCCGCGTGGTCGTCGGGCCGCTGGTCCAGTCGTACGCGGGCGTCGGCCTCGGAGAACCGGTCACGTTCCACTTCTACACCGCCGGGTATGGCGAAACGGCACCCTATGCCCGGCTCGCCGCGCGCTACGCTCCCACGCTGCGCCAGGGCATGGGCGCCGGTGCTGCGGGAGCCCTTGATCGGCTGCGGGCGCTCGATTTCGACGGCAACTGGTCGGCCGACGACAACGCGGCCCACGCGGCCAGCGCCGAGGCACTCGGTACGGTCGGCTGGTCGGTCGTCGAAACGCGCAGCCATTGGTTCATCGGCTACGTGTTCTACTGGCCCGCGCGACCCGGCATCGATGCCCTGCCACCGTTCCATAATGACAGCGCCGGCGCCCTCGTCGTCGTCGACCGCGCGCCGCAGGAGGTGCCGGTCGCGCTCGTCACCTGGTTCAAGGCGAAGGCCACCGAGGAGCAGTGGGCCTGGGTCACAGTCGAGTCAGGCCTGCTGCCGCCGGGCAAGAAGCCGGACGCGTACTACCTGCGCGGCGCGCTGGCTGCGGCGGACCTGTTCCCATCGGCGCAACCTGCCGACACGTTTGGCTGCGAGAACCTGGCCGGCTGTACACCGCGTCGGTACCCGGGCTACTTGACGGCGGGCACGCACCAGAGTTGCCTGTGGCTCGACGCCGGCAGCGCGGGCCTGCTGCAGGTACCGCAATGCCTGACGAGCGCCAAGGTGAAGGCAGACCTCGCCTGGCTGGACTACTTGCCCCAAGCCCTCGCCACCACAGCGCCGCCGAATGGCGCGAACCCTGGGCCGACCGTTGCCTACGCGCTGCAACCGCTGCACGACGCCTGGTACCCGCATCGCGATGAGACCGGAGCCGGCACGCTCTTCGACGACGTGCTGTTCGCCTGGCAACCTGCCCCAGGTCGCCCAGGTGCGGGGCTCCCCAAGGTGGCGAGCATCATGCGAAACCCGCAGAAGACGGACGATTTCGGCCGACCGCCGTGGGCCTGGGGCTGGCAAGCCGCGAGCTGGTACAAGATGCCGCGCGGGGCGCTGTGGCTCGATCCGGCCTGGGCGCTGTGGGTGCGCCTGGGTGGCGAGGCGAATCCGGCGCTGGCATGGGACCCGGCCAAGCAGGCCGGCATGTCGCTCGACTTCTGCTTCAATCCTTGGCTCGGCATCGATTTGCGCGCGAGCACTGCGTGCCAGCCAGGACCGCCGTAGCTGCGCTCAGTGGCGGCGCCGCCGACCGCCGTTGCGTTGGGGCCGCCCACCGCCGGGCAGGTGCTGCAGCGACAACTGGCCCAACGTCTGGTTGTAGTGGGCCAGCGCGAAACGCAGCGATACGCTGTCGGCGACGTCGCCGTCTTCCTCGTCGGCCCGGCCGAGCAGGGCCTGGAGGTTGCCGCGGTCCGGGCGCAACTCCTCGAAAGATGGCATTGCCATGACGTTCGGGTCTGGGCCGCGGGCGCGGTTGCCGTTGATGCGGTCCAATTCATCGTCGCTCATGCGCTGCAGTCGGTGCGCGCGGCGCTCGACCCCATACATGACCGCAATCGGATCGATCGACGGCTGACCGTCGTCCGGCACCGCCATCGGAATGCGGCGCTGCAACTCGTCGCGGTTCAAGCGGTTGCCGCGGTTGTCGCCGGGTCGATCAAAGCCGTCGTAGCGCGAGGGGCGGGGTGGCTCGCGTACGGCACGTGAAAAGGGTGGGCGCGGCGCAGCGTCCGCGAGTTCGTTCCCGCGCCCGTCTGTACGCCCGTCCGGTCGGACGCTGTCGCGCCCGTCTGTACGCCCATCTGTGCGCCCGTCTGGCCGCACGCCGTCGCGCCCGTCTGTACGGACCTCGGCACGTGCGACGTCTCGGCGGTCGTCGCCGCGCGCATCGGACTTCAGGTCTGCGCGAGGTCGTTCCGGCTTGCGCGCGACCGGCGCGGCGACCGCCCAACTGGCGCCAATCTCCGCCGGCCAGACCCGGCCCGATCGCAGGCCTTCGACCATGGACTCCTGCGACGTCGGCGGCGCAGCGAATACCGTCGCCACCGCGCCAAAACGATCGTCGCCCGGCACACCGACCGAGCCCCCGACACATGCCACGCGATTCTCGAATGCCACGCGCACAGCCCGATCATCGACGCCCGACGCACCATCGGTGACGAGCAAGGCCGACACGCCTGGCACCAGCGGGCCGATGCCTTCCGCGTCAGTGCGCAGCGGCACGCCGACCACGGCGCCGCCGCGCTCCGTGAACGCCCGCACGATCCCGGCGGAATCGTAGCGCGTCGGGCCCGCACCGTTGGTGTGCTCGACACTGCGCCATTCCTCGCACAAGAACCAGTCGTCGATCGTGCGCGGGTAGCACAGCAGTCGCCCACTCTCGGTCTCCACCTCGACGCCCGCGAACAGATGGACGCCCGTCGCGGCGCTGACCTCGCGCGTGTCGCCCAGGTTGACCGCCTCGTTCGCCGCGATGACGACCACGCCGTCGATGCCGCGGTCGCGCGCCTGCACGGCGATCAGTTCGATGTCATGGTGGCCGATTTCATTGAGCACGGGCTTCACGTGCAGATCGATCAGGGCGGGCGTCACAGATGCTCCTGGCAGTCGACCCGGCTTGGCACCGGGGACTCGCTGTTCCCGCGCCTCACACCCCGGCCAGTACCGGAGGCATGCGAGGTATCCGTGGGCGACTCGCCAACGGCGCCGCTGGCTCCCGCCTGCCCGATGGCGCCCCGACCAACTGAGCCACCGCACCCCGGCCGAACCTCGACGGGGTGCACGGGCGGCTGGGCAGCAGGGGCGGGTGAGCAGCCGCAGGGAGCGGGTGCGGCCCTGAGACCGCGGTCCGGCAGGGCGAACATGCGACCCACCGGTGGCCTCCAGCATAGCAAAGCGGAAGCCCGTGCAAAAGCCCCAAAACCGGCCATTGTGCAGCGCCCGCCCCTCTAGGTAGATCGTTCTCTTGGGGGCGCCGCGCGCCCTCTTGCCCTCTCTGAGCCTCTCTGAGCGCCCCGCGTTGACAAGCGGGAACTCGTGCGGTGCCATCCCGGCCCCGGCGTCCGCGCGCCAGTGAGGTCTGCTGCGTGCTCGTTTTCGCCTCGACCGAGTCGCTGCCTGTGCCTGCGCTGCCCACTGCCGCCGCATTCGGCAACTTCGACGGCGTCCACCTGGGCCACCGCGCGCTATTGGACGTCGTCGTCGCAGTCGCACGCGACCTGGGCGGGCCTGCTGCGGTCGTGACCTTCGACCCACACCCGCTTCGTGTGCTGCAGCCGGACCGTGCGCCGCTCGCCCTGGATCCACTGGCGCAACGCCTGGCGCTGCTGGCTGATTGCGGCGTCGATCGGGTGCTGGTCCTTCCGTTCGATGCGCTGCTCGCGGCGCGCACCCCCACGTGGTTCGTGCGCGAGGTGTTGTGCGAGCGGTTGGGCGTGCGGGCCGTCGTCGCCGGGCCGGGCGTCCGCTTCGGCCATGGGGGTGCAGGCGACCTCGCGCTGCTGGGCGCCGAACTGGCCCAGGTCGGCGGGAGCGTGCAGACGTGTGCGGGCGTCGAATTCGAGGGCCTCGCGGTTTCGTCGTCGCGCATCCGCACCGCGGTGGCTGGGGGCGAGGTAGCCCATGCGGCGCGCATGCTCGGCCGTCTGTATGCGCTGCGCGGCACGGTCGTCGCCGGCGACCGGCGCGGGCGCACCCTGGGCTTCCCGACGGCGAACCTCGACGTCCACGGCCAGGTCGTTCCGGCCCACGGTGTCTACGCGGCCCGGCTCGAGGTCGGGGGCGCCCTGCATCCGGCCGTGGCCAATCTCGGCGTGCGGCCCACGTTCGGTGCGGACGCCCTCCGCGTCGAGGCCCACGTGTTGGATTTTTCCGGAGACCTGTACGGCTGCGCCGCGGTCCTGCACCTCGTCGAACGCCTGCGAGCCGAGGTTCGGTTCGACAGCCTCGACGGCCTGCGCAGCCAGATCGGTCGCGACACCGCGGCCGCCCGGAAGGCGCTCGGTCTCGTACCCGCGCCGCACTCCGGACCGTGAAGTCCGGGGCGGGCTTCACGACCTGGCGGTTCGGTCTGCTGGGCCACCCCGTTGCCGCTTCGCTGTCGCCGCAACTGCACGCTGCGGCAGGCAGGCTGGCCGGCCTCGGCGTCTCCTACGAATGCTGCGACGCCGCCGATGGCGAAGCCGCCACGGCGGTCTGCGAGCGCGTTCGCCGCGAGAGCCTCGATGGACTGAACGTCACGATGCCGTGGAAGGCGTGGGCCGCCGCGCGTTGTGAACCCGCTGCCGAAGGCGCGCGCTTCAGCGTCAACGCCTTGCGCCGCCGCAACGACGGCGCGCTCGAGGGCATCGACCTCGACGGCCCCGGCTTGCTCGACGCGCTCGGCGATGCCGGTGCCGACCCTGCGGGTGCGCGCATCCTGATCGTCGGCTCCGGTGGCGCTGCCACGGCGGCTGCGCAAGCGTTGGCTGGCCCGGGAGCGGTGGACCGTGTGTTCGTTACCGCACGCCGCAACGCAGCAGCCGCCGAACTGGTGCAGCGCGTCCGCTCCGCCGGGTCGACCACCGCAATCGGCGCGGTCGCGTGGGGCCAGGCGGCGTCGCTCCACACAGTCGATCTGTGCATCCACGCCACCGCCATCGGTCACCTGGGCGCGGCGGCGCTCGAACCGGATCCGTTCGCCTGGTTGCCCTGGGCCGCCTGGGCTCGACGCGGCGTGCGGGCGGCCGACTTGGTCTATGCGCCGGCCGGGCCCACGGCGTTCGAGCGGGCTGCCGCGCCGTGGCTCGCCGACCGCGTGCTGAACCGGTTTGGCCGGGCGATGCTGGTCGCGCAGGCCGCGCGCAGCTTCGGGTGGTGGACAGGTCACGCCATCGATCGGCGCGCGCTGGCGGTCGCCGCGTTCGGCCCGCCTACCACGAATACGTGAGTGCGCCGGACGGCAGCGGGTAGGCCCCATAGAAGCCATCGCGGTCCCAGCGCAGCGTCATCAGCAGATCGAGCGCTATCGAAAACCCCGGCCGCATGACGGCGCCGAACTCGAAGCCAAAACCCGCCGCAAGCGAATGCCAAGTCTCGACCGCTCCCTTGCCCGGTTCGGTGATCTTCTGGCACTGCACCGTCTTGCAGTTTTCCGGCGCCACGTTGACGTTGGCCGTCTGGTCGCGCGACAGGTACAAACCGTACGCGCCGACGACCCGCAGCGCCGTGGCCCCCGGCACGACCGCCATGCCCTGGCCGCGCGACCATACGAGCATGTAATTGATGACCTGTGCGCCGAGGCGCACCGACAGATAGTCGCCGTAGTCGGCAAACAAGGGCAGCGCGTTGATCTGGATCGCCGAGTTGCCCAGGTAGTTGCGGTACGCGAAGCCCAACGTGCCATCGACGCCCGCGATAAAGCCGAGGCCGTGGCGGTTGCGCTGTAACGTCTGTTCGTGGCCCTTGATGACGCCGCCGGCGTGTGCCGCGCCGCCCGCCAGCGTGATCCCAAGCGCGAGCGCCAAGCCGATCGCGATGCCGCGCGGAGTGCAGTGGATGCCGTGCATGCGGGGCTCCCCCAACCGGTTGTCGGTCAGCTACCAGTTGTAGATCAGCGCCATTTGCGGCAGCGGATAGATGAAGGCGAGGCCACGCCGGCTGTCCGTCGCCGTCAACTTGAACGCGGCCGTCAGCAGCAGGTCGAGCGACAACGAAAATCCCGACCGCATGACGCCGCCAAATTCGAAGCCGATGCCGACGCCGAGGTTCGCCATCGTCCGCTTCGTCGTCGTCGGCACCGCATCGACGGGGCACGCCACCAAGTCGAACGGCTCCGCGCACGCCTCCTTGACCGGAACGAAGTTCTGCGTACTCGTGGCGTCGTGAAACACCGACGTGCCGCCCGTCAGGCGCAGCGCGGTCACGGCCGGCAGCAGGCCGCGCGAGTTGGGTTGGTGCCACACGAGCAGGTACTGCGTGGCGCCGATGCCGGCGAGAATCCACGCATCGTCGCCGCGGTTCTGGATGACCGCCAAACCTGCGAACTGCACCGCAGTGTCGCCGAAGTAGCGCCGGTAGGTGAAGCCGGAGCCCGACGAATAGCTCGCCGAGAATCCCAAGCCGTGGACGTTGTTCTGGCCCCGCGTCGGCTCGGGATCGGCGGCGCCACCGACACTCAATGCACCCGCAGGGAGTTGCGGTGCGTGTGCGGCGGGTGGCTCGCGCACGGGCAGTGGCGCTACCGCCATGGGGGGCGGCTGGTACGGCGGCACTGCAGCGGGGTCGGTCGCGGTTGCAGACGTCGGGCGCTCAGGCGCGGGACCCACCGGCTGGGCCCCTGCCACGGATGCGGTGCCGAACACGGCGCAGGCAAGCGTACAGGCCCAGGCGAAGGGACGGCGCCGCGCGCGCAAGGGTGCATCCGTCAGCGCGGTGGGGCCAAGCAAGGGGGGGCTGCGCATGGCGCGGAAACTCCGGTTCCCCGGCAG
Source organism: Myxococcales bacterium (assembly GCA_009692425.1). GTDB lineage: Bacteria > Myxococcota_A > UBA9042 > UBA9042 > UBA9042 > SHZF01. The sequence goes on along the minus strand of SHZF01000007.1, from coordinate 64,910 downwards.
CGGTGCCCAGGGCGCGTGCAGTCTACCAACCTCATCGCTTGAAGGGAATGAGGCCCTACCAGGTGGCGCGCCAGCCCGCTTCGACGCGCCACGCGGCCTGCGCCGCACTGCCGTCTTCGGCCGCCAGCGCACCGCCCGGCAACAGGAACGTGGCGCGCAGGCCCAGTTCCGTCGTGCCTGCCCGCCAGCGTGCGGTGAATTCAGGCTCCACGCCGAGCCAGCGCGCCCTGCCCGGCGTCGCTTCGGGGCTCGCTGCGACCGCCATCAGCACGGCGGGTTCCACCCACAGCCCGTCGCCGGCTGCGCCTTCGTGCAGGTGCCAGCGCAGCGCAGGGCGCGCGTACACGGCATTGGCCACGGACCCGATCAAGTCGCGGAAAAGCAGCCCATCGACGCGCAAGCCCCGGTGGAAACGAAAGCCGGTCATCGTGGCGCGCTGGGGGTCGTCCTGGCCGGGACCGGTGCGGAAGTTGTTGGTGTCGAGCACGCCGAAGCCGCCCGAATTCTCGCCGGTGGCAAACCCCGCGTCGAGCCGCAATTCGCGCCGGTGTTCGCGCCACGCCAGCCGCCCTGCGGCCCCGCCCGACAGCCACGACTTTGCACTCGCCGTCTCGCGCCGCTCATCGGTGATGCCGACCGTGCCGTACACGAACGCGGCTTCGAGTTCGGCGTGCAGGCGCCCGAGCTTCCAGTCGAGCGCACCCTGGCTCGTGAAAAAGCGTGCTGTGCGCGGCAGCAGTCCCTGGCACGAGGGGTCGACCGAACGGCCGCTGGCGAGGCACTCGCCCTGGGCGCCCTGGGCCGCGTCAGGCGCGACGTGCTCGAGCAGGTGCCCGACTTCTTGCGTCGTGTACAGCAACGCGGCTCCCCAGCGCAGGCCCCGATCGGTCGCGGGTCGGTCGCCGCCGGCCTCGAAGACCCAGCGCACCACGTCGGCGGAGTCTTGCAGCGGCATGGCGACGCCGCCCGGAGCCGAGGCGGGCTCCGGCAGCCAGCCAGCCAGCCAGTCGCGCGCCACCTTGAACTGGAAGCCGAACAGTTCGGCCTGCAGTGCGATCCGATCGACATCGCTCTGGAAATCCCCGTCAAAGCCGCCGCCTGCGTTGCGCACGAGCCCCATGCCGAAGTGGTCCGGGGTGCGTCCCAACTCGAGGTCGGCCATGCCGATCAGTTTGGCGGTCAGCCACAAGCGTCGCACGCCGAAGCCGCCGCGCACGGGGGCCGCGCCGGTCTCGCTGCCCACGTCGCCTTGCGCGCTGCCGCCCAGGAAGGTCGCTGTGTCGCCGCCCAGCGGAACGCCGGCGCCAAGGCCGAGGTCCAACTGGGCGTGAACCTGCGACCATTCGGCGACGTGCAGCGTCGGCTCCAGGCGCAGGCGCAGGTCTGTCGTGTGGACCGCGCTGCCGTCAGACAAGCCGGACGTGGCCGCGCCGTGGCGCAGCAGCGGGTGCAGCGGACCCGGGTTGCCCAGCGACCACCGCACGCCGGACCAGCGCTCGCCGCGCACGCGCAGGTCGCCGGCCCATTGCAGCGACACCAAAGGATGGGCAGTCGGCGCGCCCTCGTCGAGTACCGGCGCGGCCTCGAACGGGGCTGGCGGGCTCGCCGACGCCGGTGCTGGCGTGAGCGCGCTGCCACGGCCCGGGCTCAGGGTCCCTGCCGCCAGCACGGCCACGGCAAGCACGCAGTCGACCATCTGGGTGGACCAAGCGCAGTGGCGTGTCGGGTTCGGCAGGGGCAAGAGCGGCTCCGCAGACTCCGCGCGCGGCCGGGCTGGCTGCGGCGCAGGGCGCGCGAGTGTACGGGCAGGGGCGTCTGGCTTCAACGCCCGGCGCTGCTGGGCGGCAGCGGGCGCTCGTAGACGGAGAGCAGCGCCACCCCATCGCGATCCGCCTGCCACACGGGCGCCCGCGTGCCCCACTCGCGCTGGGCCTCCAACTCGTAGTCGTCGTGGTCGCGCTGGTGGTGGTAGAGCCCCAATTGCGTGCCTTCCGGTCCCCCGGAGTAGCGCAGGTCGTGGCGGAGCCACCCCTCGCGCACATACATCTGGTACGCGCCCCACGCGCTTTTGTGGAACCAGACCGACGCGCCACGGGGCGCCCGGCGGTTGATCTCCTCGAGACCCTCGCGGGTCGTGCCGCCCCAAAACTGGCGCTGCATGTCGCGTTCCGCCGCACCGGGCAGGCCGCCCACCAGTTCGTTGTAGTAGGCGCTGCCATGCGGATGCACGTCGGCCGTCGCCACCGCCGCTGGGACCAGCACGAGCCCGACCAGCACCAGGGTCAGCACGGCCGGGCAGAGCCTTGCGCGGAACCAGCCGGGGGCCGCCGCGCCCTCGACCCTGATCACGCCCATGCGTGCGAGCGCTGCCTCGGTGCCAGTGGGGTTGAATTGCGGGTCGAGGTGTTGGGGCGGCGCGATCGCGTCTTCCAGTGTCCGCAGTACCCAGTCGAGCCCGCGTGCGCCGAGCACGAGCATGAACGGGAACGCGGACATCCAGTGCTTCGTGCCCCCGAAAATCGGCGTGCCGGGCAACGAAATCAGCGCGAGCGGCCACAGCACGCTGAGCAGCACCAGTCGGTCGTGCGCGCGCAATTCGGCGGTGCGCCCCACGGCGTCGAAGGCGTCCATGCGCGTCCATGCGGTCAGGTAATGAGAGCTCTGTTTGCGGCGGCGGGCTCCGGTCTGGGCCGATGGTGCGCGCAGGGCCGTCGGGGGCGGGCCGCGAATGTCGCTCAAGGCGGGCTCCGGGAGCCGGAGCAGTCGCCGCAGCGCGTCGGGCAGCGTGCGTGGCCGATGCACGACCGCGAACCCGAGCGCAAACACGGCCAGCAGCGTCAGCGGAACCGTGAAAAGCGTCATGGCCCACGCGAACGACGTCGGGAACGGCGGATATGCGAGCACCTGGCCGAAATACGACTGCATGTAGTGTTCGTGGTGCAGGTGGAACTCGATCCAACGCACTAGGTTGTCCGCCGTGTCGACCCACAGCAGTGGCCAGCCGGCGACGAGGATCGCGAAGCCGACCGGCAACATCACGAACAGCGCGCTCGGCAGCGGCGGCAGCGCGAGCCGCACGTGGCGGTCTGCCAGCACGAGCAGGCCCAGGCCCATCCCCGCCAGAGGATGGACGAATTTCCACGCCAGCACCCCCACCAGCACGCCCACGCCGAGCAGCACCGGCCCGCGCCGGCCGCGCGCGAAACCCGACAGGCTGACGCGCTCCTCAGCCAGCGCATCCCACAACCACAGGGCGATGAGCGGCACCGGCAAGAACAGCGCGTTGTGCTTGGCAAGCAGCGAGATGCCCCACAGCACGCCCGCGACCCACGCCCAGCCCGGGTGGCGCAGCGAGCGCAGGTAGGCAAACGTGGTCAGGAACAGGAGTGCGACGATCGTGGTGTCGAACGCAGCGAGGTGGGCGTGCCAGAACGGCTGCGGAATCGTCAGGTAGCCCACCGCCACTGTCGCTGCGGCCGCCCGGCTGGGTTGGAAGCCGGCCACCGTCGTGGCGCCGACGAAAAACAGTCGCGCGGCCAAGAAGATCGCGGCGACCAGCAGGCCGGCGAACACCATGCCGGGCAGCCGCATCGCCTGAGACTCAGACAGCACATACAACAAGCGCTGCTCGACCGCCTCGCACGACGTGCGCAAGACGAGCCGCGTCGCCCCGGTGGTGCCCGCCGATTCGATGGGCCCCGCGGCAGGGCAGCGGCGCTGAAGCAGATCCAGGTCGGCGGTCGCATCGAGGCGCACGGTGGCGCGGTGGTCCTTGCGCTCGATGATCTCGCCGTTCATCCACTGGCGGCCGTCCGGCGCCGCGCTGCGCCCGACGAGTTGCGGCACCAGGAGCGCGATGCGCCCGCCGCGCGAGAAGCCATGGGATGGCCCGAGGTTGTCGACGTCTGCCACGATGCGGCGGCCGTCCAGGCGAAAGTTGCCGATCGGGCGCAGCTTGCGCCCCACCACGCGCCACGACAGGCCGAAAAGCCACTTGTCGAGCGGCGGGTGCTCGCCGTTGTTGCGCCAGGTGTCGAGCAGTGCGGTGCGTTCCATGGCATCGGCACGCGCCTTGCCGCCGCGCTGGAGCTGCACGACCCAGTCCTGGTAGGTTTCGGCGTGACCGAAATAGAAGGCCTCGTCGCGGGTGAAGCCGGCGTCCGCCGTCGCAACGAGCAACCCCACCGTGCCTAGGCACAGCGCGGTGGCGATCGCAATGTCGGTCAGCCGGCCCGGGACGGACTCGGCGGCAATTGCGGCCATGCGTCAGTCGGTGTCCTCGGCGAGTTCCTCGCCCTCTTCTTCGGCATCGCCCGGCCTGGGCTGGAGCAGGTTGTACTTGCGCGCCAGTCGGCGAAAGTGCTTGCGATCGACTTCCGCGACACGCGCGGCCTGGCTCAGGTTGCCCGAGTGGCGCTGGAGCACACTGGCGAGGTACTGCCGCTCGAAGTCGGCGAGCACGGCCTCCTTCGCTTCCTTGAACGTCTGGTCGGCCAGCACCGGGATCGACACGGTGCCCGAACCCGCGGTGCGCAGCGGCTCCGTCGGCAGTTCGGCCTTCGTGCGCCCGCGCGTCTGGCCGAAGCCGCTGATGGCGTCAGGCAGGTCCTCGAGCTGGATCAGGTCGCCGTCGGCAAAACTGCACGCGCGCTCGACCACGTTGCCGAGTTCGCGCACGTTGCCCGGCCAGTCATGGTGGTACAGCGCCTGCAGCGCGTCGTGACTGATGCCGCGCACCCGCAGCGTGCCGTCTGGAGCGCGGTTGAACGCACCTTGCCGCAGCAGGTGGCGCACCAGCAGTTCGACGTCTTCGCGCCGCTCGCGCAGGGCCGGCATCCGGATGCGCACGACGCCCAGCCGGTAGAACAGGTCTTCGCGAAAGCGGCCCTCGCGCACCTCGGTCGGCAGGTCGCGGTGGGTCGCCGCCACGACGCGGACATCGATGCGCACGGGCCGGTTGCCGCCCACCCGCCGCACCTCGCGGGTCTCGAGGGCTCGCAGCAGCTTGGGCTGCAAATCAAGCCCCAGTTCACCGATCTCGTCGAGGAAGATCGTGCCGCCGTGCGCCGTCTCGAACAGCCCCTGCCGGGTTGCCAGCGCGCCCGTGAAGGAGCCCTTCTCGTGACCGAACAGTTCCGACTCGACGAGGTTGGGCTGCACCGCGCCACAGTCGAACACCACGAAAGGCTGCTGGGCGCGCGGGCTGAGGGCGTGCAGCGTGCGGGCCACCAGTTCCTTGCCGGTGCCCGTCTCGCCCTCGATGACGACCGTTGCCCCGGTCGGGGCCACCTTTTCGACTGTTGCCATCACCCGGCGAAACACTTCGGAACGGCCGACCAGCGCGCCGAGCGACTCGTGGGCGGGCGGCGCCGCCTCGTGGCGGTCGTTGAGCGCCGAGAACGTCAAGGTCGTGTTGCCCACGCGGATCGAGCACCCCGACTGCAGGAATGCCGTTCGCACCCGGACCCGGTTCACCCACGTGCCCGTCGTCGAATTCAGGTCCTCGATGAAGACATCGTCGCCGTCGCAGTACACGTTGGCGTGGCAGCGGCTGACCTTGTCGTCGTCGAGGATCAGGTCGTTGTCGTCGAGCGCGCCGATGCGGATCGTCGGCTGGTCGAAAATGTACTCGGCGACGGTACCATCGGGATCGACGCGGACGAGCCGGGTGCGACGCAGGGCGGGCGCGGTCGGCGCGTCGGACACGGGGCGGCCTCGCGAGGACGGGAGCTACATCTCGAACGAGGTCATGCGTTGACGGCGCTTCTCGTACATCTTTTCCGTGTGTTCCTGCTTTTCCTTGCAGTCGATGCACAGGTTCGCTTCGGGCCGCGCCGACAGCCGGGCCGACCCGATGACGCCTTCGCATTCCTCGCAGAAGTTGTACTCATTCGACTCAATGCGGCGCAGCGCCTTGTCGATCTTCTTGAGCAGCGTCGCATCGCGGTCGCGCAGGCGGAACTCGAACGCCTGATCGTAGCCGACGCTCGACAGGTCCATCTCGTCGGCGACCCGCAACTCGTCGGGGTCCTGATTCTGTTCTGCGGCGCGCACGGCTTGCAGCACACGCTCGCGCTTTTCGAGGAGGGCCTGGCGCTGCTTCTCGACCTGCTCGTCGGTCAGCGGCACCAGTTCAAAACCACCAGAATCGTTCATGGCGACCTCCCGTGTTCACTTCTGTTGACCTCGCTCGTCACGACTGCTGTCCGTACTGGCGACGACGGTTGACCGCGCAGGCCGCCTGACGGACGACGAACGTGCGTGCGCGACGGCGAACGGAGCGATGGTAGGCGGCGCGGGGGGCCGGGTCAAGGGCGACGTCGCCTTGTTCGGCCCCCAGATGCACGCGTGCGGGTCGCTGCGCATCGGGCGTTTCGCGCCGGCCGTTTCGTTGACACACCGCGGGCTGGCCCGTAGCCTTCGCAGGCGATGAGCGGCCTCTCCCACCCCCATCGGCGCGCGCTGCCTTCGTGCGCCGCCCCTCGTCTGGCCACGGCCGCGACCGCCGTGCTCGCAGGTCTGTCCGGACTTACGTCGGCGGGTCTGGGTCCGGTGGGCTGTGTATTGGCGGGATGCAGTGGCGCGCAGTCCGACGTGCTGCGCCTCCCCGAGCCCCCGCAACCCGACTCCAGCCAGTCCACCCGCCAAGCCCGCGCCCAGCGCCTGGCCGCGCTCGCCCGCGTCGAGGCCCGCGCTGGCATCGACGACGTGGCGGCCGAGCACTTTCGCGCCGCCTACCGCCAACACCCCGACGCCGAACACCTCATCGCCGCCGCACAGAGTTGGGAACGCGCCAAACGCTACGCCGAGGCCCACGAATCCGTGCTGCGGGCGCTCGGCCATGCGCTGCCCGACGCCGAGAGGGCGCGCCTGGACGCCGAGGTGATGCGGTTGCGCGGCCTCGTGCCGGCCGGCTTGGTCAAGGTCGCGGTGCAGGTGCGACCGGAGGGCACCCGCGTCGTGCTGACGCAGGTCGGCAAGGACAGTGGCGAAGCCATTCAGCGCACCGTGCTCGGCACCGGCCACATCTGGCTGCAGCCTGGGCTCTGGAACGTCGAGTCGTCTGCCAAGGGATTCCAGAGTCACTTGATGACGTTCCAGTCCGGCGGCGCCGACGGCGAACTGCTCGCGGTGGTGCTGAAGCCCGAAGAACAAGGTCCGGTGCTCGTCCAGACCCAGCCCGAAGGCGGCGCGCCCGTGGCACCGAAGCCCGAGGTCGCGCACACGGGCGGCGACGGCAAAGGCGTCGGGCCGGAGTCGATCGCCGGCGTCGAGCCCGAACGACCGCCGCCGCGGGAGCCCGGTCCCGTCGTCGAACTCGGCTATGGTGCCCCGCGCCCGCAGCGCAGCGTCTTGTCGCGCTACGGTCCACTCGTCTTGTCCGCGCTCGGCGTTGGCGCCTTGGGCGGCGGCGGCTATTTCGGCTGGGCGGCGACGCAGAGCGCGGCCGACGCGAATGCCCTGACCGGCGGCGAGAAGGACTACAAGACCCAACTCGACGACCTGAAGGTGCAGGCTGCGGACCGCGTGTTCCTGGCCAACGCCTCGTTCGGAGCGGGCGGCGCACTGCTCGTGGCAGGCACGCTATGGTGGGCGCTGCAGCCGGCGTCGCGCGCGGCGTTGGTCGTTCCCGAAAAGTTGCCGATCCTGATCGCCAAGGAGAGCCGATGACTGAGCGCCGACCCTACCTGGCGCCCGCAGATGCCCGAGTTGCGGCGGCACTTGCCGGTGCCATGCTCCTGCTGACCGCGGTCGGCTGCCAGGTGACGATTGAGGAAAAGACCGGGGCCAATCCGTGCAAACCCGACCCCTGTACCACCAAGCTCGGCGTGTGCGGCACGGTCACCGCGGTGTGCAGTGTGGTCAACGGCAAGGCGACGTGCGGCGCCTGGAAGGATGCCGCCAACAAGACTGCCCCCAAGCCCGCCGCCTACCAAGCGATCGAGGTCACGTGCGACGGCAAGGACAACGACTGCGATGGCCTGATCGACGAGGTGCCCGTGCCGGCCGACCCGCTCAAGGTGTGCTCTGGCAAGGGCGTCTGCGAGACCGCGCTGGCGGCAAAGGTCAAGCCCGTCGCCCAATGCGCGGCCGGCGCGTGGCAGTGCGACTGGTCGGCGGACCCGGCGTGGGAAGTTTCGGAGACGACGTGCGACGGCAAAGACAACGACTGTGATGGGGTCACCGACGAAGGCGCGCGGCCGACGCTGAAAACGTGTGCACGGGCGGGCGTGTGTGCGGGTTTGCCGGAGCCGCAGTGCCTCGCCGGAACCTGGGCGTGCGGCTACGAGGAAGGCGCGGCGACGCGGCCTGCCGACTACCAGAGCGCGGAGACGAAGTGCGACGGCAAGGACAACGACTGCGACGGCGTGGCCGATGCGAACCTGGCGGGCGACGTGCTCAAGGGCACCGCGCCGACCTGCCCCGACAAGGGCGTGTGTGCCGGCAAAGTGACGCTCGCGTGCAAGGGCGGCGCCGTCGCCTGCGACCTCGCGGGCGTGGAGAAGTACGAGGCGTTCGAGACATCGTGCGACGGCGTCGACAACGACTGCGACGGGCTGACGGACAATTTCCAGGGCGGCACCCAGGCGCTGGTGAAGGCCGACGCCAAGGGGTGCAAGGCGCTCGGCGTGTGTGCGGGCGCGGGCGCTGCCGTGGTGCTGGTGTGCAAGGCGGGGGTATTTGCGTGTCAGTATGCCGCAGTTCCGGCCTACGAGACGACCGAGACGACGTGCGACGGCAAGGACAACGATTGCGACGGCGCCACCGACGGCATCCAGGCCGTCAAGCCCGCGAAGTCGCCATGCGGGTCGGCGGGTGTCTGCGGTGGGTCGGGTGCGGCGGACGCGATCCAGTGCGACCTCGGCCTGTGGACCTGCAACTACGCGGCCCTCGGCGCGCTCGGCTATGAGCCGTTCGAGCAGGCGTGCGACGCCAAGGACAACGACTGCGACGGGAAGACCGACGAGACGTTGGGCGGCGCGGCGAACAAGTGCAAGGCGTTGGGCGTGTGTGCGCTCGGCGTGGGCGTCAGCTGCAAAGGCGGTTCGCCGACGTGCGACTACACGGGCGTCGTCGGCTACGAAGACGTCACGGAGACGGCGTGCGACGGCAAGGACAACGACTGCGACGGCCTGACCGACGAAGCCGACGGCTTGGACCTGACCAAGTCGCCGTGCGGCGTCGGCGTGTGTGCGGGCAAGGCCAAGCAGACGTGTGCGGCCGGCAAGTGGACGTGCGACACGACCGGCACCACCGGCTACGAAGCCACCGAGACGCTGTGCGACGGCCTCGACAACGACTGCGACGGCAAGACCGATGAAGCCGGCGTGGCCACCGCCTCGACCTGTCCGACCACCGGCGTGTGCAAGACGGGCGTGCTGGCGACGTGCTTCGGCGGCAAATCGCATTGCCTGTACGGCGCGGTCGTTGGCTACGAGAGCACGGAAGCCTCGTGCGACGGCCTCGACAATGACTGCAACGGCAAGACCGACGCCGCCATCTGTGCCAACGGCGCCGCGTGCTCCGACGGCTCGTTCTGCCAGAGCGGCTTCTGCCAGGCGGTGCTCGGCAGCGCGGGCAAGGCCTGTGTCGCCAAGGCCGGCCAATGCGTGCGGCAGGACGATGCGGGGCTGTCGACGAGCGTCGACGACGGCCAGACCGCATGCGCGAGCACAGCGGCGGTCGCCACCTGCCAGAAAGGGTTCTGGTCGGCTGCGGCTGCGTGCCCGCCCGAGTCGCCCGCTTGCTCGGCCGGTGCGTGCGCGATCTGCGTGGCCGGCGCGACCCTGTGCGACCCCAAAGACAAGCAGAAGGTCGTGAAGTGCGCGGCCGACGGCAAGACGTTCGAGCCCGCGACCTCGTGCGCGACGGGCAGCCACTGCACGGGCGCAGGCGCGTGCGTCCAAGATGGCGCGCTGACCCTGTCCGACAAGGGCGCGGTTGGCGCACTCGGCGCAGTCCCGTTCAGCGACGGCAGCTTCGTCGTCGTGTGGCTGGCCGATGGCACGGCCAGCGAACTGCGGGCACGGTTGTTCGGCCCCGACGCCAAACCCAAGGGGCCATCCGTCGTCGTGGCAGACAAGGCGCTCAAGGGCGGGCGCTTTGCGATTGCGCCCATGGCCAAGGGCTTCGGGCTGGCGTGGCCTGAAGGCACCGCGACGGGAACCGACATCTTGGTCCGCCAGTACGACACGACTGCGGCGCCTACAGCCCCGGCCCTGATCGTCGTCGGCAAGGACCTCGGCGTGCAGGTGCAACCCACGCTGGCGTGGAACGGGACGTTCTTCGCGGCGATGTGGGCTGGCGAAGGCCTCGACGGCGACGGCAAGGGCATCGGCTTGCAGAAGATAGACGCCACCGGCAAGCTCTCCGGCAACCTGCAGGTCGCGAATTCCGACACCGACTCGTCGACGGTCGAAGGCGAGCAGTCGCTGCCCGCGATCACGTTCCGCAACGCCAACGAGCCGGTGGCGTGCTGGTTGCACGGCAGCGGCGCCAAGGCACGCCTGCGCGGCCGGGCTTTCAAGTCGACGTTCGCAGCGTCGGGCAGCGTGGTCGACCTGACGGCCGAAGGTGCGCTGGCGACGGCCGCTGCGGGCCTCGTGCTGCAGAAGGGCGAACTCCTGCTGGCGTGGGCGGCGAGCGGCGCCGATGGTGCGGGCGCGGGGCTGGCGCTGCGGCGCTTCGACGTCAACTTGAAGGCGCAGGCGGCATCGGCCACGGCCAACACGTTCACGACCGGCGACCAGGATTGGCCGGGCCTGACCCTGCTCGCCGACGGAACCGCTCTGGTGGCGTGGCAGTCCCCCGACGCTGCCGCAGCGGGCAGTGGCCTCGACATCGCCGCGCGCGACGTGCTGCCCGGTGGCGGGTTCGGCGGGGCCGAGACCGTGGTGACGAGCGCCGCGCCAACCGGTGAGCAGGACATGCCGACCGTGATCGCGTTTGCCGACGGCCGCGTGCTGTACCTGTTCCGCCACCGCGCCACGGCGGGGGGCGATGGCGAAGTTCGCGCGATTTTCCGCTAACCTCCCGTCGATCCTGCGCCGCGAGGCCGCCCATGTCGTTTGTCCCCGGTCCCGCCGAACGCGTGCCTGAGCCGCGCCCTGCCGTCGACTGGGCGGCCGTGCGCCGGGTCCACCTCATCGGCATCGGCGGCTCCGCGATGGGGAACTTCGCCGGCATGCTGGCCGCGCGCGGTCTCGAGGTGCGCGGTTCTGACGCGACCGTATTCGACCCGATGCGGTCGGTGCTGGCGCGCGCGGCCATCCCGTTCGCCGAGGGCTGGGCGGCGGCGAACCTCGACTGGGGGCCGGACCTCGTCGTCATCGGCAACGTTGTCCGGCGCGACAACGTCGAGGCCGCAGCGGTGCGCGCGCGCCGGTTGGCGTACTGTTCGTTTCCAGAAGGCCTGGGCGAGTGGCTGCTGCCGGGACGTATCCCCGTCGTGATCGCGGGCACGCACGGCAAGACCACGACCACGAGCCTGACCGCCTGGTTGCTGACGCACGCCGGCCTCGACCCGGGCGTGCTGGTCGGTGGCGTGCCGTTGAACCTTGGCGCGAGCTTTCGGCTCGGCGGCGGCAGGTCGTTCGTGATCGAAGGTGACGAGTACGACACCGCGTACTACGACAAGCGCCCGAAGTTCGTACACTACCGCCCGCATCACGGCGTGCTGACGTCGTGTGAGTTCGATCACGCCGACATCTACCCGGACTTCGCCGCCGTGCAGCGGGCGTTCCGGCTGTTCGCGTCGCTTTTCCCAGCAGACGGCCTGCTGGTCGCGTGGGGCGAGGACCCGTCGGTCACGGCCGTGCTCGACGCCTGTCCGGGGCGCGTCGCGCGCTACGGGTTCGCTGGCGGCATGATGGGTGCCGATGGTGTGCCGGCTGCGCTCGACCTCGAAGTTGACCTGCACGGGCTCGGCCCGCGCGGCGCGGAGTTCACCCTGCGGCGCGGGAGTGCCGGGCCCCTTGGCGGCCGCGACCCCTTGCCATGGCTGCCGCCGGGCGCGACGTGGGGGCCGCTGCTTTCGCCGATGCCGGGCCGCCACAACGTGCTGAACGCGGCCGCGGCGTTGGTCGTGGCGCGCGACCTCGGCGCAGCGGCAGACGTCGTGCGCGAGGGCATGGCGCAGTTTCGCGGCGTGAAGAAGCGCCAGGAAGTGCGCGGCGAGCCCCGCGGCGTCACGGTCATCGACGACTACGCGCACCATCCGACGGCCGTGAAGGAGACTGTGGCCGCGATCCGTGCCTTCTACCCCGGCCGCCGGCTGTGGGCCCTGTTCGAGGCCGAGTCGAATACGAGCCGGCGCCGCGTCTTCGAAGACGTGTACCCCGCCGCCTTTGCCGTCGCCGATCGGGTCGTGTTGTGCCAGCCGCTGTGGAAGGAAGGCGACAAGCTCGCCGCCGCCGACACCATGGACGCCGCGCGAGTCTGTGCCGCCGTCACGGAGCGCGGCACGCCGGCGTGGTTCATCCCGGCGGTCGACGACATCGTCACATTCGTGGCAGACGCGGTCGTGCCCGGCGACGTCGTGCTCGCGATGAGTGGCCGCGATTTCCAGGGACTGCACGCCAAACTGATCCGCGCGATCGAGGCGCGGCCGGTCGGCTGACGTCGATGTCGGCCCCCCGCCAAGGCGACCTGTTCGGCACGCCACCGCCGCTCGTGCCTGCTGCGGCGGACGAGCCAAGGCCCGCCGCCGCCGGTGCCGCGATCGACGCCCTGGCCGCTCCGAACACTCTGGCCGCTCCGAACACCCTGGCCGCTCCGAACACCCTGGCCGCTCCGAACACCCCGGTTACTCCGAACACCCCGGCTCCCGCGGACAGCCAGGCCCGCCGCCGCCCGGCCCCGCGCAAGGCACCGCGGGCAGGAGCGGAGACCACCGCAGGAGCGCGTTTTGCCGCAGTCGCCGATGTGGCGGTCGCATCCCACGCCGCTCTGTTGACCTGGGGCGTGCCGCCCGCGCTGACGCAGCAGGTGGTGCCCGGCATGCGCGTGACGGTGCCCTTGCAAGGCCGCCTCGTGACCGGCGTGGTGTGGGCCGTGCGTGCGGCGGGGGCCGACGGTCCCGTGACGGGGCGATTGCGCCCGATCGTGGCTTGCCCGGACGCGCCGCCGCTGCCCCCGGACCTGCTGCACGCGATCGAGTTCGCCGCACGCTATTGGCTTGCCCCCCTCGGTTCGGCGGTCCGCCTGGCGCTGCCGGCGCCGCTGCGCCGTACGGGCGTCGATGGCGACCTCGCGCCGGAGCGCCGCCAATGGCTCGTGGAACCGACGAACGTCCGCCCCTGGCCCGATGGGCTGTCGCGCCCGGAACTGCGCCTGCTCGCGCGCATCGAAGCGGCTGGCACCACGACGCTGCCCGCGCTACGGCGACTGGCCCTGCGCGACCCGGCGCCTGAGGCCGATGCGGCAGGCCTCCCGGAAGTGCACCCCCCGCGCGCCGTGCCTGCGCCCCTGCGGCTCGTCGAAGGCCTCGCTGCGCGCGGGCTGTGCCGGCTCTGGCAAGAGCGCGTGCTGCGCGACCCGTTTGCCGCCCGCGCGCCGACACCACCCGACGTGCCGCCGGTGCTGACGCCCGAGCAGAATCTCGCACTCCAACGCATGCGCGCCGACCTCGAAGCGCGCCGCTGGGGCGGGCACTTGCTGCGCGGCATCACGGGCTCCGGCAAGACCGAGGTCTACCTGCGCCTGATCGCGACCGCGTTGGACCAGGGCCGCGGCGCCATCGTGCTCGTGCCCGAGATCGCGTTGACGCCGCAACTCGTGCGGCGCTTTCGGGCGCGCTTCGGCGATCAGGTCGCGGCGTTGCATTCGGGCCTGGGCGACGGCGAGCGGCTCGACCAATGGACCCGACTCGAACGCGGGGAGCGCCGCATCGTGGTGGGCCCGCGCTCGGCGCTGTTCGCTCCGGTGCGCGACCTGGGCGTCATCGTCGTCGATGAGTGCCACGACGCCAGCTTCAAGCAACAGACGGGCCTGCGCTACCACGCCCGCGACCTCGCGCTCGTGCGCGCCCGCGCCGCCCACGCCGTAGCCGTGCTGGGGTCGGCGACGCCGGGCTGCGAAGAGATGGCTCTCGTCCACGACGGCCGCCTGCACCTGACCGAACTGTCGCACCGGCCGCTCGGTGGTGCCCTGCCGCTGGCGGCTACGCTCGATCTGCGCACGGTCGAGCGCGTGCCCGACCCGGGTGGCGACCGGCCCTCGCTGCTGTCGCGGCCGCTGCTCGATGCCGTCGTCGAGGTGGTGCGGCGCGGCGAGCAGGCGATGCTGCTGCACAACCGGCGGGGCTTTGCGCCGTCGATGATCTGCATGGGGTGCGGCGGCGCCGTCGAGTGTGTCGACTGCGCGGTCTCGCTCACGCTGCATCGCGCCCAGCAACGGCTGCGCTGCCACCTGTGCGACTTCTCGATGGCAGCCGACGTCAGTTGCCCGCGCTGCCGGGGCCGCCACCTCGTTGGCATCGGTGCCGGCACGGAGCGCATCGAGACGACGCTGGCCCATTTTGCGCCGGGCCTCCGCATTGCACGCTTCGACCGCGACACGGCGACCGGCCAGCGCCTGCACGACACGCTCGACCGCTTCGCGCGGCGCGAACTCGATGTGCTGGTGGGTACACAGATGCTGGCAAAGGGTCACGACTTTCCGGCCGTCACGCTCGTCGGCGTGCTGCTAGCGGAGCAGGGGCTGCGCATTCCGGACTTCCGCGCCGCCGAGCGGACGTTTCAACTGCTGACCCAGGTTGCGGGCCGTGCGGGTCGCGGGGAGCGGCCCGGCCGGGTGCTCGTGCAGACGTGGATGCCCGACCACCCGGCGATTGCCGCCGCGCTGCGCCACGACCACCCCGGCTTCCTGCAATCCGAACTGGCCTACCGGCACGCCCATCGCTGGCCGCCGCACACCCACGTCGCGCTCATCGAGGCGCGCCACGCCGACGTGCTGCGGGCGCGCGCGGCTGTGACGCTTGCGGTCGACCACCTGCGCCGCGGCGGGGTCGAGGTGCGCGGCCCGGTGATGGCGGGCATTGCGCGATTGCGCGGCCAGTTCCGCGTCCACGCGTTGGCCCGCGGCGATGACCGCGCGCTGCTGCACGAGGCTCTGCGCCGGGTGCAGCGCGAGGTGCTGGCCGGCATCGGTGGCGGTGTGGACGTCAGCCTGGACATCGACCCGACGCAGTTCTCGTAGTCGGCGCTGGGCCGTGCGCCTTGCCAACTTGACGCGCAACGTGCGCGTTTGCGATACCGCTGGCCCGATGCAAGATGTGCGCGAAGCCTACAACCGCTGCGGCTCCTGCCGGCACTTTCGGCCGGACCGCGAGGATCGCCTGCGCCGCGTGCTGGGCACCTGCTTCGGTCGCCCGACGCGGCCCGAGGTGGCGGCGGCGGACTTTGGCTGTCAGGAGTACTCCGTCGATCCTGAGCGCCTGCGCGAAGGCGCGTTCGTGCCCGCTGGCGCCCTCGAAGCGAAGAACGCGCCGCCCGCTCACCGGCGCCCGGCGATCCAGGAGCCGGGCCGCGCGGTCGTCCGCACCCCCGAGCCGTCGCCACCTGGCCGCAAGACGCCGGGCCCGAGCGCCGCCCCTGAACCTGTTCGCGTGCGCGTGCAGCGCATCCCCTTGGAAGATGGCGAAGGAGACCCCATGGACCGCGCGACGCTCAAAGACATCCTCGCCGACGTGCTCGACGAAGCGCTCGGCCTGTCAGACGCCGGGATGCACCCGAAGTTTCGCGGCGGCAAGGTGCTGGTGCAGCCCGGCAACCCGGAACTCAAGCCGCACGAACTGGAAATCGAGGTCCTGTTCAAGAAGGTCGTGATGGTGCGCGATCGGCTGCGCGTGCTCGAACAGAAGCTCAACGCCCACGACAAGCTGACGAGCGACGAGAAGGCGCAGATGCAGGTCTACATTACCGGCTGCTACGGGTCGCTGACGTCGTTCAACTATCTGTTTCGGGAGCGGGAGGATTGGTTTGTCGGGCAGGGCGAGCGGTAGTTGCCACCTGGCCCCGCGCGCCGGCCCGCCCGTCAGGAAGCGTGCAAAAACAAGTGCCCTCAGTCGCAAGCCTTCGCCCGCGCGTCCGCCTCGTTCTGCGTCCGCCACATCTCCGCCGTGTCCCGAAAGCACACCGCCTGGAAGAACGCGCCCTGCAGCGTGTACTCCACCTGCAGCCCGTTCTTGCGGCCCATGGCAAACGTCATCTCCACTTTATTCTTTCCATTCTGGTGGTTCCACGTGTGCTTGCCATTGGTCTTGCCAGCCTTGTAGTCGACCTCTTCGGACCGCGTCTTGCCGTCGTCGAAGTAGTAGGCCGTCTTGCCGGAACGCTGGCCGTTGTCCCACATCGACTCCTCGCGCCGCAGGCCCTTCTCCCACGAGCCGTACTGGCCGTGCTTCTTGCCGTCGCGGTATTCGATCGACTCCGTGGCGCGGCCCTCCTTGTCCCAGAATGACGCGAGGCCGTCTTCCTTGTCGTCCTTCCAGCGGCTCTCCTCCTTCTTGTTGCCGTTCTCGTACCACTGCACGCGCACCCCATGGCGCTTGCCGTTGACGTACTCGGTCTCCGCCTTCTTCTGGCCACTGTCGTACCAGTGGGTCCACCTGCCTTCCTTGGCGTAGTTGGGTCGAAAGCAGTAGCGCTCGGTCTTCGTCTTGTGCAGCGTCGTACCGGCGGGGCAGGTGTCGCTGGCCGTGTCGTCGGCGTTGGCGGCCGGGGCCTCGGGCGGCTGGGTCGGTGCCACGTAGGGCTTGTCGGCGGGCTTCGGGGCCTTCGCCTTCGGGGCCGCCACTGCGGGAGCCGCGGCGAACAGGGCGAGCGCGGCGAGGGCGATCGGGCGCAGTTGCATGGGAGACCTCCGGATTTGTGCGTACGACGGCACAGCGCCGCGTCGTTTGGTGGGCGGTAGCGCCGCGGGGCACCCGCGAAAAAGGGCGCCAGAGTTTCGCACAGGGTCGACTGGCTGCATAGCAAGTCCGCGTGCCCCTTGCCGGTCACGCCCATGCCCGCCACCATCTGCCGCCGCCCGTTTGCGGCACAGGACGTCATGGCCGAGAACGCGTCCGTCACCCACGGCCTGTCTGCACGCGGTGGCCTGCACGCCGTAGGCACGCGCTTGCGCCTGCACCCGGGCGCGCGCAGCGGCGTGGCATGGATGGCCGCGCTCGGCCCGCTGCCCACCGGTCTCGCGCGCGGGCTGTGTGCCGCCGACCTTGCTGCCCTGCTGCCCCCGCTGCGCCACCGGCCGTTTGCGGTGCCGTGGGGCAAGCCGTTCCAACTCGGGCGGCTGACGCTCGCCGTGTTGCCCGCGGGCGCCGGTCCCGGGTCGTCGCTGTTGCGGCTGCACCTCGGCGGCAAAACCTTGCTCGTGGCGACCGCAGCCCGCCCCGACGCGCTGCCGCTCGGCCCCTCCATCGAGCCGCGCGAGGCCGACGCCCTCGTCGTCGACGCCGCCGCCTTGCAGCGGGTGCACACGCCGCTCGCCAACCTCGACCGGTTGATCGACGCCGCCGCCGACCACGTCGCGCATGGCCAGTCGGTCGACTTCTTTGTCGACGACGCCGCGGTCGCCCTGCAAGCCGTTGCGCGTTGGCGCTCAGACCCCGCCCGGCTGCGCGCGACTGCGGCCCTGCGCGCACTTTGTGCCCGCGCCAGGCTGGCCGGATGGCCCGTGCCGGTGCCGCAGCCGGCGGTTCAGACTGCGCTGCCTAATTGTACCGTGCGCGAGCGGACGCGGGCGACCGCCCAGCTGGCGCGCACGCCCGGCGCTCTGGCGTTTTTTCTGCATGGGGACGCACCGGCGCCGACCGCGGCCTGCAGCGCGCCGTTCCACGTCACCGGCGGCGGCAGCGCACTCCAAGACTGGATCCGTCTACTCGAAGTCGCACACCTGATCGTGGTCGCGAGCGCCCATCGAGACGACACCCCCGTCGGCGCGGCGCCCATGCCGTGGGCAGGGCTCGCGCCCCGCGTCACGGTCCTCAACGCGCGCGCGCAACTTGATTTGTGGTAGGGGCGCGTGCAAAAACAAGTCGATCGCCTTTCCCAAATCCACCACCCCATCTCAACGCCGCGCGCGCAAGCCCACAACCCGCGACCGCACTTGCCGGGCTTCCGCTCTACCTCGAGTTGGCGCGCCGGACGTCGTCGATGCTTCGTAGTTGAAGGCCAAGCGTACTTGCTGCACCAGGGCTGCGCCCGTTGGTGACGGATCGTTTCGACGACGCCATCACAAAACCATTTAAGTTCAATGGCAACGGGGTAATTTCAGTTTCTTTGGCGATTAATCAGGGGCCCCATTCCTGCGGGCGTGCCTCGCGTTGCGAGCCGTCAGGTGGCGACGTCGCCTGTGCTTGCCGCGGTTCGCAGCGCCGCGATCGCCGCCGCCCGATCCGGCGCGCCGAATACCGCTGACCCTGCGACGAACCAGTCGACCCCTGCCGCACGCGCCGCGCCGATGGTCGCCGGGCCGATGCCGCCGTCGATTTCCAAGGCCAATGCGGCCCGATGCTCGCGGCGCCACAGGTCGAGCCAGCGCACCTTGGCGAGGACGCCCGGCAGGAACGACTGCCCGCCGAAGCCCGGGTTCACGCTCATCACCAGCACGAAGTCGAGGTCGGCGAGGATCGGCTCCAGCGACTGCACCGGCGTGTGCGGATTCAGCGCCACGCCCGGCCGCATCCCCAACGCCCGGATGCGCTGCACGGTGCGGTGCAGGTGCCGACACGCTTCGATGTGCACCGAAAGCCAGGTGGCGCCCGCGCGCGCAAAGTCTTCGAGCAGGGCGTCGGGGTCGTCGACCATGAGGTGACAGTCGAGCGGGAGCGCGGTCGCCCGCCGCAGGCACGCGACGACCGGCGGGCCGAGCGTGAGGTTGGGCACGAAACGGCCATCCATCACGTCGACGTGCAGCATCTCGGCGCCGCCCGCCTCGACCGTGCCCACCTCCTCGGCCAAACGCGCAAAGTCGGCGCTCAGGATCGAGGGCGCAATGCACAAGGCCGGCCGCAACGCACTCACGGGTTGGCTGCGCCCGGCGTCGGCTTGTCGAAGGTCTTGAACGTCAACGAGCCGTCGGGACTGCGGCCCCACGACTTCGTCTCGGGGCAGTCGCCTTCGAACCAGTCGAGCAGGTCCACCGGCTTGCCGTTGGGCTCCCACAGGCCTACCGCGCCATCGGACTTGAGCTTCTTGTCGACGACGGGGAAGCCCTTTGCCTCGTGATTGAAGTAAATCAGTTGGTAGCCCTTCGGCGCGATCACCATCTTAGGCAACGCCGTGGCGCCCGCGAAGCCCGGCCCCAGCCCTCCGGTACGGTAGCCGGTGAGGTCGACGGCCTGATCCGTGCCGTTCCAGAGTTCAACCCAGTCGCCGCCGCCGGGGTTGAAGGTTCCGACCGTCGTGCCCATCGCCGCGAGTTCGTTGATCAGGAGCTTGGACCCAGACACCAGCACATCGACTTTGCTGGCGTCGGCGCGGCCGCCGCCATCGGCGCTGACGGCCCCATCGGCGTTGACGGCCCCATCGGCTGTGCGTGCCCCATCGGCGTTGACGGCCCCATCGGCTGTGCGTGCCCCATCGGCTGTGCGTGCCCCATCGGCTGTGCGTGCCCCATCCAAGGGTGCCACGTTGCCGTCGGCGGCACTGGCGTCCGTGCCCGTGCTCGCGTAGCCACCGCCCGTCGGAGTCTCGGAACCGCACGCGACGGCGACCGCGAGCAGCGCGACCCACGCGCAGCCGGTTCGCCAGCAAAACCAACTACACCCAACTGGTGCCTTCATCGCAAGACTCTCTCCGGGCGGCGGTGCGGCCGCGGCACTGTCGACAGTGTGCCCGCACGCCGGCGCCCGGGGCAAGCTGCACGTGGCGCCACAGCACGCAGCGTCAGTCGCGGTTGCGCCCGGGTCGCCGCCCTCCAACAATGCAGCCATGGCCGCTCGCCGCGACACCGCCCTGCCCGAATCGAACGACGCCGCAGTCGCGTTGCCTGCGTGCCCTGAACTGCGCGTGGCGTTCGTGCTCCTGCACGCCCAGGCCGGCGACGACTACTTCAGCGACGTGCCGTTCTTGTGGCTTTGCGGCCAGTTGCGCGAGGACGGCGCAGGGGCCGACGTATTCCACGTGCTGTACGACCGCGGCGCCGACCCGGAACCGCGCACGCAAGAACTCCTCGAACGCCTGCGCGCCGGACTCTACGGATTGGTCGTCCTCGATCAGGTGTGGGACGCGCGCCTGCTGGCCCGCATCCGGGACGCGACCGGCGCGCGGCTGTGCGCGACCGACCCGGACCTGGATGCAGGCGGCGTACTCATCGACTTCACCCTGCGCCACTTCGCGAGTCACCGGGCGCCGCTGCGCCAACTCGTCGGGGCGCTGCGGGCGGGCACCGACCTGCGCGCCGTGCCCAACCTGACGCTGCACCTCGACACGGCCACGCCGCCCCTGCCGCCTGTACGGCCCGACGAACGCTTCGCTGCGATACCGGAAGCGTTGCAGCCCTTTGCTCCTGCGACCGACGCCGTCGTGATCGGGCAGCCTCGCAACGCCGACGGCACGCTGCCGCGGGTGCGCAAGTCGCTCGAGGCCGCGACCGGCTGTCCCTTCAACGCGCCCGTGGCGGCGAACCCCGCGTATGCTGGCGTCCCGCTCGACGCGGCCGACGTCACCCTGGCCGGCTGCGCCTTCTGCTTCATGGGCGGCGACTACCGCGCGCTCGGCAAGGGCGACAGCGTGCGCGTGCAACTTGATCAGGTAGCGTTCTGGCAGATGAACCTGCCGCGGCGTCCTGATGGCAGCACCGGACTCGACGAAGTCGTCTTGCGGGATCAGGCCGCCCTGCGCTACCTGCCCGAACTGATCGAAGGCGCCGTGGCGCGTGGCCTGCAACCCGTCGGCTTTCTCGTGCCCGGGCGAGGGGATTCGATCCTGCGCTTCGGTCGCGAATTGGAGCGCGCGGCGGCCATCGCCCAGCGCAGCGGCTTCTGGTGGACGCTGCACCTGATCGGATTCGAGACCTTCAGCCCGCGCCAACTGGAGCTCTACAACAAGGGCGTCACCGTTGCGGAATACGCGGACGCCCTGGCGCAGTTGCGGGCGCTGCACGCGCGCTTCCCCGCCGGGTTCCGGCTCCAGCACGCGGGCGCGGCCTCGTTTATCCTGTTCAATCCGTGGACCACGCTCGACGACCTCCAGGAAACGGTCGATTTCTGCCGGGACCATGCCGTTGGCGACCTGGCCCACGGCCTCACACTCAGTCGGCTGCGCCTGTATCCAAACCTGCCCTTGTATTGGAAGGCGCGCCACGACGGCCTGCTCGCTGACGGCCCCGCGCCCACGGATCGCGGGGCCGCCTGGACCGGCTACGCGGCAGAGGCCTCGTGGCGCTATGCCGACCCTCGCATCGCAGCGGTCGAGGACCTGCACCGCCGGTTGCACGCCCATGTCGCGCCTGGCGCCGGGGTCGGCCTGTTGGCGGCGGTCCTGGCGTGGGCACGGACGTTGGCACCGACGGCAGGAGCGTCCCTGGATGCAGACGTTGCGGCAGCGGTCGCCGGGTTCGAGCGGGTGCGGGCCGCCTGGCGCAAACCCGCGCCCGCAGCCAGCCCCGCCGGCGCACATGTGGCCAACGTCGGGCCCGCCGGAATCCGTCGATCCGGCGACGTCGGCAGCGGGGCCCGCGCGCGCACGGTGCGTGTCGGGAGCGCCTGCAACAATCACTGCCGCACGTGCGTTGCCGACCACGCCTCGTTCGACGCCGACCCGGCCCGCATCACGCGCGAGGTCCAGGCGGCCGCCGCCGCAACCGGACGGGTGACGCTCGCGGGCCGCGAACCGACCCTGCTGCGTTTCCTGCCGGGCCTCGTGCGGGCCGCGCACGCTGCCGGGGCGGGCGCGGCCGAAGTCGTCACGAACGGACGTGCGCTTGCCAGCCCGCGCGTCGTCCCGACCTTGAAGGCTGCGGGGGTCTCGGCCCTGCTCATCAAGCGCCACCGGCTGGCCGATGCCGACGAGGATGCCTTTGCCGCCGCGCCCGGCGCCGGGGCCGAGATGGCGGCGGGCGTCGCACGTGCCCGCGCAGCTGGGCTGCCGTGGACCTTGCTCGCCGTTGTGGCGAGAGGCGCTGAAGGCGAACTGCCTGCCCTGGTCGCGTGGGCGGCCGAGCGCGGGGCGCGGGCGGTCCACGTCAAAGTGCTCGCCGGAGAACTGGACCTGCGGGTGCCGGACCGTCTGGTCGAAGCGCTCGCCCAGGCGGAACTCGTCGCGGCTACGCACCGCATCGGCTGGGCCATCGAGGGGTGCGGGTGAATGGCATGGCGACCGCAGGCACACCCGCGCAAATCGACCTGATCGCTTCGGGTCGCTGCCCCGCATGCGCCGAATTGCGCCCCACGTGGACGCTGCTGCGCGGTCACCCCTGCCCGCGCTGCGGTGTTGCGGGCTCCGACGACCCCGCCGCCCTCGACACGCTGCACCGCGCGATCGGCGAGCGCTTGGCCCGCCGGCGGCCGTGGATCTACGGGCCAGTCTGCGTCGGCGCGCTGCTCACCGGCCCACTGCCATTGCTGGCGAGCCTCGTCACGCTCGTCGGCCTGCTCGTCGGGCGCCATACGCTGGTGCGCGCTGCCTTGCCGTGGCTGAGCCCGCGCCGCCGCGTGTGCACGCGCTTCACGTTGCGGCTGTGGCTGATGGTCGCCGCGCTCGTCGCCTTGGTTGCCCACGAGGTGCTGACGCTGGTTCCCGTTGTGGGCCCCTTTCTCAAGGTCGGCGTCGCACTCGGCACGACCGCGCTGTACATCGAAGGCGCCCTCGGTTTCGTGGCGGGCCGGTTGCGCAAGGATGGCCGATCGACCGACCTCGACGCGTGGGAGTGGCTCGTACCGGTCGGGTTGCTCGGCACGTTCGTCGCCGCGGGTGGATTTGGCGTGCTGGCGACGCTGTGGGCGTGGGACCAGTTGGATGCGGCCGGCGGGTGGGTCGCCGGACTCGTGCGGGGCTGGCTGGAGAACTGATGTGCAGCCAGCGGGAATGACCTCGCGCTGGCTGGCGTTGCTGATGATGGCCCTGCCTCCCCTGGGGGTGATTCTGCGCGAGGCGCAGGAGGCGACCGGATGATCACAGCCCTGAGCCAGTCCCTCGTCGCCGGTGGCCTGTCTGGCGCGCGGCCGCTGCTCGTTCTGTTCCTGCTGTCGGCGTGGGCGCGGTTCGGTGTTGCCGCCGCGCTGCCGGCCGACGCGGCCTGGATGGTCCACCCGGTTGCCCTCGCCGTGTTGGGCAGCCTTGCGCTGGTCGAGCACGCGGCCGCGGTCGATGCCGACGTGCGCGCGATGGTGCGCGGGCCACTCGCGGTGGTCGCGGTGGTGTGTGGGCTGTGGACGGCGCGAATCGTGCTGCTGCTCGGCCTCGACGCCGCCACAGTCGCGGCCCCGGGGCTCCCCGCGGGTTTTGCGGCGGGCGTCTTCGCGCTGCAACGGCCCGAGGACGCCGTTGCCCTGGCCGTCGGCGCGGGCGCGGCGGCGGCGGTGAGCGCGCTCAAGGCACGCGTGCTCGGCTGGCTCGAAGGCCTGCTCCTGCCGGCGCGCTGGCTGCGCTGGCTGGAGGCGGGCGGTGTCGTCGGCACCCTGGCCGCCGTCCTGCTGCTGCCGGTGCTCGCGGTCGGGCTGGCCGTGGTCCTGTCCGCGGTCACGCTCGGCGTGTGGCTCGGCGGCCGCATCGTACAGCAGGCACTCGACGCGCGCGGCCGCGTGGCGTGCCCCGTCTGCGGCTTTGCGATGCGGCCCGAGGCCGTGCGCTGCGCCGGCTGCCGCACCGACCTGCCTCCAAGACTGGCAAGCGCTACCCACGCGCAGCCCGCCCCGCTATGATCGCGCCGCGGCCGCGCGACTTGGCCGCCCCGTAGGACTCGACTCCATGCGCATCGCCATCGCCTCGGATCACGCGGCCGTCGAACTGCGCGAAACCGTCGCCGCCAACCTGCGCCACCTCGGCCATCAGGTCATTGATCTCGGCGTACCGCTCGGCCAGAAGGCCGACTACCCCGATCAGGCCGCTGCGGTCGGTTGCGCCGTCGTGCGCGGCGAGGCTGAGCGTGGCGTGCTGCTGTGCGGCTCAGGCATCGGCGTGAGCATGGCCGCCAACAAGATTGCCGGGATTCGCGCGGCGCTGGTTCACGACGAGACCACGGCGCGCCTGTCGCGCGAGCACAACGACGCCAATGTGTTGTGCCTTGGCGCGCGCACGACGGGTCCCCTGGTCGCTTTGCAGTGTGTCGAAGTCTGGCTCGGTGCGACGTTCGATCAGCGTCACCAGCGTCGAGTCGATCTGCTCGCAAACCTCGACCGCAAGCGCGCGGCCGCCGCGGGAGACTGACGCATGCGGTGTCCGATGTGCGGGGAGGGCTCCGACCGCGTCATCGATTCGCGCGAGGCGCCCGACGGCGACGTCGTGCGGCGGCGTCGGGTCTGCGAGCCGTGCGGGCACCGCTTCACGACGTATGAGCGCATCGAGACGACGCCGCTCATCGTCGTCAAGAAGGATGGCCGCCGCGAGACTTTTCGCCGGGAGAAGCTGCTCGAAGGCGTGTTCAAGGCGCTGCACCGGCGCCCGGTGCCGGCGGGCACCGTCCATGAGTTTGCGCGCCAGCTCGAGGTGCGGCTCGGCGAGGGCGGCGAGCGCGAAGTGCCGTCGAGTACGCTGGGCGACCGCGTGATGGAGTTCCTGCGCTCCAGCGATGCGGTCGCGTACGTGCGATTTGCCAGTGTGTACCGGGAATTTCGCGACATCGACGAATTGCTGGCCGAGGTGCGCGGGCTCGCGACGGCGCCCCCCGTCGTTGCCAAGGACCCACCGTGACGCGGGGCGCCGCCATGATGCGCGGCGCCGACAGCGCTGCCGACGAGGCGTGGATGCGGCGTGCCCTGCGGCTGGCGGCGCGCGGGACGAAAGCGGTGCGCCCGAATCCGCCCGTCGGCTGCGTGCTGGTGCGCGACGGTGCGGTGGTGGGAGAGGGATTTCACGCGCGTGTCGGGGGCCCTCACGCTGAGGTCGTCGCGCTCGCGCAGGCCGGTGGCGCGGCCCGCGGCGCGACGGCCTACGTAACCTTGGAGCCATGTGCCCACCAGGGTCGGACGCCACCGTGCAGCCGCGCCCTCATCGAGGCCGGCGTGCGCCGGGTGGTGATCGGCCAGCGGGATCCCCATCCGATCGCGGCAGGCGGAGCCGATGCGCTGCGCGAGGCCGGCATCGAGGTGCGCCTGGACGTCTGCGCGACCGCGGCAGCCGATGCGTGCGCCGTCTTCCTGACCAACGTGCGCGACCGGCGGCCGTGGCTCCAACTCAAGCTCGCCGCGACACTCGATGGGCGCGCCGCGGCCCTCGACGGCAGTACACGCTGGATCACCGGCGACGCCGCCCGCCGTGCCGTCCACAAGATGCGCAATGCGGCCGACGCTGTGTTGATCGGCTCCGGGACGGCGTTGGCCGACGATCCGGTGCTTGACGTGCGCAATGTGCGCCCCGCTGGCCCGCCACCGGTGCGCGTGGTCCTCGATCGCCGCGGCCGCTTGCACGCTGGTCTGCAATTGGGCGACACCGCGCGCCAGGCGACGTGGGTCGTGCAGGATGACCGCAGCCCTGCCGGGGGCGGCGCGCCGATCGGGTCTCGCGCCGGGGTCGAGGTCATTGCCGTCGCGTTGCCGGCCGCCGCCGTGTCGTCGTGGCTCGCCGCGGTGCTGGCGGCCTTGTACGCCCGCGGCATCTGCCACGTTCTGTGCGAAGGGGGCCCCACGCTGGCCGCCAGCCTGCTGCGCGCGGATCTTGTCGACCGGCTCGACTGGTTCGTCGCGCCGAAACTGCTGGGTTCCGGCACGCCGGCGCTCGGCGACCTCGGCATCGGCACGCTGGCAGACGCCCTGCCGCTGCGATTGCGGTCGGTCGCACGCAAGGGTGGCGACGTGCAGCTCGTATACCGTCGCCACCTCGACCGCACCGCGCCGCCGCAGAGGAGCTGACATGTTCACGGGACTCGTCGAAACGCTGGGACGCGTGACTGCCGCCGAGGCGCGCCCCTTCGGCTTGCGTCTTGCGGTCGAAGTCGCCTGGCCCGCCGCGGAGCCACCGTCATCGACCGCCATCGTGCACCCTGGGCTGCTGCAGACGACGCGGGTGGGCGACAGCGTGGCCGTGAACGGGGCATGCCTCACGGTCGTTGCTGTGGAACATTCTGGAGCGGCTTCGGAAGTCCTCGCATTCGAGCTCTCGCACGAAACGCTGGCCAGGACCGCGCTGGCGGGCCTGTGCGCCGACGAAGCCGTCAACCTCGAACGCGCCCTGCGCTGGGGCGATCGGCTCGGCGGTCACCTCGTCACCGGGCACATCGACGGCGTCGGCCGCCTGTGCGCCGTGACCGAGCGCGCCGGCTGCTGGGACCTTGCGTACGACGTACCCGCACACCTGCTGGCCGAGGTCGTGCGCAAGGGCAGCATCGCGATCGACGGCATCTCGTTGACGGTCAACGACGTGACGCTGACGGGCGTGCTCGTCACCATCATCCCCCACACGGCGGCCCACACGCAGATCCTGGGCCGTGGTCCGGGCCGCGCCGTGCACGTCGAGACGGACCTCGTCGGCAAGCACGTGCGCCGTCTCGCCGAGGTGCACCTGCGCCACGGGGCGGCGGGCGGCGTGTCGTGGGAGTTGCTGGACCGGTCTGGTTTTTTGCAGCCGTGACAGAAGTCGGGCACGCTTGCCCGAAGCCGGGATGCGAGACTTCGCGGGGCGACGACGGTGCCCGTTGGCGCGATGACGCGACTGTGGATGCACCCCGACCCGATGGGGCCCCCGGCGAGGGGTTCTCTGGATTGCGGGGTAGACTCCATGCGCCAACAGGGCGTTGTGTCCGTGCTGGTCGGCGCGGTTTTTGCGGCCGCCGGGCCCGTTTTCGCCCAGCCCGGGCCCGGCACGCCTGCCCAGCCGGCGCGCGCGCCCGGGTTCGACCCCGCAGCGCGTGGCCCGGAACTGCCGGCAGAGACCCCCCAGTCACTCGTGCGCGCTGGCAAGCTGCCCGAGGCGTTGGTTGCGGTCGAACAACTGTTGCGCGTGCAGCCCGGTGACGACGAGGCGCGCCTGCTGCACTCCCGGCTGCTGTTCTGGCTCGGGCACGGCACCGCTGCCCGCACCGAAGCGGAGGCGCTGCTGCGCGAGCACCCCGACGACACCGACGTGCTGGAGTTCATTGCACAGTTGCGCCTGGTGGCCGGCGACCGCGCCGGCGCCATTCAGGGCTACGAGCGCATGGAGGCGTTGGGTGCCGTCCGCTCCGACCTGCACCAGCGACTCATCGACCTGTACGTCGAGGTGGGCCGCCTGGCCGATGCCCGCGCCGCGCTGAGGCTAGGCGGGCAACTGAACGACGAGCAATCGCTTGCCACGGACCGCGCGCTGCATCCGTGGCAGTTCGACCTCGGCGGCACGGTCGTCAATGCCGGTCTGCGCACCTGGCCGCGTTTCGACCTCGCGGTGTCGCGGCGGCTGTTCGACGGCACCCTGGTCTTGCTCGGGGGCGGCGTCGTCGAAGCGCGGCCCGAGGCCACTGACTCCGGCTGGCGCGCCGAACTGTATGCGGGCCTCGGTCGGCTGGCGATTATGGGCCATGTGAGCGGCTCGCCGAACCCCACGTTCCTGCCATCGTTCGATGCGCGCCTCGACGGCTCCGTCCGGATCGCGCGGGCTTTCGCGGCCGGTGCCTACCTGCGGTTCGCACGCTACGACAACCTCGACGTGGCGGGGTTTTCGCCGACGTTGTTCTTCACCGTGCGCGACTGGACCCTGTCGCCGGGCTACATGTTCGTGCAGCAACTGCCGGGCGCCGCGACCCACACGGGCTCCCTCAAGGTGCGCTGGGACCGCACGGCACACACGGCATGGTTCGCGTGGCTGTACTACGGTCAGGATTCGGCGTTCGTCGAGCGCTTCGGCAGTGTGCCCGGTGGTGGCGTGACGGTACTGCTCGGCATCGACCATTGGTTCACCGGCCGCCTTGGCATGCGCGCCTCGGTGTCGCGCGTGCAGCCGCTGCAGGGCAGCGCCGCCGCTTGGAACGAGATCGCCGTGCTGCTGCGAGGCAAACTGTGATCCGCGTCGACCAACTCACGTTTTCTGAACTGATGATCCTCGTGTTCGTCGTGATCGAACTGGTGGTCGTCGTCATCGCCATCGTCGCCATGATCATCGTGCGCGATCGGGCCATCCGCCGCGAACAGATGTTCAGCACGGTCAAACGCGACCTCGCCGCGCTGGTCAGCCAGATGGGCCCCGGCGCGCCGGCCCAGGTCAAACAGCAGGCCGTCTCCGTGCTGTCGTCGCTGACGAAGGACCATGCACGCCGCCTGCTGACGGAGATGGCCGAACTCGCCAGGCAGGGGCAGACCCAGGTGTTCGAGGAGCTCTACGTTGCGACCAACCTCGCCGCCGAAGCCCGTTCGCATATTGTGGCCCGGCCGTGGGAGCGCCTGCGGGCCATCCGCGAAGCCCGCGCGCTCAACGACCCGGCGCGCATTCTTGAGCGCGCCGTCCACGACGAAGCCCCCGACGTGCGCCTGAGCGCATTCGAAGCCCTGTGCATGCTCGGCCGCGCCGACGAGGCGATGGTGGCGCTGCCGGAGATCGCGCTCGACGGTCGCCTCAACCGGATGCGTGCCACCGATGCGCTGGCCAGCGCTCGGCCCGTGCCCGAAGCGGAGCTCGTCGGTGCCGCGCAGGCCGAGTCGGCGGAAGTGCGCCAGATTGCCGTCGCCGCGCTGGGCATGGGCCACGTGCGCGACGGCCTCGACGTGCTGATCCAAGCCGTGCTCGACAGCGACGCCGAGGTCCGCATCCAGGCGCTCAAGGGGCTGCGCGAACTCGGCGACGCGTCCGGCCTGTCTGTCGTACTCAAGGCGTTGGAGGACGAACGGTGGCAAGTCCGCTCCGAGGCCGCCCGCACCGCAGGCGCGCTCGGCGCCGCGGGCTCGGTCGATGCGATTGCGCGCCTGCTCGATGACGATGAGGAGTGGGTGCGTCACAATGCCGCACTAGCCTTGGGCAAATGTGGTCCGGCCGGTTCCACCGCGTTACGCGCCGCCGCCGCCCGTGGCAACCACGCCGCCAGCAACGCGCTGGCCGAAGCTCGCCTCACCGTCGCCGATGCCGGCGCCACCGCCCACGCCCAGCCCGCATGAACTGCGCCGACACCCGTCTGCCGCTGCAGGACGTCGCTTGATCGAGTTCTTCAACATCGTGGTGCTGCTCTACTTCGTGCTGCTGACGGCGGGGTACATTGCGCTTTTCATCGCCGCCGCGGTCGGCGTGATCCAGGTGCGGCGCGATCTCGAGGGCTCCAGCCCGGAATCCGTCAGCACGCGGGGCCGCGCGACCCTGCCGATCTCGATCCTCGTGCCGGCCCACAACGAGGAGAAGACGGTCGTCGAGTCGGTGCGCGCGCTGCTCAAGCTGCGCTACCCGGAGCACGAAGTGGTGGTCGTCAACGACGGCTCGTCCGACAAGACGCTCGCCAAGTTGCGCCAGGCCTTTGCGCTGGAGGCCGTGCCGATCGACATCCGCCTCGAACTGCCGTGCAAGCCGATCCGCGCCACGTACCGCTCGGCCATCTACAAGCGCCTGATCGTCATCGACAAGGAGAACGGCGGCAAGTCCGACGCCCTGAACTGTTCGATCAATGCCAGTCGCTTTCCGCTCGTGTGCGCGATCGATGCCGACACGCTGATCCTGCCCGACGCATTGCTCCGCCTCGTCCGCCCGTTCTTGACCGACGTCGACGTGATCGCGGTCGGCGGCACGATCTGCCTGGCCAACGGGTGCAAGATCGAGCGCGGCGCGGTCGTCGAGATGGGCTTGCCGCATTCGTGGATCGCGCGCTTCCAGGTCGTCGAATACTTGCGCGCCTTCCTCGTCGGCCGGCTGGGCTGGGACAAGATGGGCGGCAACCTCATCATCTCCGGCGCATTCGGGCTGTTCCGGCGCTCGACGGTCATCGCGGCCGGCGGCTACGCGCACGACTCCGTGGGCGAGGACATGGAACTCGTCACGCGCCTGCGCCACCAGGTGCCGTCCTGGTTGCAGGGCCGCGCCATCGTGCACCTGCCCGATCCCGTCGCCTTCACCGAAGCGCCCGAGGTCCTGCGCATCCTCGGCAACCAGCGCGACCGCTGGCAGCGCGGCCTGGCCGACACGCTGTGGCGCCACCGCAAGATGACGTTCAACCGTCGCTATGGGCCGATCGGCCTCGTCGTGATGCCGTTCTTCATCTTGTTCGAGTTGTTTGGCCCGGTGGTCGAGCTTTTCGGCTACAACTACTTCTTCGTCATGCTCATCGGCGGCGTGATCGATCTGTGGTTCGCGGCGGCGTTTTTCGTGCTCGCGATCCTGATCGGCTTCTTGCTGTCGCTCGGCTCGATCCTGCTCGAAGAACTGACGCTCGGCTTCTTTCGGCAGCGCTTCGACATATGGCGCCTCATCAGCGTCGCGCTGCTCGAGAACATCGGCTACCGCCAGTTGATCCTGTGGTTTCGGCTGCGCGGCCTGTACGGCTACATGCGCGGCCGCAAGACGTGGGGCCGCATGCAGCGCGTCGGCTTTGGCGCGCTCAGCAACCGCCGCCGCGACGGTGCGCCGAACATCTGGCCCATCGTCACGACGCTGCTGCTCGCGGCCTTGCTGGTGCTGCCGGTAGGCTGGCTCGTCAAGCCGATTCCGCCCGCCAAGGTGTTGTTGATCAACAAGACCGTGCCGTTTGAGAACCGCCGCGAGCACCAACGACCGATGTGGCTGCTGAGCCAGGCCAAGGCCGAGCCGCCGACCTCGAAGCTCCTGTGGAATCTCAAGCTCGACTACGTCGGCTGGGACCCCGACACGCGGGTGGGCCGCACGCTGACCGACCAGGACCTCGTCGGCCGCAACCTCGTGTGGTTCGTCGACACCTGCGGGGTCTACAGCGACGACTTCGATGCCATGCCGCGCCCCGTCGCGCACCTCGAACCGTCGCGCAAGATTTTTGGCGGCACCGACGACATCGAAATGGACGCAGTCGAGCGGTTCGTCCAGGCCGGCGGGCGCATCGTCGCGCAGTTCAATACTTTTGCGACGCCGACCGCGCCGAGTCCGCGCCGCCGCATGGAAGACATTCTCGGCGTGCGTTGGTCGGGCTGGGCGGGCCGCCACGTGGACGAGTTCGGCGACGACCGCGAGACCGCACAGTGGGTGCAGAAGCGGTGGGCCGAAGAGACCGGCAAGCCGTTCGACCTCGTCGGGCCCGGCATCCTGCTGATTCACGAAGACGGGCGCGTGCTGTGTCTGGTGGAGCAGACCGACATCACCGAGAACCCGCTCGTGCTGCATGCGGGCGAAGAGCACATCCCCTACACGTACTGGTTCGACATCGTGACTGCCGATGTGCCGAGCCATGTGCGGGCCGAGTTTCGCCTGAGCGCGACCGTCCAGGGCGCCCGGCTGATGAAGCGGTTCGGCGTGCCCTCGCGCTTTCCCGCCATCGTGCACGACGATGCGCTGCAGCGCGTGTACATGTGCGGCGACATGGCCGATGGCGAGAGTGCCCTTGGCCCGCCCTGGCTGGCACTGGTGCCGCGCATCCGGTTGTGGATGGCCAAGGTAGACCTGTTGCCCGAAGACGTGCGGCTGATGTGGACCGTGTATGCACCGCTCGTCGACCGCATCCTGTCGGGCCAGAAGTAGCAGTGCGGGTTTCGGTGCGGGCGGTTGCCGTGCCGGGCTTGGCGCGCTGGGCACGCAACGTTGGCGCGACCGTTGGCGTGACCTGTGCGGCGGCGGCTGCGGCCGGCTGCGGCAGCGCCCAGTTGGAGCGCCCGACCAGCGGACCCTGCGTGGCGGCCGACCTGGTGCGCGAGGCGGCACGGGCGCGCACGTCGCTGGTCGTCAAGCGCTGGCGCCCTGGACCGTTCTACGATGCCGGGCACGGCGCAAGCCACGTTTCGTGGACAGCGCGGCGCTCGTGGGGCGCCGATGCCGAAGCGGTGATCAGTTTTCCAGATCCGGATCGGTTTGCCGGGGCACCCGACGGGTTCTCCCGCCTCGTCACGCGGTCGTGGGTCTACGACGCAGCGCTCGTCGTGCTGTGGCGCGTCCGGACAGGTGATGTAGCGGCGGCGGCGCGACTGCTGGACACGCTTGCGGCACTGCAGCGCGAAGACGGGGCGTGGGGGTTTTCGTTTGCCGTCGAGAATGACGGCTTCTACAACGCGGCCTACGTGCGTACCGGTGCCGTGGCCTGGGTGGTCTACGCCTTCGCCAAGTACCAGCGCTACAGCGGCGACCGGCGTTTTGCCGAGGTGCTCGCGGCTGGCGTCGGTTGGCTGTTGGGCCAGATCGACCCGCGCACGGGGCTGGTGCGCGCCGGCTCGGGGCGTTGGTTGGGGCCCGACCGGTTCGATCCGGACGCCGTGGCCGACTTCACCGCAACAGAGCACGTGCTCGATGCGTGGTTCGCCTTGCGCGCCGCAGCCTTGGCCGATCCCGAACTCAACCGGCGTTACGCGCTCGACGGCGCCGCCGACCGACTCGCCGCGGCCGCCGAGGCCCGCCTGTGGCTGCCGGCAACGCGCCGCTATGCCCAAGGCGCCGGCGCCACCCACACCGACACGCGCAGCGCGCTCGACGCAGCTGGCACCTGGGCTGCCTTGTACGCACTGGCGCATGGGCAACCGCTGCGCGCACGAGGCGTGCTGGATTGGGTCGCCGCCGAGCACGCGATTGCCGTCGCGGGCTGGCGGGGCTTGCGACCCTATGCCCGCGCGGCGCCCGACACCTGGTTCGTCGAAGGGTCGCTCGCGGTGGCGATGGTCCTGGCGCGGCTGGGTGCGCTCGCCGAGGCGCGTGCCACGCTGCACCCGTTCGCCCAGCTCGCGTGCAGCGGCGGCGTGCCGCTGGTCTATTCGCCCATCTGGCGCGAGGACTTTCCGCTGAGCCCCGCAGCGGCGCCGACGGTCTGGTTCCTGTTTGCCGCGGACGAAGTCGCCCACGGCCATCCGGGGTGGCTCTGGAACGAACGCCCGGCAGCGGGGGCGGCACCCCGCGCCACACTGCGCGGTTGTCGGCTCGGCTGGCCCGACCTACCTTGGGAACCCTGACCAGAGCCTCGGAACCCCGACTGGAGCCCCGACTGGAGCCTGCCGTGCCCGCCGTCGCGCCGCCAACGCCCGATTCTCCATGGCTCGATCCCGTTCGCTTTGCCAGCCGCTGCTGGCTCGATGGGGCGCGCCTCCAGCATCTGCCCATCGACGCCGATGCTGGCCGTGGCGACCTCGTGGCGCAGGTGCAGGCGCGCTGGGCCGCGTCCTTGGGTGTGGCTTCGACCGACCTCGCCGTGTGCCCGACCGACCTCGATGCCTACCGACTCGTGCTGGGCGCGCTGGTGGTGCCAAACGATGTCGTCCTGGTCGCCGAACCCGCGCCGGCCGCGGCCATCACGGCGCTGCTGGGCCTCGGCGGCCGCTACCTCGACGTGGGTCGCCGCGCCGATGGGTCCGTTTCCGGCGCCGCCGTGGTGCGCGCGTTGCAGGCCTGGCCCGCCGCCGCGGCCGTCGTCGAGGCGCCCAGCCTGTTTGGTACCGACGATCGCGTGTGGGTGCCCGACAGGGAGCAGGATTGCGTGGCTTCGCCGGCGTCGATCGCGCTCGTGCAGCCGCGCGCCCTCGTAGTCGATGCGCTGCACGCGGCCGGCTGGGGCGCCGCGCCGTGGCGTGGCGGGACCCGGGTCGGCGCGCCGGCGCAGACCTCCTCGCTGGCACCGGCGCCGGCGCTCGCCACCCTGATCGCACTGCGCGACCCCGATGCCCCCGCAGACCCGATCGCCGTCGGCATCGTGTGTGCGCCGGGCACGGGTGCCGGTCTCCTGCTGCTGCAAGGCCAGCCGCGTTGGCCGGAACCGTCGCTCCAGCACGCGCTCGCGGTGTTGAGAGGGCTTGCGCTGCCGGGGTTTGTCGCGCTGGCCGACGCTGATCACGCAGCCCGCCGAGCCCAGGCCCTGGCCGCGCTGGCCGGCCGGCCAGGCGTCGTCACCCTGCCATGCGCGGGGTGGCGCCAGGCGTTCGAGTGTCTGGGCGGCGACGCCGCGGTCGTAGCCAAGGCCGTGCGCGGGCAGGTTCGTGCCATCGACGCACTGTCGGCCCATCCGGGTCGCAGCCTTGCCGTCGTCGATCTGGCTGCCGCGGCCTACGGCGCGCGCTGAACCGGCACGTCGATCTCGACGGTGACGGCTTGGGTCGCCGGATCGACGTCGCTGAGGTATCGGACCGTCACGCGCCCCGGCGCCGCTCCATGCCCCTTGCTGCGTGCGGCGGCCACCGCGTTCGCGGCCCTCCCGATGACCTCGCCCAACGCGACGCGCAGCACCGTGCGAGCCACAGCGACCGCGTTCACCGTGACGGAGTGCTTCTTCGCACTCGGCGGCGCCCCCGACCCGCCGCGCGCGAGTCGGTGCCACACCAGGATGTCGCTTGCCAACGACTCGGCTGAGCCGGGTTCGCCGAGAGCCTCGTAGACCTGGGAGTGCAGGAAGTGGCTGACGGCACCGAGCGACTGTGCAGCATCCTGGGCTGCCTTGTAGATGCCGTCGTGGCTCCCGGCGCGGACTTCGAGGGCAACGAATTCCGGCCGGGTCGCCAAGGTCATGGCGACCTTCTCCGTCCACGGCGGCGCCCGCCAGGCGGCGGCGTCTGCGCCGGGCTTCAGATCCGCGAGCACGGCCGTCACTGTCGACGACTGCTTGCCACCGGCGTCGAACACGATGCGGCGCAGCGCCGGCAATGCGGCCCCTGCGAAGCCGCGGGCGTCCGAAAACTCGACCACGTCGCGGCAGCACTGGTCCTTGCGCGACACTTCGAGGCGCACCAGGCGGTGGCTGGTCGGGTCGAAGTGGACCTGTACTTCGTCGACGACACCTGCAACCACGAAGCGCAGCACGTTGAGGCGCCGCCCTTCGACCTCCTGCGCGCCCGCTTCGACCAGTTCCAGGGGCGCCTCCCGCAGGGGCAGGATGACGGATGCCGCGTGCATCCAGCGCCACATCGCGGCGACGCGTGCGACATCGTCGTGGCACGGTGCTGCGACCGCACCCCACTGGCGCCAGCAGACGCTGCCCGTCTGGCCCACGACGGTATCGGCGTCGGCGAGCGCCAGTCGCACGGCCTTGGCGCCATCGTGGGCCGCCGTTGCCTGGAACTGGACCACGTCGCCGCTGGCAAAATGGGTCGCCGTCGCCCGCTGGACCCCACTCAGTGCGCGCTTGCCGCCCGCCGCCTCGACCGCGAGATCGAGGACCTTGAGGCCATCTTCGACTGAACGGGCGTAGAAGCTCCCCGCCGAGGAAGGTGGGGCGCCTGCATCGAGGAGCGTGGGAGCCTCGGGCGCCGCCACCGCCACCGCCGCGGCCGCCGTCGGCGCTTCGGGCACCGGTGCGGTCGGGCTCAGTTCGGCTGCAGGTGGTACGACGTCCGTGGCGACCGGTATCCCCGTCGGGGCAGGTGGCGGCGGGGCAGGCGGTCGCTGCACGTACCACAGCACCGCTGCAACAGCGCCCAGCACGGCGACGAGACCGAGCGTGAAGCGAGGATTGGTCAACATAGTGGCTGCACCCGCCAGCGGCGGCCGCGCCTGCTGGGTGGCGCGCGCGGCGATGGTGGCAGAGGCTGCCGCGCAATGCCAGCGCGCTCGCACCGGGGTGGCACCGGGGGGTGCGGTTCAACCCGCGGGGCCGCCCGCAAACTCCCGCTGCGACCGACTGCTTGCGCGGAGTCGCGCTCCCGGGCATCGTGCCGGGTCGGCAGGAGGCAACATGCGAGGATGGCTGGCAGCGGGGAGCATCGCATGGGTCCTGGGTTGCTCGGCGGCCCCAGCCGGCGACGGGCAGGGGGCGACAGGCGTGCTCGGCGATGCGGCGGCGCCCGGCTTGGGCGACGGCACGAGCGCCGATGGCAAGGTCGCGGAGACCGCCGGCG
Source organism: Myxococcales bacterium (assembly GCA_009692425.1). Classification (GTDB taxonomy): domain Bacteria; phylum Myxococcota_A; class UBA9042; order UBA9042; family UBA9042; genus SHZF01. The sequence goes on along the minus strand of SHZF01000007.1, from coordinate 28,882 downwards.
CCACGTCCACCGACCTGGCCGCCTCGGAGTCCGGGTCCCGCAGCGATGTCACACAGTCCGGTGCCGATGCGGGGCCGAATCCTGACACGGCGGTCCCGCCCGACGGCAGTGCCGACGGCGCGTCGGCACCCGACGCCGCCGCGGGGACCGGAGACGGCGACGTTGCGCCAACGCCCGATTCCGGGCTCGACAATGACGTCGATGGAGCCACAGCGCCAGCCGATGGAGCTACAGCGCCAGCCGACGTCGCCCTCCCGCCCCCTCCATCTGACCTCGGCACGATCTACGCCCACTCCTCGTCGACGCTGTACAAGCTCGGCGTCAACGGGTTCCAGTTGATCGGCGGCTTCAAGTACGACAAGAACGGCGGCGAGATGACCGACATCGCGCTCGACGATAACGGCGCCTTGTTCGGCGTGACCTTCAACGACCTGTTCGCGTGCAACAAGGCAACTGCGGCGTGCTCCTGGCTCGCGGGCCTGCCGCAGCAGTTCAATGGCCTGACCTTCGTGCCCAAGGGGACGATCAAGCCCAACGCCGGCTCCCTCATCGCGATCGCGAACTCCGGCTCGTGGAACCTCGTCGATGTCGTGGGCGGCAAGGCGACGATCACGCCGCTGGGCCAGTACGGCGGCGGCATGGGTTCGTCCGGCGACGCGTTTTCGGTAGAGGGCGTCGGCACGTATGCAACGGTGACACAGGCGTTTTCCTTTACCGACAAGCTCGTTCAGGTCGATCCCAAGACGGGCGCCGTGCTGAAGACGGTCGGCGACACCGGCGTAAGCGGGTTGTGGGGCGTGGCGTGGAGTGCCGGCACGATGTACGGCTTCGGCTCCAACGGCATGGTCTATGCCATCGACTTGAAAACCGGCAAGGCAAGTGCTTCCAATGCGTTGCAGGTGCCGGCCAGCGTGTTGTGGTGGGGTGCCGGCGTCAGCACCCGCGCCAGCCAACCGTAGCCACGGGCCGTTGCGTCAGGGGAAGGAGGCAACGTGGCGGCGGGCGGCGGGACGGCGCTTGAGGGCGGGAGGGCGCTTGGCGGCGGGACGGCGCCCTCGGGCGGGCTGACATCCGCGGGCTGGATGGCCCCCGTGACGTGGGTCGAACTCTCGCGCTCCGCCCTGCGCCACAACCTGCTCGTGCTGCGGTCGGCAGCGGGCCACGGCGACCGGACGCGGCGGCCGTTGCTGTGCGTGATGGTCAAAGGCAATGCCTACGGCCACGGTCTGGTGCCGGCCGCGCGCGAACTGGCGGCCGCGGGCGCAGACTGGCTGGGCACGCACGATCTGACCGAGATCACCACGCTGCGCGCCGCTGGCGTAGCGCTGCCTCTGTACCAGGTCGGCTGGCTGCCGCCCGAGCAGATCGAATGCGCGCTGCACCATGATGTTCGCCTCACCGTCTATGATCCCGCCGTCGTCGATGCCGCCGCCGCCGCCGCGCGCGCCCGCGGTGTGCCGGCGCGCCTGCACGTCAAGGTCGAGACCGGCAACAACCGGCAAGGGCTGCGCCCCGACGACGCGCTGGCGCTGGCCGTGCGCATCGGACGCGATCCCGACCTCGCGCTCGAGGGCCTCAGCACGCACTTCGCCGACATCGAGGACACCACGGACCACGCCTTCGCCCAGGGCCAACTCTCGCGCTTTTTCGCGTGTGCCGATGCCGTGCGGAGCGCGCTGGGCCTGCCCCCTGCCGGTGACGCGGCCGACCGCCTGCTCGTCCACGCCAGCAACACCGCGGCGGTCCTGCTGTGGCCCGAGGTGTGTGGCGGCCTCGTGCGGCTCGGCATCGGCGCCTACGGGCTGTGGCCGTCGAAGGAGACACACGTCAGCGTGCGCCAACTGGGCAAGACGCCGGTCGATCTGCAGCCGGTCTTGACCTGGAAGACCCGCATCGCCCAGGTCCGCGCGGTGCCGGCCGGAGAGTGGATCGGCTATGGGCGCACGTACCGCGCCGTGCGGCCCATGCGCGTCGCGGTCCTTCCGGTGGGGTACTACGACGGCTACGACCGCGGCCTCTCGAACCTCGGCAAGGTCCTCGTCGCCGGCCAGCGCGCGCCGGTCGTCGGCCGCGTTGCCATGAACATGACGGCAGTCGACGTGACCGACAGCCCATGCGCGCACAGCGGCGACGAGGTCGTGCTGTTGGGGGCCCAGCAAGGTGGCAGGGGCGCTCCCGGCGACCGCATCCGGGCCGACGAGATGGCGGCTTGGGCCGGAACGATCCACTACGAGGTCGTGACCCGCATCAACGACCGCATCGAACGGCGGGTTGTCGATGGCGACGGACCGCACTGACAAGAAACGTCACGCACGGTCCGGCGCGGGCGAAGGCGAGGGATGACTGTGCCGAATCCTCCTTTCGTTCCTGGGATTCCGCTGCCGCCGCCTCAGCGTCTGGTCCTGTTCGACATGGACGACACGCTCGTGCGCGCCAACACGGCCGGCCTCTACCTGCATTCACGTTGGCAGCGCGGCCTGCTCAAGCGGCGCGAATTGCTTCGGCTCGTGACGGTCCAACTGCGCTATCGGCTCGACCTCGTCGACCTGGCCCGCCTCACCCGCGAGGCCGTGGCGACCCTGCGCGACCAGTCCGAAGCGGAGATGCAGGACGAGTGCCGCGAACTCTATGCCCAGGTTGTGCGCCCGCGCATCTGCCCGACGCTCGCCGCGCTTGTCGTCGCCCACCGGGCCCAGGGCGACGTCACCGCGATCGTGACGGCGTCGACCCCATACGTCGCCCGCCTGCTGCAGGCCGACCTCGGCATTGACGGGTTGCTGTGCACGGACTTGGAGGTGAGCGCCGGACATTTCACGGGCAGTGTCGTAGGGCTGCCGTGTTTCGGCGCGGCCAAGGTCGAGCGGGCGCTGGCGCTCGCCGCGCAGCATGGCCTGCGCCTCGACGAGGCGGTGTTCTACACCGACAGCCACAGCGACTTGCCGCTGCTGCAAGCGGTGGCCTACCCGCGCATCGTGCGGCCGGATCCGCGGTTGCGGGCGGTGGCGTGGCGACGCAAGTGGCCGGTGGTGCGCACGTAATACCAAAGCCCGCCGACCGCAGCAGGTGACGACTTTGAATACATCCTCTAAGCGGCGAGGGCCCGACGTGCCGTGCAGAGAGTCACCAAAAAGCCCAAGGGGCCCGACCTTGCGGCCGGACCCCCGGGATTGCCTCACAGCGAGAACCGACTATTCGGTTTCGTTGTCGCGGAAGATGGCGGCCGAGCCGACCTGGTCGCACTCCGCATCCGTCGCCTTCGGGTCGCCGTGCACGACCATCTGGAACGTCGACTTCGTGGTGTCACAGTCGAGGTCTCCAAAGGCGCTGGCCGTGAAGGTCGCGGTCTTCTGGGTGCCGGTCGACTCGTATAGGTACTGGAAGTAGTGCTGGTCCGTGACCGCGAACTTGAGCGCCGACCACGTCGCATTGTTCCACGCACCCGAGCTCGAGTCGCAGCGATCGTCGCCGTCAGCGTCGAGAGCCGTGTCGCAGCAGCTTGTTCCGTTCGGGGTGACGTTCGCGACCGTGGTCGGGAACTGGCACTCGAACTTCTTGCCCGTGCCGGCCTCGGAGCGCGGCGTGGTGTAGTACGTTGCCGAACCCTTCTTGATCAGGTCCAGCATCTCGTTGGCTTCCGCGGCCTTCGCGGAACGCATGTACTTGCTGAACTGCGGCACCGCGACCACCGCGAGAATCGCGATGATGGCGACGACGATCATGAGTTCGATGAGGGTGAAGCCCTTCGAATTGCGAAGCTTCTGCAGCATGATGAATCCTCCTAGTTTCCTGCGCGCGCGGGTTGCCGCGTGGCTGTCTGGATGCGGGTGCTTGTCCTGGGTGCGGATCACTCCCGCGCTGGGAACCCCGGGGAACGCAACACGCGTGCCGGGGGTAGCCGAGACAACTGCTCGACCACGGTGACGTATGTTGCAGGAAGGGTGCCAACTTACAAGTATTCAAACAACACCAGTTATTCAAAGCACTTGACGTGATGGCGACGATCATGCGCGGTCGCCCCGGAGCCGGAACCCGACAGGAATGGGGCATCGACCGACAAAAAACGTCACGAGGGGAATCGACTTGTGCGGCACGGGCCCACAACGGGCCTGCAAACAGCGAGGCCCGCCGACCGCAGAACGGCAGGCGGGCCTCGCACGGGCACTAGCCCGCTGGACTACTGGGGCAGGTTCAGGTTGCCGAACTTTTCGCGCACGAGGTCGCCGATGGTCTGCGCGCCACCGCCCAGGCTGTCGTACTGGAAGTCGTCGTCCTGGCCCACCCGCTTGATCGACAGGCCGAGCTTGCGCTCGCCCGGCACCACCGAGATGACCTTGACCTTGACGACCTGCTCCTCCTTGAGCGCGGAGTGGATGTTGTCCACCTTTTCCTCCGCGATCTCCGAGATGTGCAGGAAGCCTTCGATGAAGTCGTCCAACTCCACGATCGCACCGAAATCGAGCAGCTTGCCGACCTTGCCGTCGTGCACCGAGCCGCGCGGGTACTTCTGCGAGATCATCGCCCACGGATCGTCCGTCGTCTGCTTGATGCTCAAGCTGAAGCGCTCCTTCTCGGCGTCGATGCTCAGCACGATCGCGTCGACCTCATCGCCCTTCTTGTAGACGTCCTGCGGGTGCTTGACCTTGTGCGACCATGACAGGTCCGTCACGTGGCACAGCCCGTCGATGCCGTCCTCGATGCCGATGAAGACGCCGAAGTTCGTGATGTTGCGCACCACGCCGCGCACCTTGCTGCCGGGCGGGTACTTGTGCATCAGCACGTCCCACGGGTTCTCCTCGATCTGCTTCATGCCGAGGCTGATGCGCTTGCCGCGCGGGTCCACCTCGAGAATCTGCGCCTCGATCTCGTCGCCCAGCGACAGCACCTTCGACGGGTGCTTGACGCGCTTGGTCCAGGACATCTCGGTGATGTGGATGAGGCCCTCGACCCCCGGCTCCAGCTCGATGAACGCGCCGTAGTCGGTCAGGCTGACGACCTTGCCCTTGCAGCGCATGCCGACGTGGTACTTCGTGTCGATCGTATCCCACGGGTTGTCGAAGTTCTGCTTGAGGCCCAGGCTCACACGCTCGCGATCCGGGTCGTACTTCAGCACCTTGACCTTGACCTCCTGGCCGACCTCGAACAGCTCCGACGGGTGGTTGACCCGCGCGTAGCTCATGTCGGTGATGTGCAGCAGGCCGTCGATGCCGCCGAGGTCGATGAACGCGCCGTACTCAGTGATGTTCTTCACGATGCCATCGACGACCTGGCCGACTTCAAGCCGGTTCAGCGTCTGCGACTTCAGGGCCTCGCGCTGCTTCTCCAGCAGGGCGCGCCGCGACAGCACGATGTTGCCGCGCTTCTTGTTGAACTTGATGACCTTGAAGTGGAAGCGCTGGCCGATGTACTTCTCGAGGTTGCGCACGGGGCGCAGGTCGACTTGGCTGCCGGGCAGGAACGCCTTCACGCCGATGTCGACGGTCAGGCCACCCTTGACGCGCCCGGTGATGACGCCTTCGACAAGTTCTTCGTTTTCACAGGCTTCGGCGATCTCGTCCCAGATCTTGAGGCGGTCGGCCTTCTCCTTGGAGAGCTCGACCAGGCCCGAGTCGTTCTCGCGGCTCTCGACGTAGACGTCGATCTCGTCACCCGGCTGGACGCTGATCGTGCCGTCGTGTTCCGTGAACTCCTGGATGGCAATCTGGCCTTCGGACTTGTACTTGATGTCGACGATGACGAAGTCCTTCTGCACGGAGAGCACCGTGCCGCGGACGATTTCGCCTTCGAGAACGTTCTGCTGCTTCTCCCACTCGAGGAACTGGGTTTCGAAGTCGTCTTCGAGGGAGAACGCGAGGTTGTCGGTCGTCATGGATCGCCTGATCCTTTCGCCGTCGGAGCCGCCCGCGCGTAAACCTGCTGGATTTCCAGTGGCTTGCGCTGAAGTTGGGTTTGCGGGGCCGGTCGAGACGGGCTCGCCCGCGAAGGGCAAGGGGGGCGAGATTTTGCGGGAGGATTGGGGCGGCGTCAAGTGGTTTTCGCGTGATCCGCAGGGTGTGGGTTGGGGCGCCAATCATACCGAGACCCCATCCCGGTTGAAGTTCGCCCGCACCCCCGCATCTTGCACGGCAACCTCTACGAGAAGCCCCGCGGCCCGCGCCGTCGCCAATTCGACATCGAGCCGCGCCGTCGTCGGGTCCAGCGTCGCCAACACCCGCGCAAACATCGGCGCCAGCAAGACCGGGTGCCCGCCGCGCCCGTCATGCAGGGGCCGCACGGCATCCCACGGCTGGCCGCGCAGGTCGCGATCCAAGGCCGCAGCGCGCAGCACGCAGAACGTCGCGCGCGTCGGGCACGGGCAGTCCACCGGCAGCACGAACGCCGCGTGTCCTGGGGGCAGCGCAGCCAACGCCTGGAGCAGGGATGCGAACGGCAAGGCGTTGGGGTCGGCGGGCAGTGCCAGCGGACTCTCGACGTCCATGGGGGCATCGGCCAGCGTCCAGGCCTCCGGGTGCAGGACCGCGACCACCGGAGCGCAGCCGACTGCGCCCAACGCGTGGGCCTGGACGCGCCACAGCAGGCTGCCGTCGATCCGCTTCAGGGCCTTGGGCCCACCCGCCCGGCGGCCGTGACCCCCCGCGAGCAGGACCGCTGCGGCAGCGAGGCCTGGCGAGGGCGCCGCCACGAGCGTCGTTCGGCGCTCCTCGGGATCGTGGGCCCAGGCGTCCAGCACGAGCAACGCGGCCGCGGCGTCCGTCGGGAACAACGGCACACCTGCCACGACAGGCGCGGGTCCCTGGCACAGCGCCGCGCGGGCGTCGGCGCGGGCCAACCGTGCGCAGGCCCGCTCCAAGACCGTTGCCGCGGCACGCCGACCCGCTGCGGTGGCACCCTTTGCGACGTGATGGTGAGCCGCGACCACCAACTGTACGAGGCCACGCAGGCCTTCCTGGAGCGGTCCGGTCGGCGTCGCCAGCCACGCGCTCTCGAAGGCTGCGTGGGCGGCGTGGAAGGCACCAGCGTTCGCATGGGCGATGCCGGCCTCGCACAGCAACTGGAGTTGCGCGGGGGTGGCCCGGGTCACAGCGGATCGTGTCACGGCGTGGGCGGGCCCGGCAGGGCCAGCAACTGGGCCGCCACCCCGATCGCGATCTCGCCCGGCAGTTTGCCGCCCAGCAGTGGCGCGTCCGCTGCGCTGCCGAGCCGCAGGCCGATCGGACTCACCAGCCGGTCGATCACCGCCGCCGCCAGCCCCCCTTGCCGCAGCCGGTGGCGCGTCGCCGCCGCCTTGCTCGGCGAACCGATCAGGCCCACGTAGGGCAGTGCCGCGCGGGGCGCCTCGATGCGATCCGGCACGCGCAGCAAGGCATCCACCAGTTCGCGATCGAGCGCATGGTCGTGCGTCATCACGATCGCGCGCGTCGCGGCGGCCCAGGGCGCTGCCGGCACCGGGCGCGACCCGTCGAGCAACCGCTGCGCTGCGTGGCTCACTGCCGCCGCCGGACCAAGCCAGCCCCACGCCGCGAGCAGGCGCAGCGGCTCGGTGGCGATCACCTCGACGGCCGGCGCAAAACGCGCGCGGTCCGCCCATTCCGGCCGCGCATCCACGACGATGACGCGCCACGGCAGCGGCTGCAGCACGCGCGCCAGGGCGGTGGCGACATGGCCCGCCCCACACAACAGCACGGTCGGCACGGCCTGCGGCTGCTCGTACAAGCTTTCGTCGGCGAATCCAGTGCGCAGCGTGGCCCCGGTCTGCACGGCGGTCTCGAATTCGGTCTGCAGGCGCCCCGCCGCAGCGGCATCGACCGGTTGGAAATGCAACCGCACCACACCGCCGCAGCACTGCGCCAGTTGGGGGCCGAGCGGGTAGCGGATCACCCGGGCGACCCCGCCGCGCGCACCCGCCGACTCCTCGACCAAGGTGGCTTCGGATGGGGGCGCGTCGGCGTCGCCCACCTCGGCGTGGCTGTCGGCCGCGGCTGCGGGGCCGGCCTCGAGTTCGACCGCGTCGCGCAGGGCCTGATCTTCGAGGTGGCCGCCGCCGATCGTGCCAGCCAGCAGGCGACCTCCGCGGCACAACATCCGGGCGCCCGGTCCGCGCGGGGCCGAGCCTTCGACGCCCCACACCGTGACGAGCACGGCAGGCTGGCGCAAAGGCACGAGGTCGGCGAGTCGCTGCAGCAGGCGCTGGCCTTCGGCGTCCATCGAGATGGGGGCCGCGGGCGGCAGCGGTCGCGTCATCGCGGCTGGCTAGCGGCCCGCGCCCTGGGTCGCCGCAGTCTGGCGAATCGCATCGAGGACCAGCCGCTGGAACACCTCGGCGCGGTACCGCGAATCCGACCGCACGTCGCCGATCGGGCGCACATCCTGTTGCTGCGCCGCCGCCAGCGCTGCAACGTCCAGCGTTTCGAGCGATGCGCCGGCCAGCACGCGCTCCATCGCCGGACAGCGCCGCACGGTCGCGGCCATCGACACGGCGACGATGCGCACGTCCAGCAGCCTGCCATCCTGCCAGCCGAAGCGGCCGGCGAGCCCGACCTTGGTGATCGCCTGCCACGCGCGCGTGCCGACCTTGCGAAACCACTGACCAGGACGGCCCAGACTCGCATGCGGTATCACGATCGCCGTGATCAGCTCATGGGCTTGCCGCACGCTGCGGCGGTAGCCTGCGTAGTAGTTGTCGAGCGGCACCTCGCGCACCCCCGCCACCGAGGCCAGCCGAACGCGCGCGTCGAGGGCCATCAGCGCGGGGACCCCATCGGCCGCGGGAGAGCCGTTCTCGATGTTGCCGGCCCAGGTGCCGCGGGCCTGGATTTGGGTGGCGCCCACCAGCTGCGCCGCCGCTGCGAGCACGGGGGCTTCGGCGTGCAGGCGGGCATCGGCGAGGCTGGCGGCGTAGGTGCAGAGCGCGCCCAACTCCAGCCCGGCATCGGTCCAGCGCACGCCGCCGAGTTCGCTGCGGAGCGGCCACAGATCGAGGAAGTTCGGGTCCACGGGCTTGCCGAAGTGCGCATCGACGAGCAGATCGGTGCAGCCCGCCAGCGGTCGCAACGGCGCGCTGTGCGCGGCAGCGACCTGCAACTGCAGCAGCGCGTCCGCAAGCGAGGCGGGGCGCACGACTTGGGCGGTGGTCAGCGCGTTCACGGCTGGGCTCCGGCGGCCGCGCGGGCGTCGCGGGCATCCAGGGCGGCCTCGACCGACGCCACGATGGGCGAGTACCCGGTGCAGCGGCACAGGTTGCCCGCCAGCACGCGCTCGATGTCGGCCTTGCCGAGGCCGTTGTCGTACAGCCACACCGCAGTCACGACCATGCCCGGCGTGCAGATGCCGCACTGGGCGCCGCCGTGTTCGAGGAAGGCGGCCTGGATCGGGTGCAGTGTTGCTAGTTCGGGGGCCAGCCTTGCTAGTTCAGCGGGCAGCGTTGTTGGTTCAGTGGGCAGCGTTGTTGGTTCAGTGGGCAGCGTTGTTGGTTCACTGGACAGCGTTGTTGGTTCACTGGACAGCGTTGTTGGTTCACTGGACAGCAGTGCGTGGCCGGCCAGCCCTTCGGCCGTGGTCACGTGCGCACCTTCGAGGTGGCACGCCGGGACCAGGCAACTGTTCACCGGCAGGCCGTCGAGGATCACGCTACAGGCGCCGCACTCGCCCTCGCCACAGCCTTCCTTGGTGGCGGTCAGGCCCAGATCGAGGCGCAGCACGTCGAGCACGCGCCGCAACGGCGGGACGTGCACGGTGCGCTCCTGGCCATTGACAGTGAACGTGATCGAAGGCGGCGGCGCGGCAGTTGCGGCGGGAGGCATGGGCGGCTCGCGACCGGGCGCTGCGCGGTCGGGCGGGAGGATTGCCCAGTGCAGGCAAGGCTGCAAGGGCTCAAAACGCCTCCAACCCCACCCACCGCACCCGCACCCCGTCGTCGCCCACCACCACCAGCACCAGCGCCACCTCCATCTTCTCCAGTTCCAACCACTCGGCGGCCTGCGCCGCCATCTTCCACAGCCGCTTGCCTTGCGCCGGCCCCAGCCGCTCGCCGAGGCCGCCACGATTGGTCCGCGATGCCTTGACCTCGACCAGCACTCCCTCGCGCTGGCCGTCGGGCGCCAGCCGCACGCCGATCACGTCGGCCTCCCCGCCGGCGAGCCGCCAGTTGCGCTGCACGACCGCGTAACCGCGCGCTTCGACGCAGGCGACGGCCTCTGCCTCGCCGCGCCTGCCGGTGTGGATGCGCTGCTTGCGCTCCGCGTCGGTCATCGTCGCAATCCCCGGCTACAGCAGGTTGCCTTGGCGCCCGGCGAGCAGCGTGCGCACCGGCGCAAAACTGCGGCGGTGGAGCGCGCACGGCCCGAGCCGACGCAGCGCGTCGAGGTGATCCGGCGTCGGATAGCCCTTGTGGCGGGCAAAACCGTAGCCGGGGTACTGCGCGTCGAGCGCGTCCATCGCCGCGTCGCGCTCTACCTTGGCCAGCACCGAGGCCGCCGCGATCGCCGTCGAGCGGGCGTCGCCGCCGACGATGGTGCGCTGCTCCCAGCCCGGCGGCAGCCGCCGCAAGGGTTGGTTGCCATCGACCGCGACCATCACACGCACGCTCCCGCTGCGCGCGAGCAACTGGGTCCGCACGCGCGCGACGGCCTCTCCCATCGCGTCGAGCGCCGCCCCTAGGATGTTCAGCCGGTCGATGTCGGCCGGGCTGCGCGCCACGACCGCCCAAGCCAGCGCGATCGCGCGCACCTGCGGCGCAAGCCGCTCCCGTTCCGCTGCAGTCAGCCGTTTCGAGTCGTCGAGGCCCGCCAGCCGCGCTGCACCGTCCGGCGGCAGCACCACGGCCGCCGCGTACACCGGTCCCGCCAGGGGCCCCCGGCCCACTTCGTCCGTGCCGCATACGCACGGCCAACCGTCGAGGCGCAGGCGCTGTTCAACCTCGCCGAGAGCGGCAGGCCCTTCGATCGGCAACGCGTGGGGTGGCAGGGCGCGCTGCTTCACGGCGCGTCCCCACCGGCGTCACCAGCCGCACTTGCGGCCTGCACCCATGCCGCATAGACGATCCTCTTCGGCAGCCCCAGCGACTGGGCGATCCGATCGACCGCCCGCTTGGCTCGCTCGCCGTCGCCGAGCGCGCGCCGCACCAGGGCGTCGAGGTCGAGCGCAGGGACCTGCACCGCGACGGGCGCCGTGGCCACTTCGACCAGCACGACGGCCTCGCCGCGCTCGGTCTCGTCGGTCAGTTCGCCCGCCACGTCGCTCGCCGTGCCGACGGCCCACTGCTCGTGCAGCTTCGTCAGTTCGCGCCCCATGGCAACGCGCGCCGTGGGCGCCTCGGCGCCAATGTCGGCGAGCACCGCCCGCAAGTCGCGGCCCGGCACGTAGAACGCGTGGGTCATTGCGCCGCCGCCGGGGTCGGGCCGCAGCACGCTGCGCAGCCGGGCCCGCCGCTCTGCCGACTTCTTCGGCAGGAACCCCCAGAACGAAAAAGGAACCGCCGCCAGCCCACTGCCCGCCAGCGCGATCGCAGCCGCGAATGGCCCCGGCACCACCGTGACCGCGTGCCCGGCGGCGCGTGCGGCCTCGACGAGCCGCGCCCCGGGGTCGGACAGGCACGGCAGGCCCGCATCAGAGGCCAGGGCGACGGTCTGCCCCTGGGCCAGCCGGTCGAGTACGCCCGCCACCTGCGCGTCTTCGTTGTGGGCATGGACGGCCCAAGTCGGTTGACGCGCGCCGACGTGGGCCAAGAGCCGCCCGGTGACGCGCGTGTCTTCGCACAGGACGAGGTCCGCGGTCGCCAGCGCGTCGGCCGCGCGCGGGCTGAGGTCGCCGAGGTGGCCGATCGGCGTCCCGACGATCACGAGCCGGCCCGCGCCCGCGGTCGCCATGCGCGCCGGGCCTGCCGACTACAGCAACGGCCGCTGGGCGGCGGCCGGCAGGGCAGACGACGACCGCCGCGCCTTGCCCTCGCCGCCGGCCGACGCAGGGAGGGCGGAACTGGCGGCGCCGGCAGAACTGGCGGGGCTGGCGGGGCTGGCGGGGCTGGCGGTCCTGCGCGACGCGTTGTGCAACGCCGCCCGCACGAACCCGGCAAAAATCGGATGCGGGGCCAGCGGCCGACTCTTGTATTCCGGGTGGAACTGGCAGGCGAGGAACCAGGGATGCCCCGGCACCTCGCACATCTCTGCCAACTCGCCGTCGGGCGACGTGCCGGCAAACCGCATGCCCGCCGTTTCGAGCGCCTCGCGATACGCGTTGTTCACCTCGAAGCGGTGGCGGTGGCGCTCGCTGATGTCGGTGGCGCCGTACGTTCGCGCGGCCAGGCTCGCAGACGTCAGCTTGCACGGCCATGCGCCCAGCCGCATCGTCGCACCCAGGGCCGTCACGTCGCGCTGCGACGCCATCAAATCAACGACCGGATGCGGCGTGTGCGGGTCGAACTCGGTCGAGTGGGCCCGATCGAGCCCCAACACGTGGCGCGCGTACTCGATCACCGCGATCTGCATGCCGAGGCAGATGCCCAGGTACGGCACGCCGTGGGTGCGCGCGTACGCGACCGCCCGAATCTTGCCCTCGATGCCGCGCTTGCCGAAGCCACCCGGCACCAGGATCGCATCCAGCCCGCCAAGCAGGGCGTCCACGTCGCCCGCAGCCTCCAGTTCCTCTGCATCGACGTAGACCAGATCCATCCGCACGTCATTGGCCACGCCGCCGTGCGTCAGCGCTTCGTTGAGCGACTTGTACGACTCCTTCAACTCGACGTACTTGCCCGCAATGCCGATGCGCACGACGCGCGTGGCCGTCTTGAACGTCTCGGCGAACGCGATCCACGGCTCCAAGTCGGGCTCGCCGCTCCAGATGTCGAGCAGGCTGAGGACCTCCTGATCGAAACCCGCTGCGTGCAGTCGCGCAGGAAGGTCGTAGATGCAATCGACGTCGGGGGCCAAGATCACACAATCTTTCGGGACGTTGCAGAACAGAGAAATCTTCGCCTTGACGCCTTCGTCGAGCGCATGGTCGCTCCTGCACAGGATCAGGTCGGGCTGGATGCCGATCTCGCGCAGTTCCTTGACCGAATGCTGGGTCGGCTTCGTCTTCACCTCTCCGGCCGCCGCGATGAAGGGCACCAGTGTCACGTGGATGTTCACGGCGTTGCGCGGCCCCGACTCCAGTCGCATCTGGCGGATCGCTTCGAGAAACGGCAGCGACTCGATGTCGCCCACCGTGCCGCCGACCTCGACGATCGCGATGTCGTGCCCTTCGGCCGCCGTCTTCAGCTTCAGCTTGATCTCGTCGGTGATGTGCGGGATCACCTGCACGGTGCCGCCGAGGTATTCGCCGCGCCGCTCGCGCTGGATGACCGAAAAATAGACCTGGCCCGTCGTGAAGTTGTTGGCCCGCTTCATCGTCGTGGACGTGAACCGCTCGTAGTGGCCGAGGTCGAGATCGGTCTCGGCGCCGTCGTCGGTAACGAACACCTCGCCGTGCTGGTAGGGGCTCATCGTGCCCGGATCGACGTTGATGTACGGGTCGAGCTTGACGTGCGTCACCTTCAGCCCGCGGCCCTCAAGCAGCGCACCCAGCACCGCCGAAGACAGGCCCTTCCCGATCGAGCTCACGACGCCGCCGGTCACGAAAATATACTTGGTTGGCTTGGACTTAGCGGCCATGCAGCGCGGCCTCCCTGGAGCGCCGGAGGTCGCGGGCGCATCGCGGGGGGCCGGGTAGATCACGCTGGCGTCCGGTGCCCGGGCGATGACCGTATGCGCCGACGCGGTGCTTGTCAACGCGAATCCGTCCACTGTCACTTCTCCACGGCGCCGATGTCACTTCTCCACGGTGCCGACGCGGTCCAAGACGGCACCGACCCTACGCAATGGTTCCTTGACAAGCCGCGCCGGATGCCCATCATGCGCCGTCCCCGTCGTCGTCATCTGGCGCGCGGGCCGCCGCCGGCCTGCCCCCGCCTCCTTGGGGGCCGCGTCGGGACCTCGCGCCCTCCGCCGCCTCCAAGGGTGAGGGCCTTTCCGGTTTCTCCCAGGCAGGTCCGTGGCCGGTCGCATCTCCGAACGCAGCATCCACGATGTCCTCGCCCGCGCCGACATGCTCGACGTGGTACGCGAGGCCGTCGAGCTCAAGAAGGCGGGCACGCAGTGGAAAGGCCTGTGCCCGTTCCACGCCGAGAAAAGCCCGAGCTTCTACGTAAACCCCGCCAACAAGCTGTTCCACTGCAAGGGCTGCGGCGCAGGCGGCAATCTGCTGCAATTCATCGAGCGTACGCGCGGGCTTGCGTTCAAGGACGCCATCGAGTGGTTGGCGGCACGCCAGGGCACGACGCTCGACTATGAGCACGCTTCGCCGCTGGATCAACAGCGCCACGCCGAGGCAAAGTCGCGCCGGGCCCGCATGTTGGAGTTGCACCAGGTGGCCCAGGCCTGGTTCCGTGCGCGCTATGAAGGCCCCGACGGCACGGCCGCCCGCGCCTACGCCGACCGCCGGGGGTTGCTGGCTGAGATCACGCGCACATTCGGCTTCGGTGCGGCGCCGTCCGGCTGGGATGGGTTGGCGGGCCACCTGCTGCGGCGGGGCTTCTCTGAACGCGAAGTGCTCGCGTCGGGTCTCGGCGTCGAGCGGAGTTCCGGTGGGTTGTATGACCGGTTCCGCGACCGGCTGATGTTCCCGATCTACAACGCGGCCGGCGACCTGATCGCATTCGGTGGCCGCACGCTGCTGGACGCGCCGGACGTCGCCAAGTACATGAATTCGCCGGAGACCACGCTCGAAGGCGAGGACCCCGGTGGCCGCACCTACCACTTCTACAAGAAGTCGCACTGCGTGTTCGGCCTGTTTCAGGCCAAGGACGCGATCCGGCGTTCGCGCAGCGCCGTGCTCGTCGAAGGCAACCTCGACGTCGTCACGTTGCACCAGGCCGGCCGCACCACGGTCGTGTGCGCCATGGGCACTGCGCTGACCGAAGAACAAGCGCGCGAAGTCAAGCGGTTCGCCGACGCCGTGGTCCTCGTTTTCGACGGCGACGCTGCCGGGCGCCGGGCGGCACTCAAGGCGGTGCCGACCGTGGTCGCCGCCGGCTTCGTTGCCGGGTCGTTTGTGTTGTTGCCGGACGGCGAGGACCCCGACAGCCTCGTGCGAAAGCACGGTGTCGCCGCCTGGGATGCGGCGGTCTCGACCGGCAAGCCCCTGATCGAAGGATGGATCGACGCGATGGCCGATTGCGCCGGCTCGCTCGAAGCCCGTGCGCGCATCGAGAACGAGGTGTTGGAGTTCGTCGGGCGCATCGCCGACCCAGTGACGCGCCGCCAGGCCGAATATGCTGCCGCCGACGCGTTTGCCCGCCTCGGTCTCGACGAAGACCACGGTCGCGCGCTCGGAGAAGTGCAGCGCGCCGCCGCAAAGGTCCCGGCGCACGTGGCCGCTGCGCCGTTGCGTGCCGGCCCTGCCTCCCGCGACGGGTTCGCGGCGCTCCAGAAGGGCGGCGGCGCAGGTCCGCCTCGCAGCGGCCTCGGTGCGTCCCCGCCCGTGCCGCCGGCTCTCCTCGCCGACGAGGACTGGATCGTCCGCATCCTCGCTTGGTATCCGGCCCTGCTGCCGGGGTTCCAGCGGGAAGGGGGGGCCGACGCGATCCAGTCCCCTGAACTGCGCATTGGCGTGCACCACCTCGGCCTGTTGGCGCGCGCGGCGCCGCTCGACATCGAAGGCGTGATGCGCTGGGCTGAGGGATTGCCCGACGGTGCGGTGCGCGGGGCGTTTCTCGGTGCGCTCGTCGAAGCCCCGGCCGTGGCCGCGCGCGACGCCGAACGCCAATTGCGTGCCTACGGCGATGCCTTGTTCCTGCGCCGCCAGCAGGTGCGCGTCGACGAACTGGGCGCCCAGTTGATCCGACCCGGCACGCCCGCCGAACAGTTGCGGGCCCTTTCGCTCGAACGCATCCAGCTGCAGCGTGAAATGTCGCAGCGCAAGTCGAACCTATATGCAGCAGCGCGGCCCGGTCCGCCACGGTCGGGAGTATGAGGAGACACGCGATGGCCATGCTCGATCACATCCAAGAAGCCGAACTGCGCAAGCTGGTCGCCCGCGGCAAGGCGATCGGCTACGTCTCAGTCGAAGACGTGCAGCGCGTCGTCGGCGCCTCGGAACTCGACCGCGCCGTCATCGACGACGTCGTCTCCGTCTTGCAGGCCAACTACGTCGAAGTGCTCGACCTGCGGCCACCCCAGCGCGACGTCACCAGCCCGACGCCGCCGCGCCCCGCCACCCAGGCGCCGCAGCAATCCGGCAAGGACGAATCGATCGGCTACGTCGAAGAGCCGTTCATGCGCACGAACGACCCGGTACGCATGTACCTGCGCAAGATGGGCTCCGTCGCCCTGCTCACGCGGCAGGGTGAGATCGAGATCGCCAAGCGCATCGAGATGGGCGAGCACGAGGTGCTCGATGCCATCCTGTCGACGCGCATGACGTTCGAGGCGGTGCTCAACTTGCGCGAGAACGCCCGCCAGATCATCCAGTGGGTCGAGCAGGAGCGCCAGGCGCAGGCCCAACTCGCCGCCGAAGGGCTCGACAAGGAAGAGATCATCGCCCAGCGCGAGAGCCGGCGCGGCGGCGACCGGCCGCCCCACTCGCTCAAGGAACTCGTCAAGTCGATGGACGACGGCGTGGGCGGCGCGGACGAGATCGCGATCTGCCAGCAGCTCCTGGAGTCGCTCAACGAACTCGACCGCTTCGCCCAGCAGCACCGCCGCATCCAGCACGAAATCCGCGGCGCCAAAGCCGACGACAGCCGCTGGTCCCTGATGCGTCCGCAGATCGAAAAAGCGGTGACCGAACCGTATCTGTCCGAAGTCATCGGCGACACGCTGGAGCGCATGCAGCTCGGCAAGTCGGGGGTGCACGACGTCATCGACCTCGAACTGCGCAAGGTGCAGGGCAAATCCCCGGCCGATGCGCTCGCCGTGATGGCAACGTTCCTGCGCATCACGCGCCTGTACCGCAAGCGCATCCGCAGCGAAGACCCGGCCGAGGCGGCGCGCGCCGATCTGGCCCGCAAGAAGCCCACGCGCGCCCTCGAAGACCAACTGCGCGCCGTACTCGAAGACGCGCCGGCGACGCAGGGACTGCTGCAACTGGCCGACGGCATCGACAGCGACGCGCTCGACCCCGAAAAGGTGCTCGACAACCTGCCCGAGAAGCTGACGCGGGCCCAACAGAAGGGCTATCAGAAGGCGCTCGCCCTCGCGTTCGACGACGTGCGGCCGCTGATCCACGAGCTCGTGCAGAAGCGCGCGGACCCGCTGATCGGCGAGCCGGCGTCGGCGGACTTCCAAAAGGCCCGCAAGGCCCGCGACGAGCGCGTGGCGCAGATCGTTCACGACGTGATCGAGACGCTGACCTGGGTGCCGAAGGCGCGCACCAAGGGCAAGCCGGTGCCGGCGCGCCCGCACTTGCCGCCGGGCCTCGACGGTGCGATGGCGCGGCCCGGTCCCGAGCATCCCGAATGGGGGTCGCTGTCCGCCCAGCACGCCGAGCAGATCGTGTTCCGCGAGGTGCGCCAGGCGCTGGAGGCCCTGCCGATCTCCGCGCGGCTGTTCGACACGATCGAGCGCCGCGCGCTGCTGGAGCGATTGCTCGACTGCGGCCTGCACCGCAAGCAATACGACAACGTGATCGTCGGCTTCAAGAACGTCGTGCGCGAGTTGATGGACGGCAACCACGTCATCGGCCAGGAGGAGCAGAAGCTCGTCGATGCCGCGACCGAGCGGCTGCGCGTGCTCGGCAAGAAGAAGAGCGAGGTGTCGTTCAGCTTCAAGAAGAACGTCGTGCAACTGGTGCGCGAGTTCAAGGAAGCGAACACTGCCCAATTGCGCCTGATGGAAAAGAAGTACGGCGTGCTGCGCGCGGAGCTTTTCGACGGCTACAAGGCGATGCGCGATGCCAGCCGCGTGATCGAGCAGCACGAGAAGGCGACCGGCCACAAACAAGAGGCGCTGAAGAAAATCTACGAGTCGATCGTGCGCGGCGAGCGTATGGCGAACAAGGCGAAGTCCGAACTCGTCGAAGCCAACCTGCGGCTCGTCGTCTCGATCGCCAAGAAGTACACGAACCGCGGCCTGCAGTTCTTGGACCTGATCCAAGAAGGCAACATCGGGCTGATGAAGGCGGTCGACAAGTTCGAGTACCGGCGCGGCTACAAGTTCTCGACGTACGCCACGTGGTGGATTCGCCAGGCGATCACGCGCGCTATCGCGGATCAGGCGCGCACGATCCGCATCCCGGTGCACATGATCGAGACGATCAACAAGCTCGTGCGCACGAGCCGCTACCTGCAGCAGGAACTCGCCCGCGAGCCGATGCCCGAAGAAGTCGCGGCAAAGATGGAGATGCCGCTCGACAAGGTCCGCAAGGTGCTGAAGATCGCCAAGGAACCGATCTCGCTGGAGACACCCATCGGCGAGGAGGAGGACAGCCACCTCGGCGACTTCATCGAAGACAAGCGCGCGGTCAGCCCGGTCGATGCGGTCACGATGGCGGCGCTTGAAGAAAAGGTGCGCAAGTCGCTGGCGTGCCTGGCGCCGCGCGAAGAAAAGGTGATCCGCATGCGATTCGGCATCGGCGAGCGCAGCGACCACACGCTCGAAGAGGTCGGCCAGCAGTTCGGGGTCACGCGCGAGCGCATTCGCCAGATCGAGGCCAAGGCGTTGCGGAAATTGCGTCACACGGGGCGCGCCAAGATCCTCAAGCCGTTCTCCGACGGTTGACAGACTCGCGGTACGCCTCCACACTTTCGCCCCCGCCCGCGACGGGCAAGGCGTGCGTCCTGTGCGGGCGTGCGGCCCGCGCGGCGGCTGCGGGCTTCCTCCTGACGGGGTCGGGCCCATCGATCAGGGATCGGGCCTATAGCTTAGGGATCGGGCCTATAGCTTAGGGATCGGGCCCATAGCTCAGCGGTAAGAGCTGCCGGCTCATAACCGGCTGGTCCCTGGTTCGAATCCAGGTGGGCCCACGCCCGTCCCTTTCCCCGTCGCCACGAGGCCGAACATGACCCAGTCGCCGAATGACATCCTCGATGTGCTGCGCAGGCTGCAGGCCCTCGACGACGAAATCCGCGACATCTGCATCGCGCGTGAGACGAGGCTTGAACGCCTCGCGCGCCTGCGAAAAGTCCTCGAACTCATGAACAAGGAGCTCGACGACAAACGCACCAAGCTCGTCGAGGCCGAGAAGTGGGAGCGCACCAAGGCGTCCGAGCTGGAGACCGAGAAAGACAAGCTGACCAAGGCGAAGTCGAAGCTGTCCGGCGTGACGCGATCGCGCGAGTACCTTGCCGTCAACAAGGAACTGGAGACAGTGCGCGAGACGATTCACAAGAAAGAGAAAGAAGTCGATGATTTGACGACGGCCGTCAGCGATTTCCGCGCGGCCATCGGCATCGAAGAAGCCAAGCACGCCGACCTGATGAAGGAAGCCGCCGTCGAGGCACGCTCCAACGAAGAGCAACTCGCTGCAATGGATGCGAAGATCGCCGCCGTCGACGCCCGACGCAAGGTGATATCCAAGGATGTCGAGCGCCCCATCCTCGACCGCTACGCCCGCATCGCCAAGGCCCGCGATGGCCGCGCGGTCGTCAAGATCAAGGATGGCTCGTGTGGTGGCTGCAACATGCTGCTCCAGCCGCGCTACGTCGAGATGGTGCTGCGCGGGTCGAGCCTCGTGCAGTGCACACATTGCAGTCGGTATCTTTTCGCCGAGACGGCTATGAACCCAGATGGTTCCGTGGTCGTCGTCTAGGGCGCGCGTGGTCTGGATCCGAGTGTCTCGTCCGGCCCCGGCTCGTGGTCCGCGTCCCGTCACCGCCCACGCAGAAACTCCGTCGCCAGCGCATCCACGTACTCGTTCCAGCGGCTGCCGTCGTGGGCCTTGATCCACTGCAGGCGGACGTGCGGCCGCTCCTGCACCAATGCCCAGGCCTGTTGCACGAGGTCGAGGTTCTTGATCTCGCCGTCCTTTTTGCGCCAGCCGCGCGCCTCCCAACCGCGCGCCCACTGCGTCAGCGTCTTGATGCACAGGTCGCTGTCGGAGTAGAGCACGGTCGCGGCGTCGGGCGGCAGGTGGCGCAGCGCATCGATGATGGCCGACATCTCCATGCGGTTGTTCGTCGTCTGGCGGTCGCCGCCGTGGCCTTGCGCGAGGATGCGACCCGCTTCGACGTAGACCCAGCCCCAGCCGCCTTGGCCTGGGTTCGGCCGCGCTCCGCCGTCGGTGAACACGCCGTCCTGCGGCCCGCGAAAGTAAGTCGTCAGCACCTGCTCCGGCGTGAGTTCGCCCTCGACTCCGCCGCCGCGTGGCCCGGGAGGCAGGCGATGAATCGGCACCCCGTGC
The DNA here is from genome assembly GCA_009692425.1 of Myxococcales bacterium. GTDB lineage: Bacteria > Myxococcota_A > UBA9042 > UBA9042 > UBA9042 > SHZF01. The sequence goes on along the minus strand of SHZF01000007.1, from coordinate 8,515 downwards.
AGCGTCGAGCCGCCGGTCGTCGTGGGCTGGGCAGGGAGCGGCGCTCGTACTGGGGGCACGGCAGCGTCATCGCGGGGCAGCGGTGCCGGGCGCGCCAGCGCGTCACCCAGCGGTCGGGTGGGCCAGCGCGGCGCGGTGACCGCTGCATCGGGGGCACTCGCGCGACCGCCCTTGTGGAGCCGGCAGAAACGCGGCTTCCACCCCGGAAAGCGCGCCAGCACGTCCTCGGCCAAGGCAAACGTCGCGCCGCACACGCTGCAGGTGAACTCAGCCACGGCGCGGCCCCGTGTGCGCCTTCAGCACCTTGTTGCGTGCGTGCAGGGCCTTGAGCGCGGCGAGCGTCGCGCCCAGTCCGCCGTGCTGCTGGCGCCGAATGAGCACCTTCATCAGCCCGACCATCGTGTCGCCGTACGGGTACCACCACGGCTCGATCGCGCTGGACCGGTCGATCAGCAGCAGGCGCGGCCGCGTCAGGTGCAGCATCGCTTCGGGCGAATTCGTGATGCCGCTGCCCGACTCGCCGACGCCGACCCACGGCAGATCGGGCAGAGCGCCGGTGAAACTGTGGTTGTTGATCCACACCATGCCGACCTTCAAGCGGGCGGCCACCTCGCGACAACGGGCGAGGTCCTGGCCCCACACGCTCGCCCCCAAGCCGTAGCGACTGTCGTTGGCGGCTGCGACCAGCGCATCGTCGTCGCGGCCCACGTCGAGCGCCGCGATCGGTCCGAAGCTCTCGTCGGCCCACGCCGGCGCGTCGTGCGGCACGCCCCGCAACAGGGTCGGCGGCACGGGCCCGCCGCCGTCGGGAGCGCCGCCAATGACGAGTTCCGCGCCCCGGCCCAGGGCGTCTTCGATGTGCCGGATCACGATCGCGCGCTGCAGCGGCGTAACCAGACCCGGCACGTCGGCCCGCGTGCGGTCCAGCGCCGCCCGCAGCGCCGGCACGAAGCGATCGGCCACGCCCGCGTGGACGGCGACGCGCTCGACGGCCGCACAATTCTGTCCGGCGTTCATCACGATGCCCCAGGCGATGCCGGCGGCGGCTCTCTCGACGTCGCAGTCGTCCAGCACGACCGCGCAGTCCTTGCCGCCAAGCTCCAGTTCGCACGCGATGCCGCGCTCGGCGCACGCCACCGCCACCTTGCGCCCGGTGCGCGTCGAGCCGGTGAACACGACGTGATCGGGCCCCGCCTCGACCAGCGCAGCCCCGGCGGCGCCATCGCCTTCCAACACATCGACCACGCCACCCAACGATTCGCGCAAGCGCTCGACCAACCACACGCCGCTCCGTGGCGTCCACTCTGACGGCTTGAGCACGACGCCGTTGCCCGCAGCGAGTGCCGGCACCAGCGTGCGCATCGGCAGGGCCACGGGAAAATTCCACGGCGAGATGCACGCCACCACGCCGCGCGGCACCCGCTCGATCCAGGCCGTCTTCTTCGGCAGGTCCAGCGCGGGGATCTCTCCCTTGCGCGGCGCGAGGAGGTGCGGCGCCTTGCGGCACCAGTAGTGGAACAGGTCCGCGACGCCCAGGACTTCGGCGGAATAACCCTCCGCGAGCGGCTTGCCCGTCTCGGCACACACGAGCGCCGCCAACTCGTCGGAGCGCTCCAGCAGGTGCCGCCCCGCCGCCCGCAGCCGATCGCACCGCTCGGCCACCGGCAGGGCCGCCCACGCCGCTTGCGCCGCCCGCACCCCCGCTACCTTGGCCCGCGCAACTGCGATCCCATCTGGAACCCCAGTAGCTCCGTCCAGAACCCCAGGGGCTCCGTCCAGAACCCCAGCGGCCCCGCCCACCTCCGAACCGGCTGCCGTTGACATGGGCGCACCTCCCTGCCGAACATGCAGCGCCACGATGAGATGGCACGGGCGGGTCGGCCGCCGCCTTCTACTGCAAACTTCACCGCGTTGGCCAGTCGCGCCGCCACCTTGCCCGGCCACGCCCGTGCGGGGGAAATCCGAGGGCCGTCGATGTGGGTCGAGCCGATCGCCCGAGCGCTCGCTGCCACGTTCCCCAGCACGGAACGGTTGCCCGGCTTGGACCAGATCGACCCACGCCCCGGCGTGCGGCGCCTGCTGGCCGAGGCACCGCTTGCTGTGCGCTATGCGCTGTATGGCGGCGCCCTGCTGTACCACTGCGGCCCGGTGATCACGCTCGGCGTGCCGGTGCTGGCGGGCTGGCTGGGCACCGAACGCCGCGATCGCCACGCGGCCCGCCTCGCGACCCACCCGATCTATCTGGTGCGGCAGGCCATGTTGTTGTTGAAAAGCATCGGCGGCCTGATCTGGGGTGCCGACCCCGCCGTGCGTGCCGTGCTCGGGATGCCCGCCTATCCTCCCGACCCTGGCACCTTTCGCGAAGGGCCTCTGCCGGAGCCGCCGCGCACACCGACCGCTACCCCCGCGCCGGCCAGTTGGGTGCAGCCGGGAGCCGCGCCGTGACCGCGACGCCACCTTGCGGCAGTCACCTTTCGTACGCCGAAGGAGCCGCCCTCGCGCTGGATGCCGACTGGGTCGTGGTCGGCTCGGGCGCCGGGGGCGCGGCGGCGGCGATCACGTTGGCTCGTGCCGGGCATTCCGTGGTCGTCGTCGAAGCCGGGCCGTGGCGCGACCCCGAAGACTATCCACACACGATGTACGGCACGATGCGCGACATGTTCCTGAACTGGGGCAGCCTCGTCGCGACGGGCGACTCCATCATCCCGGTCGTGCAGGCCCGGCTCGTCGGTGGGACGCCCGTCATCAACAGTGCGATCGTCGTGCGAACACCTGGCGACGTGCTGGCACAGTGGCGCGACGAGCATGGGCTCGGCGCTGTGTTTCACGAGGAGTCGATCGGCCGCGCCCAGGACGCCATCGAAGCCGAACTCCAGGTGCAGCCGACGGACCGTGGCGTGATGGGCCCGACCGCAACGTTCATGCTCGACGCGCTGCAGCGCTTCGGCATGGAGGCCCACCCGACCGACCGCAACGTCGCAAACTGCAAAGGCGCCATGCAGTGCCTGCAAGGCTGCCGCAACCGCAGCAAGCAGACCGCCAACGTGCTGTGGCTGCGCGAACTGATTGCGCGCGGGGGTACGGTCCTGTCGTGCGCACCGGTCGACCGCGTCCGGCTCGTGGCGGGCAGCGCCGAGGGGGTCGATGGCCGCTTCGAGCATCCCGTCACCAAGACCAGGGGCGCCGCATTCGGCGTGCGGGCCCGGCGCGGCGTGATCGTAGCGGCCTCGGCGACGGGCTCGGCCCCGCTGCTCCAGGCGTCGGGCTACCGCCATCCGTGGCTCGGGCGCGGTTGGCGCGGCCATCCGGGCGCGGGCGTGGTCGGCGTCTATGACCGGCCGATGGACATGCACGTCGGCCCCAGCCAGGCCGCAGCGTCGCTGCACCTGCGCGCAACCGGCGGGGTCAAGCTCGAACACCTGTCGCTGCCGCTGGAGTTGTTTGCCGCCCGGATTTCCGGCGCGGGGCGCGATCTGATGCGCCGCCTCGAAGAATACCGCCACTGTGCGATGTGGGTCTCGGCCGTGCGCTGCGATGCCGAAGGATCGATCCGCCGCACCTGGTGGGGCGGCACCGCGCTGCACTATGTACCGAGCCGTCGCGATCTGGCGCGCGTGCGTGAGGGCACCAAGACGATCATGCGAATGCACTTCGCCATGGGCGCGCGCAAGGTCTACCCGGGTGTCGTGGGAATGCCGACGGAATTCACCCCAGACATGGTGGACCAGATCGACCGCGCACCGCTCGACAACCGCTGCTGGACCTGGGTGTTGAGCCACTTGTTCGGGGGCTGTGTGCTGGGCGCCGACCCCGCACGCTCCGTTGTGGCGCCCGATCTGGCGGTGCGCGGCGTCAAGCGACTCCACGTGGTCGATGCCTCGGCACTGCCCACCACGCTGGGCGTGAATCCCCAACACACCATCATGGCGGTCGCGATCGTGACTGCGCGGCGACTCGCGGGCGCCTGACGCACCTCGCAACGCGGCGCACCCCCCGGCATTCCCCCGAACTTGCAGCGCGGCGCTGAGATGTTGTACACAGCATTCGCCAGCCCACTGACGACCGACCCGCTCGAAACGGAGCCTAGGTGAGCTTGGCGCCTGGTGACCTGCGAGAGCATTCGTGCCGGGCAAGACCGGATGGACGACCGGAAAGGACCGTCGGCCGGAAAGACCGGGAGTCGCCGTGTCAGAGCGCAACACCACGATGCTTCAGGCCACGCGATCGATTCCCGATCGCGCCGCCGTGCGCCGCATCGCGTTGATCTGCCTCGCTGCGGCCCTGGGGTGCGCCGAGCAGGAACAACCGACAGAGGGAGCGACCGAAGTCGACGCCGCCGGCATTGATGGCGCCGTGGTGGCCGACGCCGCGGGTGCCGGCGACAGCGCACCGGCCACCGCCGACGCCGCCGCTCCGACGGGCGATGCGGCAGCGGCTGGCGACGCCTCCCCGGCCGAAGTCGCGGGCGGTCTCATCTGCCCCGGCACCGCCGGCGACGCAGGCTGCCCGTGCACGAGCACCTCACAGTGCGCTTCCGGCTTCTGCATCGCGACACCGAAGGGCCAACTGTGTGCCGCGACGTGCAGCGGCAATTGTATCCCCGGCTTCAAGTGCGTCACGGCGACGAGCCCGGGTGGCGACACGTCGAACATCTGCGTGCCCCAGTTTGGCCAAGTGTGCGACCCCTGCGCGGAGAACGCCACCTGCACGTCCGTCGGCAATGCCGATGCGAAGTGCATCGACTTCGGCAACGCGGGCGCGTTCTGCGGCACCCCCTGCAACGCCGACGCTGAGTGCCCGCTCAGCCACGAATGCAAGGACGTCAAGGACATCACTGGCGCCCCCGCGAAGCAGTGCGTGCCCAAGGCCGCAGCGACGTGCACGTGCAGTGAAGCGGCGATCAAGAAGCAGCTCGCGACCACCTGCCAAGCGGTCACCGGCGACTCGAAATGCGAGGGCAAGCGGACCTGCCTGCCCGCCGGACTGGCCAACGCACCGCAAGGCGGCGGCCTGAGCGCCTGCCTCGCGCCCGCCCCGAAAGCCGAGGAGTGCAACGGTGGCGACGACGATTGCGACGGAGCAATCGACGAGGCGACGTGCGACGACGGCAAGATCTGCACCAACGACAAGTGCGCCGGCAAGGACGGTTGCAAGAACTTGAGCAACACCTTGTCGTGCGACGCCGACGGCTCGGTGTGCACCGAGAAGGACCAATGCGCCGACAGCAAGTGCGTGCCCGGCAAGGCGAAGACCTGCGACGACCAGAATCCCTGCACGACGGACTCGTGCGACGCCAAGACGGGCTGCGTCTTTGCGAACGATGACGGTGCGCCGTGCAATGCCGACGACAACCTGTGCACGCAGAAGGACGCCTGCAAGGACGGCAACTGCAATCCCGGCAAGACCAAGGCGTGCGCGTCCGATGACGGCTGCGTTGTCGGCAAGTGCAACATCGTGTCGGGCGCATGCGACTACAAGCCGCTGCTCGGCGCCCCGTGCAGCGACGGCAATCCGTGCACGACCGCCGAGACCTGCCAGACCGACCTGTGCAGCAAGGGCCAACTGCTCGACTGCAACGACAAGAACACCTGCACGACCGATTCGTGCGACCCGAAATCCGGCTGCCTGCACAGCCCGGTGGCGGGCGCCTGCAACGACAACGACGCGTGCACGCAAGCCGACAACTGTCTGGCCGGCCAATGCGCCGGCAAGGCGATCGACGTCTTGAAAGAGTGCGATGACTCGAACGCGTGCACGACCGACCTGTGCGACGCCGTCACGGGGTGCACGCACAAGGCAGCGAGCGGGGGCAAGTGCGACGACGGCAACCCGTGCACCGATGGCGATCTTTGCAACGGCGGCAAGTGCGCAGCCGAAGTCAACAAGTGCGGGTGCAACGGCGACGCCGACTGCGCCGCGAACGAAGACGGCAACCAGTGCAACGGCACGCTTTTCTGCGACAAGGCGAACCTGCCGTTCCAGTGCAAAGTCAAGGAGAGCACGGTGGTGAAGTGCGACGACGCCCAGAGCGGCGCGTGCCAGACGCTCGCTTGCGATCCGGCCCTCGGCAAGTGCAAGCTCACCAAGAAACCCGAAGGGTTGCAGTGCGACAGCGACGGCGATCTGTGCACGGTCGGCGATGCGTGCAAGGACGGCACCTGCGTTGCCGGTGTCGCGCAACAGTGTGACGACAAGAACGCGTGTACCGAGGACTTCTGCGACAAGAAGGCCGGCTGCAAGTTCACGCCCAACACGCTGCCCTGCAACGCAGACGACAACCCGTGCTCGGAGAACGACCTCTGCACCGCGGGGACTTGCGTCGTCGGCAAGCCCAAGGCCTGCGCGACCGACGACCCGTGCGTGGACGGCAAGTGCAGCCCAGTCAGCGGCAAGTGCGCATACCCGATCAAGGACGGCGCGCCCTGCAACGACGGTACGCCGTGCACGATCAACGACCTCTGCAAGAAGGAGGGGGACGTCGCCAAGTGCTCCGGAGAGCTGGCGAACTGCGACGACAAAAGTCCGTGCACGAGCGATGCCTGCGATTCGAAGACGGGCTGCACGCACAAGCCCGTGGCGGGCACGTGCGACGACAACGACAAGTGCACCGCGAGCGATGCCTGCAAGGACGGGGCGTGCGTCGGCGCGGCGATCGACGTCAAGGTCAAGTGCGACGACGACAGCGCGTGCACCAATGACACCTGCGATGTCGGCGCGGGCTGCCTGCACAAGGCGATCAGCGGGCCTTGCGACGACGGCAACACGTGTACCGACGGCGACACATGCCAGAACGGCAAGTGCGTGGCGGGGTCATCGACGTGCACCTGCAATGCGAGCGCCGATTGCCTGGACGACGGCAACCTGTGCAACGGCGCGATGTTCTGTGACAAGACGAAGCTGCCGTTCACGTGCAAGGTGAACCCCGCGACGGTCGTCAGTTGCGATGAAACGCAGAACGGCCCCTGCCAGTCGATCGGTTGCAATGCGGCGACCGGCAAATGCAAGCTCAGCAAGCAGCCCGACGGCCTGGCGTGCGATGGGGACGGCAACCTGTGTACGGTCGCCGACACGTGTCTGGGCGGCGCGTGCATCGTCGGCAAGGTGGAACTCTGCGACGACAAGAATGCGTGCACGAACGACGCCTGCGAGGCCAAGGCCGGCTGCAAGTACACGCCCAACACGACGCCCTGCAACGCCGACGACAACGCGTGCACGCCCAACGATGCGTGCGCCCAAGGCAGCTGCGTCGCCGACAAGCAGAAAGCCTGCGAAGACAAGGAGACGTGCACACAGGACACGTGCGACATCGCCACGGGCTCGTGCAAGTACGTGCCGTTGGTCAAGTCTTGCACGGACGACAACGTGTGCACGGCCGGTGATGCGTGCGCCGACCAACCCAAGTCGGGGACGTACACGTGCGTCGCCGGCAAGGTCGTCAACTGCGACGACCAGAATCCGTGCACCGCCGACTCGTGCGACCCGATCAAGGGCTGCATCAACACGATCGACACCAACGTCAAGGCACTGTGCTACACCGGCGAACCGAAGACGCGCGGCAAGGGCACGTGCAAGGACGGCCTCACCGTCTGCAGCCCCGAGGGCAAGCCCGGCGAGTGCAAGGGGCAAGTGTTGCCTGCCGCGAAGGAACTCTGCGACGGCGTCGACGACACCTGCGACGGCGTCACCGACGAGGGCTGCGCGCCGATCGCGTTCCAAGCCCGCATGATGACCACGTCGATGAACGGCGCCGGCAAGACGTACGGCACGCGACTGTGGCTGGGGGCCTCGAATGCGAGCGGGCCTACGGCTGGCAAGCAACCGACACAGGCCGACCTCGGCTTTCTCGCATGGCTCAAGAAGGTGGCAGGACTATGAAGTTCCAGCGCCTACCGCACCGCGCAGGCTTGCGCCCGGCTGGGGCTTGTGCGGTTCCTTGCCGCCCCGATCGATACGACACATGGAGGAGCCGCCTGTGATTACCATTCGCTTTGCCCGCTGCCTCACCCCATTGGCAGCCTGCGTCGGCCTGTTGTTGGCCAGTCCCGCGCACGCCGCCGTGCCGTCGATCACGCAGATCGAAGGCGTCCTGAACTCTTCGAGCGGAGGACCCGCGGCGGACGGCAACTACAACATCACGTTCTCCATCTACAAGGACGAGGTCGGCGGCAACGCGCTGTTCGCCGAAGGACCGACGCTGATCAGCATCAAGAACGGCACCTTCGCCTATCCGCTCGGCAGCAAGGCCAAGCTCGACGCGGCCACGCTCGGGCAGATCGGCGGCGGCTGGCTCGGCGTCAAGATCGAGGGCGATGGCGAAATGCCGCGCAAGCCCCTGTATTCGACGGCGTATGCGGTGCGGGCCGCCATGGCCGAAGGGCTCGACTGCTCCGGCTGCATCGGCGACAAGCACATCGACGCGAACCTGCTCGCGAAGTACGCCAAGCTCGACCAGCTGTCGGCCGTCGCGAAGTCTGGAGATTTCAAGGACCTCGTGGGCTCGCCGCCCGCGCCGGAC
>SHZF01000104.1 GCA_009692425.1 Myxococcales bacterium | reverse complement strand
GTACGGCGAACGCTTGGGGCGCCCGGTGCCGGTGACGCTGGCCCTGTTCGGCGGCTACCGGGACGACCACCCGGAATCGGTGCTCGGGTTGCACGCGATGGACCTGGCGTGCGGGCTGAACCTCTTGTGCGGCGCGCAGTTGCAGTACGAGGCGGAAGTGCGCAAGCCGGCGCGCGCGTAGGGATACGAGGCGGCCCTGAACGAGCGGCGCCTGGACGGCTTCCGCACCTGCCAGACCGGCAGCAAGCTGGCCGCGCCCGACAGGCAGCGGCGGCCACGGATCTACATCGATTGGGGCCTGTGCCGCGAAGCTGGATTCCACAACGATCACATTGAGAAGTGGGCGACCTGGCGTGGCCAGGACATGGCCCACGTGCTGCGCAGCGAGTTCGGTTACCGCGACGATCACGACCTGTTGGCGGTCGAGGATCCCCATGGCGGTCACAATGAACGCGCTTGGGGGCGACGGTTGCCGGACGCGCTGCGGTTTGTGCTCAGCGGGTCGTGAAGAAACGTGAGGCGAAAGCTGGACATCAAACCGAACACCGGCCGCGAACGTCATGACCTGAAGGACGGCATCGGCAAGGCGCCGATCCAGACGAGCGCAAGTCGCGCACAAGGAGCTAAACATGAAGACGATTACAAGGTTGCTGCTGATGCTGGCCGTGGCGGTCGCGTTCAGCGGTTCTCTCGACGAGTTGCGCGCACGGCGTTACCTGTCCCCGGGCGACATGCACAAGTGGCTGGAATTCCGCGAGCTGCTGCCCCTGCCGGCGTACGACCACGGGGACGTGGCAGCCACATCCGACCAAGCGGGCATCGCGGCACCGACCGCGTCGTCCGATTCCGGGCGTGCGACCGGCCGAGGAGTGTGAACCATGCGACTCGCCAACGTACTCGGAATATTGTTTAGTTTCATGGTCGTGTGGATCCTCTGGCTCTGGCTCCTGAGCCCGTGGCTGGAACCCACGACCTGGTCGCTGTGGGAAGCGATCAAGATCGTGGGTGCCGGCGGTCTGGTCGCGGGCATTTCGCTGACCGTCGCCGCCGTCAACGAAAGAGCCGACGCCGCCACTTTCATCCTGCTGCTCATCCCGGTGCCGCTCTTCGGCTTCATCCTTGCTGCCGGGAGCGTGCGCGGGATGCTGTTGGACGAACACCAGCAACGGCAGGCCGCCAGCGCCAAGGTCATTGCAGCGCAGCAACTGCAGGAGCATCCCGCACCCGCCAAGGCGTCGGAACCGACGGTTGCGCCGTCGGCGACAACTCCGTCCCCGACCGCCAAGCCCACGAGGGTGCGAGGCAGTACTGCGGCACCGAAGTATCCGTGGCTGGGCGACCGGACGCCGACGCGCACGCTCGAAACGGCCGTTCCGCCACCGGCGGGGTTCACCAGAATCGAGCTGGAAGGCAAAGGCTTTGGCGCCTGGCTGCGCGGTCTGCCGATGCTGCCCGAAGGCAGTCCGGTGTTGCTGTGGACCGGCGCGCCCAAGCCGCGGCAGGATCAGCACGTCGCGGTGGTCGACTTGGACGTGGGCAACCAGAATCTGCAGCAATGCGCCGACGCGGTCATCCGTCTGCGTGCCGAGTACTTGTGGGCGATGGGTCGGGCGAGCCACGTCAACCAGTTGCCGGCCAACCCGAAGCATTGGGAGGGTGGCGTCTGGAAGGCCTTCCGCCGCCACCTGAACGGCGTGATGGCGATGACGGGCTCGGCGTCGATGGATGCGCACATGAAGAAGGCGCCGGCAGGTCATCGGTTACAGCCGGGCGACGTGCTGGTGCAGGGCGGCTTTCCGGGCCATGCCGTGATGGTGCTGGACGCAGCGGACAACGCGAAGGGCGAGCGGGCGGTGCTGATCGGGCAGTCGTACATGCCGGCGCAGCAGTTTCACGTGGTTGTGAATGCTCGTGAATCTGCAGTGTCGCCGTGGCTGCGTGAGGCCGCGCTGGACGAGGAGCGGGGGTTAAAGACGCCGTCGTGGTGGCCGTTTCGCGGGAAGGACGTGCGGATATGGTGATTCGCTTTGCGTCAGGCGGGGATGGGGGCGACGCCCAGCGCGCCGATCGCCCGAGTGGCCCGCGCACGATCTCAGCCCTGACCTGCGGGTTGGACATGCGGTCGGCGTCAGCGCCAATGAGCACCAGCACGTCGACGCGCAGGCCGTCAGCCAGTTTCTCGACAACTTCCAGTGCCAGGCTGACGTTGCCGCGCTCGATCTCGCCCACGTGCTTGGCGACGTGGCAGTCTGACCGCACCAGGTTCGCGGCGCACGACCGGTACTGTCGATTGCTTGTTCTCGCATCTGCGCGCGCTTCCGTCCTGTGGCCGGGTGCATCCGCGAACTGATTCCGACCTGACACATCACGATTGAACTGCCGCGATCCGACCCACCACGGCCTGCGCTTGCACCTCGGCTGGGGCGCGCAGAACCTGTAGGCCGCCGGAACTGCGGTAGGTGCAGCGCAGTGCCGCAATTGCAGCGCCGCCGGGGCGGCAAGCGGCATATCATCGCCACGATTCCGCAAGGTGCCATCGCCCAACGCATCCTCGCGCACCTGGGCCTGCCGCTGATGGCGACGGGGTACCTGCCGATTCGCGCGGGCGGCTCCGGAGGGTCCGGGGGCGCGGGCCGAGCGGGGTGCGGCGGGGCGCACGTGGGTTGCGTGTCCTTCTATGACCTCCCCCAAGTCAAGCTCCAATGTCGAGTTTCGCATCCGCGCATTTTCGAAAGGCTTCTTCCACCAGGCCGGCTGGCCCGGTTCTTCGTCCGGGTCCGCCCGAGCGGACCGCGACGGCCACCACCGCCCTTGAGTCCAGTCGGTGGCCCGGCCACGAAAACCGGGACGCCAGCCCAACTGCTTGCTATCCTGCCGCACCGGCTCGCCACGCAGCCCCACCGCCGGACAGCCGCCCTGAGGTCCAATGAACCACCGAATCCGCTGGACCCTGACCGTCGCCTTGTGTTTGGGACTGTCGCCTGCGGCGGTCGCTGAATCTCCGGTTGAAACAGTGCCCTCTGTGCACGAAATCGTGACCGTCCCGCAGGTTTTGCCGGTGGTGCGCAAGGCGATCGACCTGCCCCGCGCCCTGGCCCACCCGCCGCTGCGGGCCCACGTTTCGGCGACCCAGGCCGACACGTTGGGCAAGGCGATCCTGCCGGTGCTGCTGCCCGACGCGGTGGAATGGCTGCAACCCGGCGTAGCGACAGCGGAACGCGACTGGTATGCGCTGTCGGTAAATCGCGACGGGGTCATGCTGTACGTGCAGGGCGATCGGCTGGCCACGCTGGACCCCGACATGCCGCCCGCCGGATTCACACCGCCTGCCTGGGACCGGCCGTTGGTGACGCGCAACGAGGCGACGGTGGATGCGACCTTCCTGGCCTTCGGAGTCAGCTATGTCGTGGCGGTCGAGTGCGCACGGCCGTTCGAGGATCCCCGTTGCACCGAAGATGCTTTCGTCCTGGCCCAGGTCGCTTCGCTGCGCCGCTTGCCCCAGGTTCAGTCAGGCGGTGGCCGATGAAGCGCGCCCGCCGTTCCGAACACTTGAATCGGCTGCTGCTGCTGGTCCTGGTAGTGCTCCCGGGCGTGGCGCAGGCGTTTACCTTCCAGCCCGCGGGCGTGCTCAAGCCCGGTTCCGGCAAGGGGTTGCAGACGACCAAGGTGTACGCACCGACGATGCGCTATCCGACCGAGAAGTCGCCGTCGTACCCGAACTCGCAGGTGTGGGGCGTCGGCGGCTCGCAGGGACCGAAGGGCGGTCAGTGCGACGCCAAGAACTTCGCCTATCCCTGGTGGGACAATTACTGCGAAACGCGGACGTGGTCGATGCCGCTGTGCCCGTCCGGAAAGGGCCACCAGGGCCAGGACATTCGCGGCGCGACGTGCGTGAACAAGACGCATTGGTTGGTCGCCGCCGAAGCGGGCACCATCACCGGCATCGGCACCTATTCGGTGTACCTGAAGGCGGGCGGCACCACGTTCCGCTACCTGCACATGGACCCCGGCACGTTGGCGGTCCAGGTCGGCCAGAAGGTCAGCAAGGGTCAGAAGTTGGGCCTGATGAGCAACGCGTTTGGCGGTACGCCGACGACCGTGCACTTGCATTTCGACATCGAGCAATTCGTCTCCGGCACCGGCACCGTGTTTGTTTCGCCCTACAATTCGCTGGTTGAGTCGTACGAGAAGCTCATCGGGCCGGCCGACCCCTGCGCTGGCAAGGATTGCAACGACAAGCAGGATTGCACCAAGGACACCTGCGCCGCCGGAACCTGCAACCATACTCCGGTCAGCGGCGCGTGCAGCGACGGCGACGCTTGCTCCCTCGGTGACGTCTGCTCGGCGGGCAAGTGCAAGGCCGGCGCGGCCAAGGTTTGCTCCGACAACAACGCCTGTACCAAGGACGCGTGCGCCCCTCCCACGGCCGGATCGCCTGCGAATACACCAGGCGTGTGCGTGTTCACGCCCGAGCCCAAGGCTTGCGACGACGGCAACGCCTGCACCATCGGCGACGCCTGCAACGCCAGCCTGTGCGCCGCCGGCGGCGCCAAGGACTGCAAGGACGGCATCGATTGCACCCAGGACGTCTGCACCAAGGGCGTGTGCAGCCACCCGCCGCTTGCCGGCACCTGCGACGACAAGAACCCGTGCACGGTCGACACCTGCGGCACCAAGGGCTGCGTGCACGTAGCGAACGACTGTGCCGATGACAACGCTTGCACCACGGACAGTTGCACGTTGGGCAAGTGTGTCCACGCCGCGAAGGCCGGACCTTGCGACGACGGCAACGCGTGCAGTGACGCCGACGCGTGCGACCTGGGCGTGTGCAAAGGCACGACCAAGGTTTGCGACGACGCTGAGCCGTGCACCAGTGGCGCCTGCGCGAACGGTGGGTGTGTGCAGACGCCGGTGGTCGGGTCGTGCGACGACGGCGACGACTGCTCGCTCGGCGACGCCTGCAGCGGCGGGCAATGCGAACCGGGCAGCACCAAGGACTGCGACGACGGGTTGGACTGCACCTTGGACGGTTGCAGCGACGGCGAGTGCACCCACAAGGGCGAACTGGAGGCCGAGGTGAAAAACTGCGTCGGGGGCTTTGTCGAGGCCTATGACGCGTGCGGCGCGGGTCCGATGTTGGAGGAATGCCCGCCGGAAAAGCCTTGTGAAAGTGGGGCTTGTGGCGGCGAGGCGAATCCATTGCCGGGGGATGCGGGCGGCGGCGCGGACGTCACTGGCGACGCGGACGCGACGGATGACGCTGGACCGGCCAAGGTCACGGATGCGGCGGAGGCCAAGCGGGATGTCGCCAAGGTCGCGGATCCTGAGTCCATTTTTGGACCGGAAACGGCTGCACCTGCCGCGGCTGGCGCGGGGGCAGCAGCACCGGCAGCAGACGGCTGCGGTGCCGGACGGCGGTCGTCGCTGGCGGGCGTGCTGACGCTGTTGGGGCTGGCGGGGATTGGGTTGGCGTGGTCACGACGAAAGCGCCCGCTGTACCAGACTCGACGGTGACGCAGGTTGCGAGCCCAACCGTGACGGCGCGTGCCCTCAAGCGGCAGTGCGTACTGCCTATGAGATCTGACCAGCCCAGGCGCGGACCTGAAACTCCGCAACACCCTCGAATGCGACGAGACCGGTAGCATGACCGTGGCGCTGTGGCGGTCCACCCCCGGCAGCGTCTCTCAACGCGCCGCCGAGGGCGCAGCCCTTGCCAACAATCGGAAAGCCATCGCAGGCTGCCTGGAAGTGCGCGCAGAGGCAGGTTGCCGGTGACCATGCTTACGGTACTGGTCGACGTGTCGAATGCCGCCTGACCTGACGGTCACGTTCGGTCGCCAGGCACGGGCTGCATTCGAACGTACCGGTCGGCAGTTCAGGCGCCAGGCTGGCAGCCAGATGACCCTGACCAAGGCCGAGTCGATCGCGTCCTTGTCCATAGCGGACGTCGGTCGGTTTTGCGCCGAATGCAGCCGACCGCAAGCACGTCGTTCCCGCCGGCGCCGAAGCCGTGCTGCAACTCCGGGCGATCCTTCGCAGCGGCGACTGGGACGCGTACTGGCACTTCCACGCCGCCACCGAACACGCGTGCCACCACGACTCAGCCTACGCGCGCGCCGCGCCACCCAGGGTCGAAATCCCCAAACGCTGGCCAGCGTTGTGGAGGGCCAAATGAGCGAAGTGGGCGTCGGTGCGGACGTCGTTGCAAAAGAGCGGCACCCCCATCACTTGCCGCCCTGTAGTCTGCGCGCCAACTGTGCCTCATACAGCGACACTGGCAGCAACGTCTCACCCATCCCTATTCCTTCGCGAAAGTCCTCGGGCGCCGTCCCCGCTGCGTTCCAGCCATCGAGCGTCGTGGTCACCGAGAGGCCAGGCGCGGTTCCAATCACGTAGCCGAAGCCAAATTGCATCGACAGGACGTTGCCCTTGCCTTGGCTGCGCCACAAGACGGTCTGGGTGGCAGTGTGCCCGGCGCCGGTCGACTCGGTGCCGCGGTTGCCTGCGCCGAACCCGTCGTCGAATGTACAGTCATCGATGAGGTTGGCCATCGCCAGCGAGTGGTGGAACTCACTGCGCGCCATGACTCCCAATTCTTCGTCGGCTACGATGACGTTGGTGCCGCCCTGGCTCTTGCAGCGCAGCAGGACCCAACCGGTGGTGCCGAAGCCCCAGTTTTGGATGAAGTTGTGCCGCCCGTCCGAGCCGGAACAGTCGCGCATCAGGACTTCGGACGACGTGCGGATTTCGAACAGGTAGCCATTGCCGCCGCCGCCGCGGTTTTCCGAGCGGCCGACGTGGCTGCCAGCGATCGTGACCCTGGCGCTGGCCTCGATCATCAAGCCGCTGGACTGCACGTGCGCGCCGACTCCCGGTCCCGACTTGGGGCCTCCAGGCGACACGAAAGTGGCTACGTCACGGACCCACGCGTCGGAAACCCCTCGCATCGTCAGCACATGCGCCTGTGTTTGCGCCCAGGCGTCGGTCCAGGTCACGGCGTTGGCCAGGCCCAGATTCTCGATGCCGACCTCGGATACGTAGCCCGTCTGCACCCGCAGCGAGGCCTTGTCGCGCAGCAACGCCGTGTAGCGCAACGGCACATCCAGGGTCACCCGATGCGGTTTCGTGGACAGATCGATGGACACGACGCGGCGCCGGAAAAAAGGCTGCCATTTGCCGTTGAACGCCTGCCACACGCCCGTCATTCCATGTTCCGCAACGAATTCAGGAGAAATGACCCAGCCCAGCGCAACTGTCTGGCCCGTCGACAGAGACGTGGCGTCGCCGAGTCGGACGTCAAAGCTGCGGTTGGTGGCATCCTGGACGAGCGGCAGATCCGGGCCGTCCTTCACACTGCCACTGAACGTGATGTGCGCCTGGTTGGACATGCCCTTGGCCTTGGTGAACCACAGACGCGACGCTGCGGGGCCATCGCCGCGCAAGACGACGCCGCTGTGGGTGACCGAGAGGGTGCCATCCAGACGATACAGGCCAGCGGGCACGTGGACGACTCCGCCTCCCGATTTCGCGCACAGGTCCAATGCCGCCTGGAACTTGGCGGTGGAGTCGCTGGCACCGATCGAATCGGCCTGGACGCCGAAGACGGGACCTGTGATGACGGGTAAGACGCTTTCGCCGTTGTGGTAGCCGGCGTAGGAAAAGTCAGCTAGGAAGCGACCTTCGGCGTCAGTATCATCGGTGGGGCTCCATGTCAGTGGCAACAGGACGCTGCGCCACGAAGCCGGCCCGGAATCCTGCGGTGATTCGGCGACGTCGGCGGCCGTGTCGGGTGGCGCGGGACCGTCTGGCTCCACGTCGGCGGGCGTTGTGACATCGGCGGCAGGCGTCACGTCAGCAGGCGCGACATCACTCGCAGCCGTTTCGACCACGGCAGGCCTCGCGCAGGCCGAAAGTAGCGCGGCGATCACCGCGAAGTTACGCAAGAAAGCCTGGTGGCCACCGAAGTTGGCTCCAGCCACCACGCTGCGGTCGCTATCGAAGCCCGGCGACACGAGCAGGGCGGTCAGCGCGAGGCCGACGTCAGTGCCGACCAACAACCGGGTGACGCCTTCCATTGGGTCCTCGGGCGGCACCGGCACCAGCGACCATCCGGCAAGCCAAGCACCCCAGACCGCACCGGAACTGCATATGGTCACTTGCCAACTCGACATATCGGTGGTCTGCGCGAGGGCCATGGCGCCCAGGCCCGCGAGCGCGCCACCGCTCAGGGTCATGCCTCCGATCAACCTGTCGCCTTTGCCGTCTGGTCTGTTGGACTGTAAGCCATGCAATCCACCATCGCCCAGCATCGCGCCCGCCAGTCCGTGCCGCCGGACCCTCCGGAGCCGACCGCTAGCCGCCGGAAAGCGAGTCTGCGGCGGCCAACCGCCCTCGTCAACGCACGTTTTTCGCGGTTCGGACAGATCGCGCCTGTCCAGTCGCGCTCCAGCGCGCCCGAACACCACCGGCCGATTCGATCAGCCGAGCCTCATCTGCCTCTGTGCGCGGTCGGCGTGCGTACCGGGGCAACCGGTGCGCGTCGTGCTCGGCCACCCCGACACGGATGCCGAATTGCCCGTGGCGCCTTCGGTCGAGCGGGTCATCAGCGACGACGACGGGATGTACGCGCTGAACCTCCGCGGGACCAATCACGGCTGCGCCGCAAGGGAAACGGCATCACTCGATCCCTACCACCTCCACGTCGCGCCCCGCCACCGTCACGACATCGCCCACCACCTTGCCCAGCAAGGCCGCGCCCAACGGCGCTTGGGTCGCGACCACCTGGACGCCCACGCCGCCCACGATCACCCGCAGCCCGGCCCCGAACGGCGTGAGGAACACCCGTTCTGGCGCGTGCCCGCCGACCAATCGCACCAGGGCGCCGGGCCGCACTTCGGTCAGGTCGGTCTCCGGGTGCCAGTAGTGGTACTGTGCCAGAGTCCGCCGCACCTGTTCGACGCGCTCGGTCTGCCCCGCCGCCAGGTAGCTCATCTCCAGGGCCCGGGTGTCGTATTGATTCTCGGCGCGCGCTTCGTCGTCCACTGCGGCGGCCTGGGCGTGGGCGAGCGCGGCCGTCAACTGCGCCAGCTGGTCGCGCAAGGTCGCTTCAATGGCCGTGAGCAGTGCACGCTTGTCCATGGCGCCATGCTACCGCTTGCAATCGCCCGCCGCAGCCCCTACCTCGCCAAGATTTTGTCCGCCCTGCCCCGCTTGCACCCGTAGCAAAACTAGACTAGCCGCCCCCCGTCCACTCGATCGCTCAAGCTTGGACGCACAATGCCCTTGCACCGCCCCACCTCCCTGCTGCGCCCCACTGCGCGGCTCCACGCGGCGCCGTCCACCGCCAGCGCCCCGGTTTTCGCGGCGCCCGACGCGTGGTGTAGGTGATGGCGATGGAGGCATCGAGGCCGATCCATTTGCGCTCGCCGGTGCGCTTCCACTTGCGCAGGGCTTCGAGCGCCGCGCCAATCGCGCCCGCCTTGCCGGGATGCGGGTGCACGAAGACTTCGGCCTCGGGCACGCGGTCGGTGATGTAGTCGGCCTGGGCCTTGACCGCCGCGAGGTTGTACTGGGTGCCGCCCGGCAACACGAAGCGCTTGCCGAGGCTCGCCATGCGCGGGATTTGCGCGACGTACTGCCACACATTCTTGGGCAGCACCATCGCCAGACCGGCGAGCATCTCCTCCTTGGCTGTAGCCCTCTTTCTGGAAATTTACCCGATCGGCGTCGAGAAACACCGCACAGCCATACGAGAACTTCGGGCTACACTCGGCCGAGAACGTCGTCGTTGCGTACTCGGTGACGGGCACGCCGAACTGGTCGGCCATCGCGCTCGCCACAGTCGCCGTCGACCGCACCCGCATCAAGCCCAAGGTCGGCATCATCGGCGAGTTCTGGGCCATGACGACTGAGGGAGACGGCAACTACCGCATGCCCGCGTTCCTCGAACAGGAGGGCGCTGAGGTCGACGTCCAGCTCGTCAGCGCGCGAACCGGCTTTTCGAGGTCCTTGCGCAGCCGATCGGCGTCGAGCAGCGTGGTCACGGCGGTGCATTTCCTCGGCGCCGACTGTGGGCGCGGTTGTCCTCAACTCCCGGGATACACCGCCTCCTTTCATTTCGCGCAGTTTCGGGGCCAGTTGGTGGGGAAGGGACACCCAAGGGCGCGGAATCGTAGGCGGGACCGGTTGGCGGATGCCCCACTCTCTGCCCGCGTGACATTGTCGCGGCAATCGGTACACTCTGCGGGCCGCGCGGGGCCGTTACGGCTGCATCAGGCAGGGGAATCATGACACACAAACTAGGTGGGGCACTGGCGTGGGCGCTGGTGCTGGTCGGCGCGGCCAGCGCTGCGTGCGGCGAATCGGCGGGCAATGCGGCAGGTGCTGACGCCGCTGCCAAGGTCGCCGATGGTGGCGGGGACGCGGCGAGCTCAGAAATTGCGGCGTCCACCGACTCCGTGACAGCCGAGACCGCAAGAGGTCCGGACACAACTGCGCCGACCGACGTGCAGGACGCGGCGATCGGCAGTGACGCACCCGCCGATGCCATACCCGAAGTCGCTGTGGACACCCAAACCGAGGTTGCACCCGATGTGGCGATCGATGTCGCGCCGGACACCGCACCCGATGTGGCGATCGATGTCGCGCCGGACACCGCACCCGATGTGGCGATCGATGTCGCGCCGGACACCGCACTCGATGTGGCGATCGATGTCGCGCCGGACACCGCACTCGATGTGGCGATCGATGTCGCGCCGCCTTGCGACCCGGCCAAGTGCGATGACAGCAATCCTTGCACGACGGACAGCTGTGACGCCAAAGGCTGTATTCACACCGCCAACTCGGTGGTCTGCAACGATGGCGACGCCTGCACGGAAAAAGACGCTTGTGCCGCAAGCGTGTGTGTCGGCGCGCCAGTGACCTGCAGTGACGCTATCCCCTGTACCGTCGACACCTGTGCCAAGACCAGCGG
>SHZF01000031.1 GCA_009692425.1 Myxococcales bacterium | reverse complement strand
GGTGCTGCAACATCGCTCGCGCCCAAGTGAACGGTTCGGCGTGCGGTCGGCGCCTCGACGAATTCCGGTGGCGCCTCGACGAATCCCAGTGGCGCCTCGACGAATCCCAGTGGCACCACGTCGGCGAGACCGGCCCTCTTGTGGGCTCGCACCGCCTCGTCATCGCCCCCCCGGGCGACAGGAGTTCCGGCACCGCCGCGCGGATCCCTTCCGGCGTCGGCCCGCCGCACACCGGCCCTTGCGCCTTCGACGCCGCCCACCGATGCCTGCGCGGTTGTCGACAAACGCGCACTGTCGCGATGGCTCGTTTCGTGCAAGGCGTCGAGGCGCTGCAAGGGCTCCAAGGGCGCTCGCTCTGGCTCGGCGGTTGCCAGCGTCCAGCAGTTCGCCGCCACGACTCCCGCCACGATGACGCCCGCGCTGATCGATGGCAGCACGGCTCGACTGTGGCGGCGCGGCAGGGCGAGGGCCATAAGGGGCTCCGGGCAGATCGGGGGAGCGGTCGGGGCGCGACCGGCGGTGGGGTTTTCCAACGACCGGCACTGGGTTCGTCCAGAGACCGGCCCCGCGGATTGTCCCGAATCTGGCGATTCCGGCACCGCGATAATTCCAGTTTCTGCTCCGTTCTTGGTGCGTTTCCGTTCAGGAACATGCACAGTATGTTCAAGGCTTGGGCAGGGAAGGCGGGCCGACCTTCGCACGGCCCCCGTCCGGCTGTCAACCGCAGGAACGCCGCCCAATGGCGCCTCGCGGGCCTTGAACCGGACGGCCCCGCTCGCTACACTCTCGCCCCCTTTTCGCCTTGCCCGAGGGTTCTGGTGCCACTCCGTCTCACCAACACGCTGACCCGCCAGAAGGAGGTGTTCGCCCCGCTGCACCCGCCCAAGGTCGGCCTGTACGTCTGCGGCGTCACCGTCTATGACTACAGCCACGTCGGCCATGCGCGCGTCTACGTGTTCTTCGACGTCGTGCAGCGCCTGTTGCGCCGGCTCGGCTATGACCTGACGTATGTGCGCAACTTCACCGATGTCGACGACAAGATCATCCGGCGCGCCAACGAGAACGGCGAGGACGTGTTCGCGCTGACCGAGCGCTTCATCGAGGCCTTTCACGCCGACATGGCCCGGCTCGACTGCCAGCCGCCTGAGATCGAGCCCCGCGTGACCACGCACATGGCGGAGATCGTTGCTTTGATCGGCGAAATCGTCGGGCGCGGCCACGGCTATGCGGTGGAGGGCGAGCACGGCACGGGCCAGGACGTGTATTTCGACGTCGCGTCGTTCGAAGCCTACGGTGCGCTCAGCCGGCGCACGGGCGACGACAACCAGGAAGGTGGCTCAGAGCGCGTCGCCGCCGATGCCCGCAAGCGCAGTCCGGCGGATTTCGCCCTGTGGAAGTCTGCCAAGCCCGGAGAACCGTGGTGGGAATCGCCCTGGGGCCGTGGTCGACCGGGCTGGCACATCGAGTGCTCGGCCATGGCGCACACGCACCTCGGCACCCACTTCGATCTGCACGGCGGCGGCAGGGACCTCGTTTTTCCGCACCACGAAAATGAGGTCGCCCAGTCGCGCGCGGCCACCGGAGCGCCATTCGCGGCGCGCTGGATGCACCTGGCATTTCTGACGATCGACGCCGAGAAAATGTCGAAATCGCTTGGGAATTTCTTTACGATCCGCGACGTCCTGGCGCGCTTCCACCCGCAGACGTTGCGCTATTTCCTCTTGACGGCGCACTACCTGCATCCGCTCAACTTCAGCGACCGCGCGCTGGATGAGGCGAATCGCCGCGTGCTCGCCGTATACGAAAAGCTCGCGGCCGCCGATGCCTGGATGGCCCAGGCCACGACCGCCCCGCCCGCGACCGCAGCGGAACTGCCCTTGATCGCGACGGCGCGGGCCGAGTTCGAAGAGGCCCTGCTCGACGACGTGAACACACCCCGCGCGCTGGCCGCCCTGTCGGAACCGATCACGGCATTGGGGGCCGCGCTGGAGCGCCCCAAGGCGGCAGGTGCCGGTGGCGTGATCGCGCAAGTGCGTGGGTTTGTGCGCGCGTGTGCAACGACGTTGGGCCTGTTCCAGCATGATCCCGTCACCGTGGTGGACTCGATCGTCGACGGCGTTCGGCAACGCCGCTTCCCCGCCGGGAGCCCGGAGCGCGCCCATGTCGAGGAACTGGTCGCCGAGCGCACGCACGCGCGCCTGACCCAGGAATGGGCACGTGCCGACGGACTGCGCGGCGACCTGCTCGCCCTCGGCGTCGAAGTGCGCGACGCCCGCGAGGGCACAAGGTGGCGGCCCGTGCTGATCGACGCATCGCCGCCGACAGAGCAGGCGGTCGTAGTGGGCTGACGCAAGACCCGGACGTGACATTCGACAGCGTCGTCGGATTCGACGACCCTTCCGCGCCGCGCCCCACGGGCCGGCATCAGGAGTGAGACGGTGGATCAGGAATTTTTTCGAGAGTTGCTCGTGCTCGTTTTCTTCCTCGCGCTGTACATCGGCGTGGCGGCGGCCCTGCTGCGCGCCCACAAGACCGACCTTACGGCGGTGAGCGCCAAGTCCGCGGGCGGAGCGGGTGCCGGCCCCGTCGCCGTGCGACTGAACAAGCGCCGCAAGGCGATCGCCCGCGAACAAGGAGCGCCAGAGTCCGAGGCCCCCAAGTAGTCGCGGCGCACGAGGGATCTAGCATCGCCTTGCGCCGCAATCTCGCCCACCCAGACCAGCACTGCCGCGCGGCCAGCGGCTGAGGTTGTCATGTCCGAACAACTGCACACGTCCGCCCCCGCACCGCACGGTGCGCCGATCGCCTTCCGCAGCACGAAGCCCAGCGAGACGCTGACCGACGTGGTCATCCGCTTCGCTGGCGACTCCGGTGATGGCATCCAGTTGACGGGGACCCAGTTCACCCAGGCGTCGGCGCTGGCCGGCAACGACACGGCGACATTCCCCGATTTTCCTGCCGAGATTCGCGCTCCGGCGGGCACGCTGGCGGGCGTGTCGGGCTTCCAACTCCACTTCGCCTCGTCGGACATCTTCACGCCCGGCGACCTGTGCGACGTGTTGGTGGTGATGAACCCGGCGGCGCTCGCGTCAAACCAAAAGTGGCTGAAAGAACATGGCATGCTGATCGCCAACGCCGACGCGTTCACGGCGAAGAACCTGAAGATGGCGGGCTACGAGCGCAACCCCCTCGACGACGGCTCGCTCGCCGACTGGCAAGTCTTCCGCGTCGACCTCGCGCGCCTGACGAACGACGCGCTGATCGGCATGGGCCTGAGCGCCAAGGAAGTCGAGCGCTGCAAGAACTACTTCGCCTTGGGCCTCGTGTTCTGGCTCTATGAGCGGCAGCCGCAGTTGGTCGAAGACGACATCGAGAAGAAGTTCGCCAGCAAGCCGCTGCTCAAGGATGCGAACATCAAGGTGTTTCGTGCCGGTTGGGACTACGGCGAGAACACCGACCAGTTCCGCGTGCGCTACCATGTGCCCGCCGCCAAGATTGCACCGGGCAAGTACCGCAGCCTGACGGGCAACGAGGGCGTCGCGCTCGGCTTTGTGGCGGCGGCGCAGAAGGCGGGACTTGGCCTGTACTACTCGGGGTATCCCATCACGCCCGCCTCCGACGTGTTGCATCAGTTGAGCCTGTACAAGGAGTTCGGCGTGCGCACGATGCAGGCCGAAGACGAGATCGCCGCGGTGTGTTCGGCGATCGGCGCCTCGTTCGGCAATTGGCTCGCAATCACCGGCACGTCGGGTCCAGGCGTCTGCCTCAAGGCTGAAGCGATCGGACTGGCCGTGATGACCGAACTGCCGCTCGTCATTCTCGACGTGCAGCGCGGCGGGCCTTCGACCGGCCTGCCGACGAAGACCGAGCAGGCCGACCTGCTCCAGGCGATCTATGGTCGCAACGGCGAGTGCCCGCTGCCCGTGATCGCCGCGCGCAGCCCGGCCGATTCGTTCGAGTGCGCGTTCGAGGCGTGCCGCGTGGCGCTGAAGTACATGGTGCCCGTGATACTGCTGACCGACGGGAGCATCGCGAACGGTGCGGAGCCGTGGCGCATTCCGAACGTCGACGATCTGCCGCCAATCCCGGTGCGGCTCGTCAAGGATCGCGCGCACTTCGGCGACGGCCCCGTGCTGCCGTACCAGCGCGAGGCAGTCACTCTGGCGCGGCCATGGCTGTACCTCGGCACGCCGGGCCTCGAGCACCGGCTCGGCGGCATCGAGAAGTGGGACAGCACCGGCCACATCTCGTACGACGCCGCAAACCACCACCACATGGTCAAGACGCGCCAGGCCAAGGTCGATGCGGTCACCCAAGAAATGCCGCCGACGGAGGTGATCGGCGACCGCACCGGCGACGTGCTCGTGCTGAGTTGGGGCTCGCCGTGGGGCGCGTGCGTGACGGCCGTGCAGACGCTGCGGGCCCAGGGCCGCGCGGTGAGCCATGCCCATGTGCGCTGGCTGAATCCGCTGCCGCCGGACCTTGGTGCGGTGCTGGCCGGCTTCCGCCGGGTGCTCGTGCCGGAAATCAACAATGGCCAACTGATCAAGCTCGTGCGCGCCACGTACCTGGTCGATGCGCAAGGCTTCAACCGCATCAACGGCCAGCCGATCAGCGTAGCCGAACTGACCGACGCGATCCTCGACCAGTTGCCGCACTGATCGCCGCCACGCCCGCCACCGTTGCGTCTATGACCCACGAGCCTTCCGCCTAGGAGATGAACATGAGCACCCTCGCCCCGGAGACCGCCCCAATCGCGTACAAGGCCAAGGACTTCTCCAGCGACCAGGACGTGCGCTGGTGCCCAGGCTGCGGCGACTACTCGATCCTCGCCAATGTCCAGCGCGCGCTCGCCAAGCAGGGCGTGCCGCCGCACCAGATCGCGACGGTGGCCGGCATCGGCTGCTCGTCGCGGTTTCCGTACTACATGGCGACCTATGGCTTTCACGGCATCCACGGGCGCGCACCGGCCATTGCGACGGGCCTCAAGGTCGTGCGGCCCGACCTGCAGGTGTGGATGGCGACGGGCGACGGCGACTCGCTGAGCATCGGCGGTAACCACTTCATCCACCTGTTCCGCCGCAACGTCGACATCAAGGTGTTGCTTTTCAACAACCGCATCTACGGGCTGACGAAGGGGCAGTACTCGCCCACTTCAGAACTGGGCAAGAAAACGAAGAGTTCGCCGTTCGGCACGGTCGAGACGCCGTTCCGCGCGGTGTCTCTCGCGATCGGCGCCGAGGCGAGCTTCGTGGCGCGCTGCATCGACGTGGACGCGAAGGGGTCGGCCGATGTGTTCGCGGCGGCGGCGGCGCACGTGGGCACGGCGTTCGTCGAAATCCTGCAGAACTGCAACATCTTCAACGACGGCGCCTGGGAGCACCTCGCCGCCAAGGAGAACCGTTCGGACCACACGTTGATGCTGGAGCACGGCAAGCCCATGGTCTTTGGTGCGGCGCGCGACAAGGGCATCAAGCTCGTGGGGCTGCGGCCAACGGTCGTGAAGATTGGCGCGGACGGCGTGACCGAGGCCGACCTGTGGGTGCACGACGCGCACGACGAGGACCCGACGCGCACGTTCCTGCTGTCGCGCATGGAGTGGCCGGAGTTTCCGGTGCCGATCGGGCTTTTCCGCGCGGTGACGCGGCCCGTTTACGACCAACTGGTCAACGCCCAAGTCGAGGCCGTGCAGAGGACGAAGAAGCCTGACCTGCAGCGCCTGCTCGACGGCTCGAAGACTTGGACCGTAGCGTAGCGCCGAGCGAATCCTGCCCCGAACACACACCCGATTTCCCCGCGATGCGAAAGGGATGGCGCTCGCCGTTGGACGCGCTATCCTAGGTGCATGGCGAAGGCCGATTTCCTCTCCACCCACAGCGTGCCCTTCATGGCGGGCGCGTACGGAGGCAGTCCATGCAATTGACGGTGATGTCGAGGCCGGGACCGGACGGGCGCAACCTCGAAGAGGATGCGTTGGTGCTCAAGCACATCGGCAAGAAGATCGAAAAACTGGAACAGCGCTGGGGCAAGCCCCTGAACGCGCGGGCGGCGTTGGAATCGCTGCCGGTCGGCTACGGCTGCACGCTCACCTTGCACGGCACGCCGGAACTGGTGTCGTACGGCACCGACGAGACGGTACTCAAGGCGGTCGATGCGGCGGCGGACAAGCTGACGCGGCAGTTCGAGCACATTCGCGAGCAGCGCACCGGGCGCGACCGGCAGCGGCGCGGCAGCGGTACGATCAAGATTCCGAGCTCGTTCTAGCGACAATTCCTTAATGACAAGACATTTTCTTGCCGAGCGCGCGTGCGCCCTCGCCGTGCTTGCGGCAGGGGCGGCGGCGTGCACGGATTGGGACGCCCGCGGCGGCGAGGGTTTGCCTGTCGCGATCGCTTCGGGTCAACGGCAATCGGTGCGCGCCCCCAGCGGGTCCGACGCCGGCGCCGCGAGCGTCGACAGTTTCGTGCAATGGGACACGTGGAAACCCCCGACCGGCGTTGACGTCGATGTCGGCGCCGTCGATGCAGGGGCGGCCGATGTCGTACTCGACGCCGTCGTACTGGACGCCGCCCCACTCGACAGTGGCGTGTTCGACAGTGGCGTGTTCGACAGTGGCGTGTTCGACAGTGGCGTGTTCGACAGCGGCGTGTTCGACAGCGGCGTGTTCGACAGCGGCGTGTTCGACAGCGGCGACTTCGACAACGCCAGCATCGACAGCGGCAGTATCGACAGCGGCAGTATCGACAGCGGCAGTATCGACAGCGGCAGCCTCGACTCGGCTCCGCTCGACACGGGGATTCCTGACTCCGGCGGATTCGACGCGCCGCCGCCAGACCTCGGCGTCTCCGATGTTCCGAAGTCCGACGTTGCGAAACCCGACGTGCCCGCGCCCGACGTGCCGGCTGGTGACGGCAGTCCCGACTGGCAGGGCTACGACATCACGTTCCCGTCAGGTGCGGACATCTTCAGCGGCGCGATCGGCGATTGCCTGAGCATGTACCAATTCCAGCAGGAGCAGTGCCCCAACGCGCCGACGGCCCAGTGCCTCAACACGGTGTACGGGCTCGGTTCGGCCTGGGCCCAGGCCGTGTACGGGCCGCTCAAGGACTGCGAGCAAGCCGTGTGTGTGCCGAAGTGTGCGGGTGCGACCACGAATTCGTGTCTGGAGAGTTGCGTGGGCACGTACTGCGTCAACCAGTTCCTGGGGTGCATCTCGAATGCAAAGTCCGGCGCGCAGTCTTGCGCAGCGACGATGGATTGCGCCGTCAAGTACCAGAACAAGCTGCTCAGCGTCGGCGTATTCTGCTTTGCCAACGCGGCTCCGGTGGCGCAGAAGTCGGTCGCCGCCATGATCGGGTGCGGCAACACCAAGCCCAAGACCGAGTCGTGCATCGCCGAGATGGCTGCGTGCTATGGCGGCGGGGCGGGCAGCAAGAACTGTGCGCAGACGTTCCAGTGCGCGACCGGGTGCGGCGGCAAGGGGCAGACGTGCACGTGGGGCTGCCTGCAGCAGGCGACGCCGGCCGCATTGGGCCTGCTCGACACGTTTGCCGACTGCAACGAGACGGTGTGCGCGCCGAAGTGCGCGGGCAAGGGCGACGCGTGTTCGAACCCGTGCGTCGTCAACGAGTGCGGCTCGTCGTTTGCGGCGTGCATGTCGAATTGAAGTCTGGCGGCGCTTCCGCAGCCTCGACAACCGCGTGCTTGAAGGCGGCGCTGGACCCCAACGGCATCATCGCGCCCGGGCGCTGCAACCTCGTATGACCCAGGAAACGCATGACCGCTCCCTACCGCTTCATCACGATCTCCGCCAGCCACTACTGTGACAAGGCACGCTGGGCGATGGACCGCGCCGGGATCGTCTATGTTGAGGAAGGCCACCTGCCGATCGCACACCTGCGCGCCACGCTGCCCCTGCGACTGCGCAGCGGGCGCAAGGACGTGCGCGCGACGCCGTGCCTGGTGCGCGGCAAGGACGTTTGGCCGGACTCCACCGGCATCTTGCTGCACGTCGACGCGGGGCTGCCCGAGCCCCTGCGCCTGTTCCCTGCCGAGCCCACGCTGCGGGCCGCAGTCGAGGCGTGGGAAGCCCGCTGCGACGACGATCTCGGTCCCAACGCCCGCCGCCTGGCGTATTGGCACGTGCTGCCGCACAAGGACCTCGCGCTGCGTGCGCTGCAGGCCGGCGTGCCGGGGTGGGAGGTGGCGTTGGTACGGGCCGCCTATCCGCTGGCCGCGCGTGGCATCCGCCGGACACTGCACATCACGGACGAGTCGGCCGCGCGTTCGCTCGCCAAGGTGCGCGCGCTGTTCGCCGATGCGAGTGCGGCGCTGGCCGCCCAGCCCGCCGACGCAGCCGGTCAGCGCTGGCTGGTGGGGGACCGCATGAGCGCGGCCGACGTCACGTTTGCGGCACTGGCCGCCCCCGTGCTGCTGCCCGACGACCATCCCTTCATGAACGTCCCGGTCGAAGACACGCCGCCGGCGTTCGCGGCCATCGTGCGCGAACTGCGGGCGACGGCTGCCGGCGCCCACGGGACCCGGAT
Source organism: Myxococcales bacterium (assembly GCA_009692425.1). GTDB lineage: Bacteria > Myxococcota_A > UBA9042 > UBA9042 > UBA9042 > SHZF01. The sequence goes on along the minus strand of SHZF01000031.1, from coordinate 41,155 downwards.
GTATGCCGACGAGCGCGGGCGCAAGGTAGTGTAGGCCGACGCGTTCTACTTGCAGCCCGCGGGCTGCCCGTAGCTCGCAATCACCATCGCGCCATTGCCGTCGACGCCGATGCCCGTCAACAGCCGACTCAGCACGTCGGTCAGGACCGCCTTGGACTCCAACAGGGCCCCGTTGGCCGCCAACTTCACCCGCCAGGGCGTGTGCGCGCCGGCCGCCAGGATCGCGCGGTACCCGGAGCCAGCGGGGGTCCAGTGCCACACCTTGGCGCCGGCCGTGAAGGCCAAGCGTACTTGCTGCACCAGGGCTGCGCCCGTTGGTGACGGATCGTTTCGACAACGCCATCACAAAACCATTTAAGTTCAATGGCAACGTGGTAATTTCAGTTTCTTGGGCGATCAATCAGGGACCCACTTCGTCACAATGAGCCAGACTCCGATTCCGACGCGACGACCTCGACGACGTAGTCCACGTGACTCTGCGTGTACGTACGGGGCGGGAACGCGAGTCGCACCATTTCGAATTCCGCACAGCGGCTACTGGGCGAGCGCGCGGGCCGCCACGACCTGGTCATGGCTGCGCGTGGCGGCGGCCAGCACGTCGCGTACGCCTTCGAGTGCATCGACATCGACCGCGCCAGCATGGCCGTCTGCCAACGCTGTGAGTTGTATCTCAACCTCGTCGATCGCGTCGCACAGCCACAACGCCCGCACCCGATCGCGCGTCGCCGGCGCCGCCAGCAACTGCCGCCGCCAGTTCTCGTGCAGTGCGTGCGCGTGGCCGAAAAGGCGTTGGGCGCGCTCCCGCGGTGCAAGGGCCAGGTGGGCATCGACGGTCGCGGCCCGCTCGCGCTGCCACAGCAGCAACCATGTCGCCCCGTGCGCGACCGCGGCATCGGCATCGGCCACGCCCAGCCGGAGCAGAAGCGCGTCCACGGTGGTGTCGAGCGCGTGCACGAGGCGGTCGAGCAGGCCCACTCGACGCAACGCAGGGCCGAGCGGTTGCACGTGTGTCAGCCACTCTCCGTGCAGCGCGTGGAGTCGCTCGACCAGCAAGGCGTGCCGGGCCGGCCCTGCCTCCGCCACCCTGGTTTGACGCAGGGCACTCAGACGGGCCTCGAACCCTTGGAGGAAGGCCGCAAGCGTCGCCGCTTCTCCCGCCACCTGCGGCACCTGCAGGCGCGGCAGCATGGGTGCCAGGCGCCGTTCGATGGCGCGCAGGTCGGCGATGATCTCGACGAGTCGCTCCTCGCTGCCCGAATCTGGCGGCGCGAGCGCAAAGTGGCGCAGGTAGCGGTGCACGACGAACCCCGCCCGCCGCGTCAGCTGGTTTGCCTCGCGGTCCCGCAACCCCGCAGCCGCGTGGGCCTGCGCGATGCTGCCGCGCATCGCCCGGTACGTGTCGAGCCGCCGTTCTGCCGCATCGACGACGCGCCGAAACCCGAGGTCATCGCTGAGTTCAGCCAGCCGAAACGCCGCGCCGTGCAATGCTTCGGCCTCGCCGATCAGCGCGTCGAGGCGACCCACGTCGCGCGTCAGGCGAGCGTGATCGACGAAGTGCAGGTGAAACCGGAGGTGCAGCGCGTCGAGTTGGCGGCGCAGGTCAGCCGAAGGGGCGGTCGGCACGGACGGCGACTCGCAGGCGATGGCAACCTCCCGCCGAGAGATCCGTGGGACATCCCGAGGCCCGGCCACCACTTTGCCCCAAGTCCGCGCTGCCCGCCAGCCGATTTTTGCGGTGCCGCGGCTGCGTCGGCTGCCCGCTACTGACACATGCGCCCATGCTCCAGTTCTTCGACCTTGCGCTGCAAGGCCTCGATGCGGCGCGCCTGCTCCTGCAACGCGGCGACCGACATCGACAGGTACCCATACAACTCGACCATGTCGCGGCCAGGGTCCACGGCGACGCTGCCGGCGGGCTGGTCTTCGATGATGAAGCCGAGGTGGCGCCGGCCGTGCTCGCCCATCGCGGTGTACCGGTAGGTGGCGAGCTTAGTCTGCAGCACCTGATCATGCAGGCCGCGCGCTTCGGCCGGCGTCACGTAGGCGACGTCGGACTTCAGGCTGCGGCGCGACTTCGGGCAGCCGCCCGGCCCCATCGTTGGGTCGGAGGCCGTGCAGAGCAGGTACGCGTTGCAGCCGTTCTTGGGGTCGCACATCTCGCCGGCCACCTTGCACGCATCGCCCGTCTGCTGGCTCGCGCACAACGGCACGTTGGGGTTCGGGGTCCAGCCCTGGCAGACCGGTGCGCCGCACGTCAGGTACCACTGCGGCGGGCCGCCGGTGGCGCCCGCGCATTCGCCCTTGCCTTTGACGTTCATACCCTGGTTGTAGGCCTCACACGAGTTGCCGTAGGTCTTGCCGTCGCAGCCGCACACTGGCGCGTACAGCGTGTTGCAGCCATCAGGCTTCTTGGCGCACTGGCCTGGCCCGCCGCATGCCCCAGGCTGGCCGGCACAGTACTCCGCCTTGCCACACGTCGCGTCGCCAACCGTGCAACCACCCGGCGGCGGGCCATCCTTGCACGGCCCGTCGTACTGCACGGTCGCGCCCGCCGAAGCCGCCATGCACGGATTGCCGTAGGTGACGTTGTTGCAGCCGCACATCTGATTGAGCTCCTTCGTGCACATCTTCGGTTGCGCAACGCACGCGCCGTCGCCCTTGCACACACCGGGCTTGCCCTCGCAGAACTTGCCCGGCCCGCACGTCGCGGTGCCAACCTGGCAACTCGACGGCGGAGCTACGCACGTGGCCTTCACGTTCACGTTCTGGCCCGCACCGGCCGCGGCGCACTTGTTGCTGTAGGTTTTGCCGTCGCAGCCGCACACCGGTGCCTCTTCCATCGTGCAGATCTGCGGCTTCGGCGCGCATTGGCCCTTGCCCGAGCAGGCGCCGCCGGTCAGCAGGCAGTACTCGTTGGCCGCGCACGTCTCCGGCACGCCCATGCCGACGCCGCACCCCTTGAACACGGTCGGGCACGCGCCTAGCGCCTGCACCGCGGTGCCCGATGCCGCCGCCTCGCAACTCGTCTCGTAGGTCTTGCCGTCGCACCCGCACGTCTTCGTGATTGCGCCGATGGCAGGGCAAGCCGTTGGTTTTGCCTTGCATTCGCCGGCACCGCCGCACTGGCCCGCCGGTGTTGCACAGTACCCCCCTGGGCACGCGTTCGGGTCGCCACCCTTGCAGCCACCGGGCGCGACGTCGGCCGGGGCGACGGCATCGCTGGGCACGGTCGTAGCGCCGTCGGGCTTGGCGATGTCTGGGGCGGCGATCGCGTCAGGTGGGGCCGCAGTGCTGCCATCGACTGCAGTGCTGCCATCGATTGCGGTGCTGGCGTCGCTCGCCCCGGCGGTATCGGCGGTCGCTGTCGCATCGGAGCCTTGGCCGAGCGCATCGCCGAGTTGGCCGGCCGCATCGTTGCCTCCACCCGTCACGGGCGCAGGAGACGGCAGGGCTTCGCACGCGCCCATTGCCACCGCGATCGCCACCACCCACAGTTGCAGGTTGAGTTCCCATTGCATCTTGAATTCGCTGCGCATCGACTTCCTCCGGCTGACGAACGTCCAACTGTGGCACTTGGCGGGCTCACTCGCGCGGCCGCCCGGGCAGCCACATCAGGAAGCGTAGCAAGGACCGTGCCAACGTGCACGCGCCATTCCGTTCTGGCGTACAGCCCCTGCCGTACCCGAACAGGGCAAGGCTGGCGACGTGCCGTGCCGTGCCGGTCGCAGGCCTGTGTGGGTAATGTCAACACGGTGCATAAATTATCATCATTTGGCCAGACGCCGCCGATTCCCGGCGGCGGCGCGCGCACCCGAGACTTGTTCCCGTCCGCCCGCGCGCTACACTTCTGCGCGACCGGCGTCGGCTACCCAGCCGATGGCCGGCGCTTGCGGATGTTTCGACGCCGATGGACCCTCGCTACATCTCTTACGCCATCGTCGTCGTCGTCATCGTGGTCGGTTTCCTGGCGATTCGCCGGCTCATCGACACGCTGAGCCGCAGGGGCGCGGCTGCCCCGCGGCAAGTAGCGGTCCAGGACGGCAACTTCCTCAAGGCCGGTCGCCTTGCACTCGATGCCGGTGACTGGGAGGCGGCAGCGCGGCATTTCGAGAAGGCGGGTCGCCTGCTCGATGCGGCCCGGGCCTGGCGCCGCGGCGAGATGTGGGCCAAGGCCGCAGAGCGATTCGAAGAAGGCAAGGACTTCGCCGCAGCCGCGAAATGCCATGAGAAGGCGGACAACGCGAACGCAGCTTTGCGCATGCTCGTCGCCGGGGCCGACTGGGTCGGAGCCGCAGCGCTGGCAGAATCGCTCGGAGACGTCGCGTATGCCGCGGAATTGCAGCGCAAGGCTGGCAACCGCGGCGCAGCGGCCGATTTGTACGTCCGGGCCGGCGAAGGCGCGACGGCCGCCGTCCTGCGGGCCGAGGGATTCGAGGCGGCGGCGAACTGGAAGCAGGCTGCCGAACAGTGGGTTCTCGCCCAGCAATGGGACAAGGCCCTGCTGTGCGCCGAACGCGCCGGCGACAACGGCCTCGCCGCCGACATGTTGCACCGGCTGGGGCGCACGGAGGCAGCGGCTGCCGCGTGGGCCAAGGCGGGTCGCCACGCCGAAGCGGCTCCGGCCTACGAGCGCGTGGGCGCCCACCGCAAGGCTGCGGTCGAATACCAGCGCGCGGGCAACACCGACCGTGCCATCCACTGCTTGGGCCTTGCGGGCGACCGGCTTGCGGTGATCAAGCTGCGCATCGCCCTGGGCCAGACCGCCGACGCCCTCAAGGTCGCACTCGTCGTGCCGCCGTCAGACGCACAGTTTGCCGACATCGGCCGGCTGGCACTCGAACTCCAGGATCAGGCCGGAGATGCCGTTGGCGCCGCCCGCACGATGGAACAACTCCTCGATACGGACCTCGACGTGCCCCAACGCATCGCCTTCGGCAAGCGTGCGGCCCAGATCTGGGCCGACCAGAAGGATGTGCCGCGCGCCCGCCAGGTGCTCGACCGGCTCGGCCCGCTGGTCCAGGACGGGTCGTCGGACCAAGAGTGGGCTCGTGCGCTGCTGAATGCGCTGGCAGAGTATCCCGTGCCTGGCCGCCAGCGTGCGCCAGCCCGGCCGACGAATTCGCCCGCAGCTACGGTCGCGATGGCGCGCGCTGCTGCCGAAGACACCGAGACCTTCGATGCCACGATGGAGGAGGGCCTCGTCAACGAACCGGCGCCCCCGCTTGCCAGCGCCCAGCACCTTGCCAGCGCCCAGCACCTTGCCGGCGCCCAACATGTCGACGCGCGCCGGCCGATCTCCGACCCGGCCGGCATCGACACCGGGGCGCCCACCGGCTTGATGATCGGCGAGCGGCCGGCCTCGATCGCGCGCACGTCGTCGCCGCCGCCGCGGGAGCCGGTCCGTTCCTTGGTCGATGACCTGCCCGTGTTCCAGCACGACTGGCCGCAAGGCGTGCCAATCCAACTGGCGCAGCGCTATGCGGGGCTCGAGCGGCTCGGCCAGGGCGGCAACGGCATCGTGTTCCGGGCGACGGACACCTTGCTCGACCGCGTCGTCGTGCTCAAGTTCATGCTGCAGGGGGCGATGCCGTCGGACATCGCGCGCAAGTACTTCCTGCGCGAGGTCAAGCTGTCGGCCGGCCTGAACCACACGAACATCGTGCACATCTACGACATGGGCAACATCGACGACGTGCTGTACTACGCGATGGAGTACGTCGATGGCCTGCCGCTGACCGCCTGGCTGATGTCGGCGGGACCGATGCCGGATCAGGCGTTCCTGGTGTCGGTCCTCGAGCAACTCTGCACCGCGCTCGACCATGCCCACGACAAGGGGCTCGTGCACCGCGACATCAAGCCCGACAACGTGCTCGTGGCGACCGACGGCACCGTCAAGCTGCTCGACTTCGGGCTGGCACGCGTGCTCAACGAGGGCTTTGGCGAGCAGTCGGTGCTGGCCGGCACGCCGTACTACATGGCGCCGGAGCAACTGGACGGCAGCGCCGTCGACCACCGTGCCGACATCTACGCCCTCGGGATCGTGCTGTACCGGATGTTCACGGGCGTACTGCCCTTCGCCGAGGGCAACATCTTCGTGGCCCACGCCGTGCAGCAACCGCCGGACCCCCGCCTCTTCAACCGGACGATGCCGGACGCGTGCGTGCGAGCCGTCCTGCGCTGCATGGCCAAAAAGCCCGTGGATCGCTATCCGAATTGCCGGCAGATGGCCCTGGAGGTCAAGGTGGCCGTGTTCGGTCAGGCGGCCGCTGCGGCGCCGATGCCGTTGGTGTCGCCGCCCCCATGCGGCTAGTTGTCCGACACAGGGATTATGACCGATCGAAAGGATACACGTGACCGCACTGCAACCGGTCAAAACACCTGTGTCTTGGTACTAGCGGGTACTGGTCCAGCGCCCGCCGCGCTTCAGTAGGTGCCCGCCAGCGTCCCGGCAATCCCCTTGAGCTTGAGGCCGATTGACGCCGCATCCTTCTTGCCGTCGCCGTCGAGGTCGATGTCGTTTTGAACGAGCGCGTTGAGCAGGCCTTTCAAGTCGTCTTTCGAGATCGGCAGGCTGCCGTCGTCGGGCAGGGCGTCGAGCGCGGCGACGAGTTCGGTCTTCGGCACCGCACCCGCCAGTACGCCGTCCAGTGCTGTCATCTTGCCGTCTGCCAGCGTCACCGTGGCGTGCACGCGGGCCGCGTAGATCGTCACCTTCAGCGCGGCGCCCCCTTGGAGCGGAATCGAGAACGGAAAGCTCGTGCTCTTGCCGCCCGCCTTCAACTGGGTGCCCACCAGCGTGCCGGGCAGTCCGACGAGAGCCTTGCACGAGACCGGGTCGAGCATCTTCGGGTCCACGCGCCACGCACACGACTCGGTCATGAACTTGCACGTGGCGTTTTTCGGGTCGAGCTTGGCAGAGTAGAGCGCGAGGTTGATGGGGCCCTGCTTGAACTCCTTCAGTTCCAGCACGAGCGCCAGCGACCCGGACTGCACCGCCTTGTCGAGTTGCGGGTTGGCGAACGAGCCGAGCGCCGACAGTGCGTTGTCGATGCCCGCAGAGCAATCGCCGGGCGCGCACGTGGCCGGGTTCTCGTCGACGTCCAGGCCCTCGCCCGGCTTGCCGCCGGAGCCGATGAGGACCGTGTTCAGCTTGGCTGCCGCGGTGCTGAACACCGGCGTACACGCGCACGACCCACTGCCCGCGCAGGTGCCGCCCGTGCACTTGTCGTCCTTTGTACAAGCGCTGCCGTCGTCGCACGCCGTGCCGTTGCCCGTCGCCTGGTGCTGGCAGCCGGTCTTGGCCGTGCACGTGTCTGCAGTGCATGGGTTCTTGTCGTCGCACACGGCCGCCTTCGTGCCAGTGCACGCGCCGCCCTGGCACGCGTCGCCGCCCGTACACGCGTTGCCATCGTCGCAGGGGGCCGTGTTGGGCTCGTGCTTGCAGCCGCTGCCGTCGCACAAGTCGTTCGTGCACGGCTTGCCGTCGTCACATTTCGACGTCTGGCCGACGCAGCATGGACTCTGCACCGGCAGGTGGTAGCAGCCCACCCCAACCTCGCAGGAGTCGAGCGAGCACACGTTGCCGTCGTCGCAGTTGGGCAGCGGGCCGCCCTGACAGGTGCCGCCCTGGCAGGCATCGCCCGCACTGCAGGCGTCGCCGTCGGAGCACGGCGCGAGGTTCGGCTTGGCCCCGCAGCCGGTCTTGGAATCACACGCGTCGTCGGTACACGGATTCTTGTCGTCGCACACCGTAAGCTTGCCGGCACACTGGCCCGCGCTGCAGTGGTCGGCCACCGAGCACGCGCTGCCATCGTCGCACGCCGTCGAACCGAGCGTCGGCGGATACAGGCAGCCCTTCGTCTTGTCGCACGTGTCGGCCGTACACGGATTGCCGTCGCCGCACACGACCGGTTGCCCGCCGCACTTGCCACCCTTGCAGGCGTCGTCGAACGAGCACGCCGTGCCGTCGTCGCACGCGGTGGCGTCGGGGGCGAGCGACCACGCCTTGGCATTGGCAACCGGGTCGCAGCGCTGGCAGGCCTGGGCCGGGTTTGCCGCGCCCGCAACGGCGCAGGTGCCGCCGACGAAGCAGTGGCCGGCGACCAAGGTCCACTGGCAGACACCGGCCACACAAGCGTCGGCCGTGCAGGCCAGCCCATCGGCGCACTTCTTGGCCTGTTCGGCGCTACAGCCGGGTGCGTCCGCGGTCTCCTGGGCCGCACCAAGCGCGTCGCTGGCCCGCGCTGTGGCGTCTGGACCTACGCCCCCATCGCTGCGGGGTGCGCCATCCGTTGCGCCGGCGGCCCCAGCCGTGTCGCCCACCGCGCCGTCGCTGCCGATCACCCCGCCGTCTGAAGCTGCCGACCCGAGCCCGGGACCCGCCGCCGGATCGACGCCGGTGCACGCCCAACTCAGCGCACCCACCGCCCACGCCGCCGCCCATGCCTGTCCCGGTCGCGTCATTTCAGCGTCCCCCCGACGATCGAGTTGCCGTCCTTGCGCGTCACCTGCTTGGGCGCGATCGCAATCGCCGTACCCTTCGGCAAGCTCGGCAGTGCCGCAGACAGGTCGATTGCCGGCAGCGGGAACGAGCCGAGCGCCGAGCCGCCGAGTTGCGCAACCAGCCCAGTCAGCAGGTTCTCCGCCACCAACTTCTCAAGCACTTTTTCGGACGCCACGAGGTTGTCCTGCGCCACGTTGACCTCGAGGTCCGACGCCTTCACCTTCGTGAGCGCGATGCCGACCGCGCCGGCCGCGACCTTGATCTCGACGCCGGCCTTGAACGTCACGTAGATGATCACGTCCATCGGGGCCCCGAGCAGCTTGAGCTTGGCATCGACGCGAAAGTCGCCGATGTGCGCGTCCAACTCCGCCTTAGTGTTGCAGTCGTCGAGCGTGGGAGCCAACATTGCGCTCACCTTCATCGTCAAGTCCGACACACCGTATTGCTGGAGGTCCACGTTGCCGAGCATCGACGCCGGCACCGGGAACTCGTAGAGCCCCCCCGTCCACGTCGCAAACAGCAGTTCGTTGAACGTGTCGTCTGCGATGCCGATCTCGAGCGGCGAGGTCTTGAGCATCGCGAGCGCCTGCACGCCGTTGCCGCACCCGATGCGGCCCGGCACGCCGAGGTTGTCGTACGCGATCGCCTTTTTCGCCGCCGCCCGTGCGCGCTCGAGAAATGCACCGCCCGCCGCCTCGAACACGACCTTCGACGCGTCCGTCTGCAGGAACACCTTGATCTTGGCGCCGGACCCATCGAGTTTCGTGACCTCGAACGAGGTATCCAGCAGCAGCGCATTGAGCGCCGACCCCAGCGCGGGTGCCAGCGCCTTGACGACCTGATCCTCGAACGCCTTCTCGATCGACGGCTTGATGACACCTTGCAGCAGGTTGATGATGGTCCCGACGAGCGCTCCGGCCAGCCCGGTGAATTTCACGTTGAGGCCGTTCAGCTTGACGTCGGTATTGGTCATGGCGACCGCGATCTTGTGGTCGGGGGTCACACTCGAAACGACGTCTGTCGTGATCGCGATGCTCGACAACGTCATCGTTCCCTTGAGGTTTTGGCCGGTCGGCGGGTCCAGCAAGATGTCGGCCGTCACATTGGAGAAGGTCGCCACCATGTGCATGCCGCCGGGCTGCGACTTGAGGGTCACGGTCGGCGGGGCGTTCTTCAGGTTCGAGAGCGTGAGCTTCCACTTGCCCAGCGCGTTGAACTCGAAAGCCGTGCCGCCGATCAGCTTGTTGAGATCGATCGTCTTCAGGTAGAGTTCGAAGATCGTAGCGAGATCGTTCGCCGGCAAGCTGTGATCACCGTCGTCGATCACGGCCTGGCTGAGCCAGAAGCCCAAGCCCACGTCGACCATGCCCGATTTCGCCACTTCGAGCACTGGCTTGAAGTACGTCGTCGACCACAGGAAGGACTGCACGCGCTTCTTTTCGCCCTGGTGATCGTCCTTCGCCACGAACACGAGGGTGTTGCCGCCCGGCTTGGCCTGCAGCGTCGTCGAGAACACTCCGCCGGCGCCGACGGCGACGTCCTTGCCGTTCAACTGGAACGTCACGATCGGCCCCGCGCCCGAGGCGACCTTGCCCTTGACCGTGACCTTGCCGGCCACTTCGGTCAGCGTCGCCGCGCGCGGCGGGTAGTCCACGATGATCTGCGGCCGGCACGCGTTCGACACGATGACCGCGTGCTTGCAGCCGGCCTTTGCGTCACACGAATCGTCGGTGCACTTGTTGCCGTCGTCGCAGTCGAGCTTCTTGCCCGCGCACGTCGCCGCGCTGCACACGTCGCCGACCGTGCACACGTTGCCGTCGGTGCAGGTGGACGCGTTGGGCACCGACACGCACGCCTTGACCGGGTCGCAGGCGTCGTCCGTGCACGGATTCTGATCGTCGCAGGGCAGCGCGTTGGCGCCCTTGACGCACGTCGCCGCAGCGCAGGTGTCGCCGACGGTGCACGCGTTGCCGTCGTCGCACGGTGCCGCGTTCGCGCCATGGCTCACCCCGACCTTGGGGTCGCAAGTGTCGTAGGTGCACGGGTTGGCGTCGTCGATGGGCAGCACGGCGCCAAGGCACACCGTGTCCTTGCACGCATCGGCTGCCGTACAAAGCGAGCCGTCGTCGCACGGCTTCGCGTTCGCCGGGTAGACGCAGCCGAGCTTCTTGTCGCAGCCCTCGTCGGTGCATGGGTTGTTGTCGAGACACTTCGGGGCGACTGACTTGTGTTGGCAGCCGACCTTGGCGTTGCACGAATCGACCGTGCACACGTCGGCGTCGTCGCAGTCCAGCGGCGTGCCCGCGCCGCACGTGCCCGCCTTGCAGGCGTCGGCCTTCGTGCACGCGTTCCCGTCGTCGCAGGCTGCATCGTGAGCGGCAGCCTCGCAGCCCACGACCGGGCCGCACGTGTCGAGCGTGCAAGGGTTGCCGTCGTCGCACGCGAGTGCCTTGCCGGCTGCGCACTTGCCGTCCGCACACGCATCGCCGACGGTGCAGGCGCTCGCGTCGTCGCACGTCGCTGCGCTGGGCAGGTGCACGCAACTGCCAGAGGTGGCGTCGCACGAGTCGGCAGTGCAAGGCGAGGCGTCTGCGCACGGCAGGCCCAGACCTGCGCAAGTCCCGGCCGCGCAGGCGTCGCTTTGGGTGCAAGCGTTGCCATCGTCGCAGGGCTGCGCCTCGTTGGCCGCCGTCCAGTTGCTGGCGCCCGCGAGCACGAGGCAGCGTTGGCAGGGATTGGCTGGGTTGACCGTCTGGTTTGCCACACAGGCATCGCCGATCGCGCATTCGTCGGGGCGGCAACCACCCGGGGCGCCGCCGCCGTCGGCTCGCGGCGCACTCGCGTCGGCGGCCGAAGCATCCGCGCCCACAGCGTCCTTGCCAGGCACAGTTGCGCCCGCCGCGTCCGCCAATCCGCCGTCCAGTCCCACGGTGCCGCCGGCCCCCAGCGCGTCGCTGGGGCCGCCTTGGACCGCAACGTCGTCGCCCGAGCATGCCGCGGCCGCCACCAACACGGCCGCCACCAACACGGCCGCCCCGGGGCGGCGCACTGCCAAGTACAAACGGGAGGTTGGAAGCGACATGGCGTCTCCGGTTGTGCAACTAGCAGGCCATGCACCGCGCGCACCGCCGCACGGCAGGGCGATCGGACGCAGCACGCCCGTCAGGATAGCGGATCGCACTCGCCCCTGTCTGCGCCAAATGGTCGCGAATGTCAGCGACGCACCGTGTTGCGGACGGCCACGCCTGCGTCGGTGAGCAGTGCAGCGAGTGCGAGGCGGGGGTTCGGGTTCAGCACCATGCGCGTGTCCAACTCCTGGCATCGGTCCAGCACCCGGGCGAGCGCCGGGGCCCCGACACGCTGCCCGAGCGCGCGCAGGGCGTCAACATGGCGCTGGTAGGGCAGTTCGTCCGCGGCGAAGCCCGCATCGAGAAGCAGGGCGTCGCGCAGCACGGCGCGTGCGACGTCGACCACCCACAGCACATCGGGGCGCGTCAGGTCCGCGCGCCGGACCGCACCGTCGTCGCTGCCGTGTTCCGCTCCCGTGTCGAGGCTCGCCGCAATCCGATCGACGAAAAGCGCCGCCTCGGTCGCCGGGCCCAGGCCAAGCCTGGCGACGAACGCCGCCACATCGTCAACGGCCTGCAGTCTCTGAGGATTGCACAGCGTGCGTGCCTCGTGCAGCGAGCCTTGCGCCAGGGCGGCGGCAATTCGCGCCGCATCCTGCGTATGCCCCTCAGCGCGCAAGATGGCCGCGACGTCATCCGGTGGCAATTCCGCGAAACGCAGGCCTTGGCAGCGCGAGCGGATGGTGTCGAGCAAGAGTTGCGGGCGGCTCGTGACCAGCACGAAGACCACGTCGCGCGCCGGTTCCTCCAGCGACTTGAGCAGCGCATTGCCGGCGGTCTCATGCAGCGTCTCCGCGTCTTCGATCAGCACCGCCTTGATGCGTGCAACCACGGGCGCGTACCGCAGCCGGGCGGTCGCCTCGCGGACCTGCTCGATCTTGATGACCTGCCCGTCGCGACGCAGCACCTTCACGTCGGGGTGTTCGTCGCGGCGCAACGCACTGCAACTCGGACACTTCCCGCACGCGTCGGCAGTTGGCCGGGGGCGATTCGTGCACGCCAGCGCGCCGAGCAGGGCGCTGGCGGCCGTCGTCTTGCCGACACCGGGTGGACCGCTGAACAGCCACGCGTGGGCGCAGCCGTCGGCCAGCACCGCGCGACTCAGCACGGCCAGTTGGGCGCGATGACCGCGCAAGGCAGAGAGCGGGACGGGCTCCATCGGCGCAGTGTCCACGCCGAGCGCGCGCCCGGTCAAGCGCATCGGCAGCCGGAGGTGTTGATGCCGGCTCCGGCTATGGCACAATGGCGGGAACGGGTACGAGGACGATGTTCCAAGATCGCCGCAAATATTTTCGCCACCCTGTGCTGTTGATGGCGACCGCAAGCGCGAATTCGTCGCGTTTCGAAGTGGTGTGCACCAATTTGAGCCCGATGGGCGCGTTCTTTGCCTGTCGCACGGAACTGCAGCTCGGTGCCCACATCGACGTACAGGTGCAGCCACAGGGGCACGACGGGCCGATGGTGTCGCTGCGCGGCGCAGTCGTGCGCTCCGAGCCGCGTGGGGGCCTGTACCAGCCTGGCTTTGCCGTGCTGCTGCACCACGTGCGCTGCGAGGCCGGGGCGGTTCCGCTGCGTCGCCTGCTGCGCGAGGTGTTCCACCTGGCCGAAGCGGACACGCTCGTGCCCGAATCGTACGGCGCCGTCGAATTCAACGTCGAACGCTGGTTGGCCGGTGGCGTGGAGGCGATCGCCGCGGCCCACGTGCCCGAATTGGCGCCCACGGCAACGCGCGTTGGCACCCCTGTGCAGGCCCCGGCAGCGGCGCTGGACGGGATGGGACCCGCCGGTGCGCGCCCAATCCTCGGTGCAGCGTCGCCCACGGCGGGCCCCGGGCTGAATGCCATGGACCTGGTTGGGGGGGCAGCGTCGCCCGACGTGCAGATTCCGTTCGTCGACGGGCCGCCCGCTCCCGTGCATGTCGCGGATCCATATGGATTTACTGGGGTCGAGCCGCCGCCCGTGCGCCAGGAACTGCCGATCGACGTCGGCGGGGCGAGTTCCGAGTTCGCCAACACGCTGCAGGAGACACCTGCCAGCGACCCGGATGCAAATGCCCGGGTCGAGGAGGCGTCGCACGGGGCGCTGGATGTTGCGGGGCAGCCCACCAATGCCCGCGCCTACGGCCCCGCCGCGACTCTCGCCCAGACTCGCAACCCGGCAGCGGGGAGTGCCGCGCCCGTCGCGCGCGTGTTTGCCGCGCCGGCCGATGACCGCCCGGCTGCCGCACTCGCGGAGCACGTCGAAGCGGTGCGACCGCCCGCCCGGGTCTTCGCGGCACAGGCACATGCGGCGCCGGCCGACATGGCCACTGCGTCGGCGCCAGCACCCGACGCGTGCATAAGTTCAGAATTCGACTTGCCTGACGGAGATTTGCAGCCCAGCGCCGACCTCAAGACGCTGCTCGGTAGCGCCCCGACTCGCCCGCCGAGCGAGGGATTCGGCTCCCGGTCGGACACCGCGGTCAGCGGCACGTTCGACCCCGGCACCGGCGCCAGCATGGACCTTTCGCTGGATCCCGTTCCCGCCGCCATGCGCGACGCCGCACCGCTGCGATCGACGAACGAGTGGCCGTCTGCCAAGCGCGTCCAGGCCGCACGCGCACATCCGGCGACACATGAAGCTCCGTCCCTGGTTGCCGCGCCGGTGGCGGTGGCCGCGCGTCACCCCGCGTCGGGGATCGTGAGGGTGTCCGAAGCCGCCCGATTGTCAGAAGCCGGGGGAGCGCTGCGCCGCATCGTGCACGGGTCCGACCGGTTTCCAGCGCCCGAACGGCACCACTCGACCGTGACGCTGGCGGGGTCGGCGGCGCGGCAGAGTCAACCCGTCGTTCGCCCCGGGGCCACTCCGATCGCGCCGCCGGCGCAGGCTGCGACCCCAGGTCTCCCGCGCGACGCCGTCCAGTCGACGCGCGCCTACACCAGGGGAACCACTGCGGGAACCACTGCGGGAACCACTGCGGGAACCACTGCGGGAACCACTGCGGGAACCACTGCGGGAACCACTGCGGGAACCTCCGCGGGAACCACTGCGGGAACCACTGCGGGAACCTCCGCGGGAACTACTGCGGGAACCTCCGCGGGAACTACTGCGGGAACCTCCGCCGGCACCTCCGCCGGCACCCGTGCAGAGCCCGTGCCCGCCCCAGCCCCACCCCGCATCGCCGCATCGATCGTCCGGCGGTTGGCTTCCGCCCGGGTGGCTCCGGCGGCCGCCCGGGCTCCGTTGCCTGACCACGCCCTGCCTGCGTCCGCGCCGGTGCCGGCACAACCGAGTCCGGCGCCGACGGAATTCGAGCACGCCAGGCCGGGCCGACCGCAGGATGCCTCGCCGAGCGCGCTGGTGCGTGCCCGGAGCGCTGGCACCGCCCCGCGCAGGGGCACGCCGGCACCCGAGGCTTCGGTCGCCCGGGTCGGTCCCGCAGCCACACCATCCCGCGCCGGTCCGCCCCAACCTGCGCCGAATGCCGGCCCGCGCCAGAGTCAGGTGCTTGGCCTTGTCGGGTCTGCAGTCGAGGTGGTGCCGCAGCCGGCCAAAGAGACCACGCATGCGTATACCCGGGAGCAGGCGGTGGCCGTGCTCGCGCAACAACACCAGGCCGCGGGCAAGCTGCTGCACGCCACGAGTCGCCCCATCGGCGATAGTTGGCCGGCCGGCGTCCCTACCAGCTTGCGCGAGCGCTACGGCCGGCTGGAGCACCTGGGCCAGGGCGGTCACGGCATCGTCTTTCGCGCGCTCGACCGCCACCTCGACCGCATCGTCGTGCTGAAATTCATGGCGTCGACGCAGCTCTCGACGGAGATGGCGCGCAAGTACTTCCTGCGTGAAGTCAAACTCGCCGCGAGCCTGAACCACCCGAACATCGTCCACATCTACGACATCGGCGAGGCGGAGCGCGTACTCTATTATGCAATGGAATACGTCGATGGGGTGCCGTTGACCGCATACCTGCCGCAAAAAGCCGGCATGCGCGACCTGTCGTTCCTGTTCAGCGTGGTCTCGCAACTGTGCGACGCGCTCGACAACGCGCATGGCCAGGGCATCCTCCATCGCGACGTCAAGCCCGACAACGTGCTGGTCGCGGTCGATGGCACCGTCAAGCTGTTCGACTTCGGCTTGGCGCGCGTGGCCGACGAGGGCTTCGGCGAGCAGTCCGTGCTGATCGGTACGCCGCACTATATGGCGCCCGAACAACTGATGGGCGCCAAGGCCGACTACCGTGCCGACATCTACGCGCTCGGAGTGCTGCTTTTCCGCGCCCTGACCGGCTTCCTGCCTTTTGCCGACGACAACCTGTTCGCGGCGCAGGCGCTGCAGCCCGTGCCCGACCCGCGCAAGTTCAACGCCGCCTTGCCTGCTGGCGTCGTTCCGATCATCGAGAAGCTGATGGCCAAGAAGCCCGAAGGGCGCTACACGAACTGCCGCGACATGGCCATCGAGTTGTACACGGTCCTTTTCGTAGAAGCGGCAGGCGGCTGGTCACACCCGTAGCGGAACCTGGAATCCGACTGGCGCCGACCCTGCCGTCATGTATTCTGCCGACGTCCGGCTTCGCGCCGAACAGTCCACGCCACGCAATCCCCCTCGCCACGCAATCCACTACGAGGACGCCAATGCTCCGTCGATCCACCGCTACCGCCTTGGCCGCGATTGCCAGCGTTTTCAGCCTCGCCGGACCCGCATTCGCCGAAAAGGTGATGTGGAAGTACGACGACCTGCCCGGCGACGCGAACGAACTCGTCAACTACACGAAAACGCATCCGAACTACGTGCACCCGGGCTTCGTCAGCGGGGAGGCGTGGGGGCAGGTGTACCGGCCGAAACAGCAGGACTACCCGGTCAAGATCCTCACGGTCGAACTCGTGATGGCCCAGTCGACCAAGGTCGCAGTGCCGAAGAAGGCGGACTACCTTCTCGAGTTCTACAACTCGGCGGGCGAAGGCCCCGACCCGGGCAGCAAGCCGATCTGGACGATCAACACGGTCGATTTTGCCATCGGCGGCCAGATCGGCGTTCCCGTCGTCGGCAACACGATCATGATCTACCAGTTCGACTGGACGAAGCCGGAGAACCACCCGCCGCTCATCCAGAGCGGCAACATCTGGGTGATGGTGCGCACGCTCGCCAATGCCAAGAGCCTCGTCGACGAGTGGAGCGAGCAGTGCCTCAAGGCGGAGATTGCGGGCTTAGAACTGGGCTGCGGCTGCCAGGACCTCGCCGCGATCACCGACACTGCGACGACGTTGAAGTCGAATGTGATGCACCTGGTGTGGCCGCTCGGGGTCTGCAGCGGTGCCAAGCAGTGGAAGTTCGTTGAAAACCTGACGAACGAGGTCGGCTTCACGATGAAGGGCGACTTCTTGCTCCGGCTCGGTGTCGATGGGCAGGCCGTGGGCGCGCCCGACCCCGATGCGGGCCCGACGGCGGACGGCGGCTCGAAAGTGGACGCGGGCTCGACCGACAGCGGCGGCCTCGACAACGACGTCAAGGTCGCCGACAGCGGACTCCCGGCTGCCGATGTGCCGCCCGCCAAACCCGTCGTCGAACTCGTCGTGCCGAACAGCGCGCCGAACGACAAGGCGGCGACCATCGAGATCAAGGGGTCGGGCTTCGTCTCCGGATGTAAGGTGCAACTCGACGCGACGGCCGTGCAGGTCGAGGCGGTGGCGCCCAACGGCACGTCGCTCACGGTCCAGGTGCCGCCCGGGCTGGCCGTCAAGAAGTATCAAGTCGTGGTCACGAACCCCTCGGGCGCGTTCGGCTTCAAGGAGGATGCCTTCAGCGTGACCGCGCCGGCTGCACCCGACGTGATTGCAGCGGGTCCCGATGCGGGCGCTGCGGACACGGCGACGGGAGTGGAAGTCGGAGCCGAGACCGCGGGCGCGCCGCTCGTGCTCGACGATGTGCAGCCCAAATGTGCCGACGTGAACCGCGACACGCAGGTGACTGTCTACGGTGCCGGTTTTCGCGCCGGCATGAAGCTGCGCGTCGGCACGACTGACCTGCCTGGCGTCGATGTGTCGGTTTCTGGCGCGAAGGCGACCGCGTTGCTGCCGAAGGGGTTTGCGCCCGGTGAGCATTCGGTGATGGTGATCGGTCCCGATGGCGTGCAGAAGGTGCTCGTCAACGCCATCCGGGTCGGCTCTTGCGGCGTGGCGGTGGCCGCGACCTCTGCGCCCGACAGTTGCGGCGCGGCGCGGACCGGTCACGGCGGCAGGGGCGGAGCGGTTTTCGGCACGCTGCTCCTGATCGCCGCAGTTTTGTTCGTCCGGCGTCGCGTCGCGTAGCCGGGTCCCGCCGCCCTATTGCTCCACAGCGAACCACGCTTGGGTGGCGTTCCACTGCAGCGTAGGCTTGCTGTGCGCCGGCGGTTGCGGTGCGATCCGGACAGGGATCACGGCGACATAGGTGGGCTGCGTGGCGACCTGGACGGCGCGCGTCAGGCGGCGCTCGATTGGCTGCCCGTAGCCCACCAGCAGCGCGACCGCGGCCGCCAGGCTCACCGCCACGAGCGCCAGACTGAACGCGGGACCACCGGCGGCGTGGCGGGCCAGGCGCTGCGTTGCGAACCAACCGCGGACTTCGTCGATCGGCAGGACCGTACCTTCTACGGTGCCATGGTCGTCACGGGGAATGGGCGTAGTCATCGGAACCTCCCGCAGCGATCACGGGGCCGCTGCTGAGGAGTTCGACGCGTGCGGTGCGTATTCGGTCTGCGGGCCCCTGCACGGAGTCGGTCATCCTGCCGCTGTCATACGAGCCCGAGTTCGCTCTCGACGGCCTCGACGCGCAGCGCCAGCCTCTCCCATTCCGCCATGCCCGCGTCCGTCTTGGCGCGCAGGCCCGCCTGCTCGAGCAGCAGCGTGCGCACGTTGTCGCTGTCTTCGTAGAGCGCAGGGTCCATCTGCAACGCAAGGATGGCCTTGAGGCGCGCCTCCGACGTGGCGATCTCGGCCTCCAGCTGTTCGAGTCGCTGGCGCAGGTCCTTCGTGCGGCGCGACATCTCCTGGCGCCGCTCCGCTTCGGCGCGCTTGCGGGCCTGCGCGTCGGCCCGGCTCTCAAGGGGCGCAGCGCCGTCGCCCGGATGGCCCGCCCGCTCCTGGCCCGGCACCGCCGCCTCGCGCTCAAACGCCTCACCGCGCAGCAGGCGCTCGACCGCCGCCGGGTCACCCCCCGCCTTGCGCCACAAGTAGGCGTCGTAGTCCCCGTGAAAAAGCGTCGTCGCGCCGCCCGGCACCACCTCGATCACGTGGGTGGCGACCGCATTGATGAACCAGCGATCGTGACTGACGAAGACGACCGTGCCCGCGAAATTCGACAGCGCGTCTTCGAGCACCTCGCGGCTCGTCAGGTCGAGATGATTCGTCGGCTCATCGAGCAGCAGCAGGTTGGGCGCGCGTAGGATGATCCGCGCCAGGGCCACGCGCGCGCGCTCGCCGCCCGACAGGACCGCGATTTTCTTCTCGACCGACTTCCCGGAAAACAGCAATGCTCCCAAGACCTTGCGGATTTGTGGCACCGTTTCGTCGATCGCGGCGCGGCGCGCCTCCATGTACACCGTCGCCGTCGGGTCGAGCGCATCGAGCTGGTGCTGGGCGTAGTACTCGCGCCGCACGCCCGCGCCGATGCGCACCTCGCCGCCCTGGATGTCGGTGACGTCGGCCAGCACCTTGAGCAGCGTGGACTTGCCGGCCCCATTCGGACCGACCAGCGCCACACGGTCGCCGCGCCACACCGTCAGGGAGCACGACGTGTACACGACGTTGTCGCCCCACGCCTTGCGCACGCGATCGCACGTCAGCACCTCCTTGCCGGTGCGTGCAGGCTCTGGAAAGCGAAAGCCGATGCCTGCCGCTCCCGCCTCGAGCTCGACGTTCTCGAGCCGCGCCAGCATCTTCATGCGCGACTGGGCCTGCTTGGCCTTGCTCGCCTTGGCGCGGAACCGCTCGACGAAGCTCTGCAGGTGGGCGCGCTGGCGGTCCACCTTGGCCTTCTGGGCGACCTGCTGCTCCAGGCGTTCGGCGCGCCCCAGCACGAAATCGTCGTAGCCGCCGACGTACTCGTAGATGCCCTTTTTCGTCAGTTCTGCGATGTGCGTGGGCACGCGATCGAGAAAGTAGCGGTCATGGCTGACGGCGACGACGGCCCCCTCGTAGCCGTCGAGGAAGTCTTCGAACCACGCGAGCGACTCGAAATCGAGGTGGTTCGTCGGTTCGTCGAGCAACAGCACGTCGGGCCGCTGCACGAGCAGGCGCGCCAGGGCTGCGCGCATGCGCCAGCCGCCCGAGAGCGCCGACGCAGGCTCCCGTTCGGCCTTGCGGTCGAAGCCGAGGCCACCCAACGCCTCGCGGGCGCGCTGCTCTACCGTGTCGCCGCCGGCCTGTTCCCACGCTGTCTGGGCCCGATCGAGGTCGCGCAGGGCCGTGCTCGCCGAGGCGTCGTCGATGGCACTGGCCATGCGCTCGTGCACGCGGGCCAGCGTATCGCGTGCTCGCACCCAGCCGGTCTGGCCGGCCAACACGACGTCGAGCACCGTCCCCGGCCCGAGGTCGTCCACTTCTTGCGGCAGGTAGCCGACGCGCACGCCCTTGGGGCGCAGCACGGCGCCGCCATCGGGTGTCAGTTCTCCGATAAGCAGGCGCAGCAGCGTCGTCTTGCCTGCGCCGTTCGGACCGACCAGTCCGTAGCGCCGACGGGGCTGCAATTGCCAGCTGAGCCCTTCGAAAAGGGTCTGCGGGCCGAATGACTTGGCGAGGCCTTGGGCTTGAATCACGGGGTGGCTTGGAGGGCGTGATGCGGAGACGGCAAGTCGTCAGGGCTTCTGCGGCGGCGACTGCTTGGTCCGCAGGCTGCGGCCCGGATTCGCCACGAAATCTTTGGCGTTGTTTTGCGTATCATGACCGTGGCCTGCGTACAGCCAGCCACGTTGGTTGTCGAAGATCGCTGTCGGCGGCGGCGGTTCCATCCACGCCGGCGCTTCGGGCCGGCGCCGCAGGGCCCCGTTCTTGCCGGGGCTGCCGACGGCGCCCACCTGCGGCACGGTGGGCGCCTTGCCTTCCGCTTGGGCCTCCATGCCCACGCCCCATGCAACGAGATCCGCGTTTCCATTTATTTTTTCTGGAGGATACTTGCCGTTGAGGCGCGCCAGCCGGATCGCGCCCTTCGCGGAATCGAGATTCCAGTCGATATTGGCGACGAAGTCCGGCGCGAGTTTGCCCTTGAGCGTCCCGACGTAGAAGCGCGGCACGACAAGGAAATAGCTGAACGCCTCGATCGCACCGTCGAGCGCCTTGATCGTCGCACTGCCAGTCGAGGTCATCGCGAGCGGATTGCCGCCGCCCGCCGGAAAATACTGCAAGGCCAAGCCCTTGAGCTGCACGGACGCTGCGGTCGGATTGTACAGCAACACGTACTCATTGTACGCGGGAGGCAACGTCTTGCCGCCGGACTCGACGAAGTCCTTGTCGCCCTCGGTCGCGAACTCTGCGATCATGACGTAGCGCGTGCAGCGATCGACCAGGCTCGCGGCGTTCGACTTTACGTTGCAGCCGGCACCGGGCTCGTTGAAGCAGACGCCGCCGCAATCCGGCAGCACGCACGCCTCCTGGCCCACCACGAAATTGCACACCGTGTCGATCTTGCACGTGCCGCCGCACGCGGGCTCGTACACGCCCGACGCAAGCGAGTGCGGGTGCGGCTCTCCCATCACGACCCAGTCCTTGTTGTCGACGTTGGTGTCGTAGCCGTTGCCGGCGAAAGCCTGGGTGCCCGCGCCGAATTCGTCGAGCGTAGCCGATGTCGAGATGATGGACGCCTTGCGCTCGAGCACCGCTCCGACGTAGGGCGCAGGCGCGGGTCCGCCACCCACCACAGCGGCGCCGCTGAACGTCTTGGCCGTCCCCCAGCCGACAAGGTCGAGTTCAACGTCGGTGCGCGGGTCCCACAGCCGCACGGTGCTGCCCGTCTGCATCGCTCCCAGCCCGAGTGAAGTCTGCACGACGAAATCGACGCCGGCACCCGTTTCGGCGAATGTCTTCGTCGCAACGACAACATAGCTGTTTTTCGGCGCGAGCGTTCCGGCCGGGAACTGCAGCGGCGACTTGACCCACGCGTCGCCGGGCACCGCGCTCGGACCCTTGACCTGGATCACGCAACCTGAGAGGTCGACCTCGCTGGCCGAGCCGTTGTAAAGCTCGATGTACTCGTGGTCAGTCAGCGCCGCCGTGCCGAAGTACAACTGGCTGAACACCAGTCGCTTTGAGTCTACCACGCATTCGCCGATGGCCGAGCTGCACACCTTGCCGGCCCCGCACGCCAACGCCTTCTCGACACCGAAGCTCAGGCACTCCTTGTCGGCGACGCACTTGTCGAAACCGGAGCCACCATAGTCGCAAATCTTGGCGACCGGGCAGGTGCCGCCGCACGCGGGCTCGTACCGGTTGAGGGTGCGCGGCTGCGGCTCGGGTGTCCACCGCACGAGAAAATCCGCCGCGCAATCGTTGTTGTCGAGCAGGTTGCCGCCGAGCCACTCGGACTTGTGGGGCGCCATCGTGTCCAGGGTGCTGTTTGCAGTGGCCTTGCGCTCCAGGCTGCGCGGCGAGGGCCACTGCGACGAGTCGAACGGCGTGCCCACCTTCGCAGTCGCGGGCGTGTCTGCGGCGTCGATCACGGCCGCGCTGCCCGGGGCCCATGCAACGCCATCGTGAACGACGCCGAACGTCTTGTCGCGCAAGCGGATGTGTTGCGCGAGTGGGTTCAGTTTGAAGTCCGGGCTCACGACGTCGAACGCGATGCCTCCGGCCGCCGGACCCTTGCCGCCAGCGACGACGTAGCCAAACGGGAAGATCACGTCACCCTTCTTGCCGAGTGGAACCGACACCCAGGTCGTCGTGACGTCGCCGGCCAGCGCGCGGAAGCCCAGTTCGTAGTCGGCGAGGTCGACCGTGGCGGTGGTCGGGTTGTAGATTTCGATGAAATCGTCGTCTGCCTTCCAAGCCACCCCGGCGTACACCTCGCTGATCAGGAGGTGGCTGCTCCCGCCGAACACGCACGTCGGCTTGGTCGGGTCCGGCCCACCGCAGGACGCGAACGCGCCGCAATCGCCCTTCGTGGCGGTGAACGTGCAGCCCTTGGCCGGGTCACACGCGTCCTTCGTGCACGCATTCTCGTCGTTGCACGCCACCGCCGCTCCGCCACACGCCGCGGCGGCGCAAACGTCGTCTTTCGTGCACGCGTTGCCATCGTCGCACGCTGCGCTGGTCGGCTCCGCCTTGCAGCCCGACGCCGCCTTGCACGAGTCCGCCGTACATGGGTTCTTGTCGTCGCACACGACCGGCTTCGAGCCACCGACCCCGCACAGGCCGTTCTTGCAGATCGCATCGGTAATACACGCGTCGCCCGATACGCAGGTCGCGTCGTTGTACAGGAACACGCAGCCGGTCTTGGCCTGCTTGTCGTCGATGCCGCTCGCCGGCAGGGCCAGCGGGTCGCACGAGTCGTCGGTGCACGGTTTGGCGTCGTTGCACACCTTCGCCCCGCCCGCCACGCAACCGCCGGAAGCGCCGCACACGTCCATGGCGACTTGCGGTGCCTTGGCGGCGTCGCCGGTACACGGATTGTTGTCGCTGCAAGGCGACCCTTTCGCCTTGGACGACTTGATGCAGCCCGATATCGTGTCGCAGACATCGTCGGTGCACGCGTTGCCGTCATCGCAACTCACCGCCGAACCGAAGCACTTGCCGTTCTTGCACAAGTCGGCTTTCGTGCAGGCCGAGCCGTCGCTGCAGGCGCCGCCCTCGAGCAGGCTGCTGTCGTGCTTGCAGGTGTCGGGCGTAGCCTTGGACTCGCAGATGTCCGCCGTGCACGGGTTCCCGTCGTCACACTGGCCCGTTTCGATCGCGCCGACGCCCTTGCAGACGCCAAACGTGCACTTGTCCTTCGTGCTGCAAGGGTCGCCGTCGCTGCAGGTCAAGCCGTCGGCCTTGGGTTTCGTGTCGCACTGCCCCGACTTGGGGTCGCACGCCGCGAACACGCACGGGTTGTCGCCCGGCGCGGCGCAGACTTTCGGTACGGCCTGCGTCTTTTCCTCGCACTGCTTGCTGACCGTGTCGCACTGGTAGATCGCGATGCCCGCACACTTGTCGGACGTGAAGTCCTTCTTGGCACAATCCGCGTCCTCTTCGCACTGGCACGCGGTGCCGACGCCGACGCATTTGCCCTGCACGCATGTGTCGGGCGCCGTGCAGTAGTCGGCGTCGTTGCACGGTGCCTGATTGTAGCTCACCACGCAGCCGACGTCGGCCAGGCAGGCCTCGTCCGTGCACGGATTCCCGTCGGCGCACACGACCTTCTTCGCCTCGCTGCACTTGCCGTCGGGGCCGCACTTGTCGCCGAAGGTGCACGCGCTGCCGTCGTCGCACGGTTCGCCAGGCGCCTTGTCCTGCGCGACGCACTGCCCGGTCAACGGGTTGCACGCCACCACGGTGCACGGGCCGCTGAGCGGGCACACCACCGCCGAGCCGAGAGTGAGCACGCACGTGTTGCTCACGCACGCCAAGGCACCATTGCACTTGTCGGCGTCGTTGGGGCAATCGTTGTCGGTGGTGCACGCGCACAGTTCCTTCGACGGGTTGCCTGTGCACGCGCCGTTGGTGCACGTGTCGGCGCTGGTGCACTTGTCGCCGTCGTTGCACAGGACCGCGTTGGCATCGTTCTTGCACCCGGCCTTGGGGTCACAACTGTCGGTCGTGCACGAGTTGCCGTCATTGCACTTCACCGCGGCCGCCTTGCACAAACCGCCTTCGCACAGGTCGGGGAACGTGCAGGAACTGCCGTCGTCGCACGCCAGCCCGTCGGACTTCTGCGCGACCCCGCACTTGCCGGTCGCCGGCGCACACAGGGACGTCTGGCACGCTGTGTCCTTGTCCGTCGGGCAGGTCACGATGGTCTTCGTGTCGACCACGCATGTATTGAATTTGCACGCCAGGGTCCCGTTGCACGGGTTGCCGTCGTCGAAGGGCTTGCAGTCGTCGTTCTTCGTGCACTCGCATTTGTTGTTGACGCCCGACTTGCACTGTCCCACCAGGTCGCAGGCGTCGCCTACAGTGCACTTGTTGTCGTCGCTGCAAGGGGTGTCGAGCGCCGAATATGCGCCTTTGCCTTTGGCCGGGCAGCCCTTGACCGTGTCGCACACCTCGAGGGTGCACGGGTTGTTGTCTTCGTCGAGGCACAGCTTCGGAATGCCAATGCAATCCCCCGCCACGCAGTGGTCCGCCGCCGTGCACGGCTTGCCGTCGTCGCACGCGGCGCCGTCGGACTTGAAGAAGCCCACGCACTTGTTTTCGCCCTTCGCATTCGTGATGCACTTGAACTTCGCGGTGCAGATGTCTTTCGTGAGATCGGCGCAGTCCGCGTCCGAGGTGCATGCCTTGTCGGGCGGCGGCAACTTGACCTCCGGGGCGTCCGGGCCGCCCCCGTCGCTGCTGTCGGGCACGTCGGTACCGGCGTCGGGAGCCGTCTCTGGGGCCAGCCCGACGTCGGCATCGGAGACCCCGCCCACCTCCGTGGCGCCGCTCTCGGCACCACCGTCGGCCGCGGCCAGCACGCCGTCCGGCAGGTCCTCGATTCCGGCGTCGGGTTCATCGGTCGCGTCCGGTGGAGTCGCGTCTTCCACGTCGATGCCCGTGTCGGCGTCCGTCTTCACGTCCGGTTTGATGTCAGGTTTCGCGTCCGTCTTCGCGTCGCCGGGTGGCGCGCTGTCCGCGACTTCGGTGGCGGCGTCGGGGTCGGTGCCTTCGATGTCCTCCGGTTCTTCTTCGACGGTCGCGGCCGGTGTTGGCTTGGTCGCCGTGCAAGCCACAGCGCTGATGCAGCTAGCCAGCAGCCCGGCACGGACGACAAGACAGCGGGAGTGCGGCGCCATGGCGGAAATCCTGCGGGCTGCGAGCGCCCAGACAGAACAGTAGCGGTCGCGGTGGTGCACTGGCAAGCAACGAGTCGCGCGCCGGCCCCCTGCATTCACTGGCCCTGCCGTCTCTCCAATTCCTCGGCCGCCTTGCGGAAGCGCGCCAGTTCCTTGCCAAACGTGATCCCGCCGCTCAGCGTTGCCGTCACCTGCAGCAATTCGTACGGGCTGGTCCGGCCCAGGGCGCCGATCGCGCCTGCGCCGGTCGCGACATCGACGGTCGGCATCACGAACCAATCGTCGGTCCGGTATTCGACGCCCAGGCCGCCTCCCGCAGACCAGCCCGACTCGCCGCGCGACCAGCGCTGCGCCGGTTGGGCGGCCCCCTTGACGAACGGGTCGAGCGCGGCGGCTTCCACGGTCTGGCGCACGCCGCGCAGCGCCAGGGTGACGGCCCACGCCCGGGCGGGCGCCCACGTCACGAGCACGGGCAAGGTCAGTCGACTGCCCTTCCACGCCTCGATGAGCACCATTCCAAATGCGGGGTTCAGGGCAACCGCCAGCCCCGCGCTGCGCCACGCCCGCCAGCGCACGTCCAGTTCCCCGAAGCCGCTGCCGAAGCCGATGCGAACGCCCGTGTCGAGACCCTCGCGCCAGCCGTGCCGGTAGCTCGCTTCGGGGACCGGGTTGGCGATCTGGAACGTGCTGGCGTCGCGGTGCCCAGGCACCACCGTCCCGTCGAACCAGTCGACCGCACCGTGCTGCCAGCGCGACCACGACAGTGCGGCGCCAACCTCGTGTTCGCCCGGCTCCAGCGTGCGCGCGCTGCGGGTCAGTCCAGCGGGCAGGCAGCCGGGCAGCCAGGGGAGCACCAACGCGAGCACGGCCAGCGGGCGCCACGGCGTGCATGTCTTTCCGAACCGGTTCATCGTCTGCCTCCGGCCGGCGCGGCGCAGGGTCGACCCTGGGCCCGCCCGGCTACGGCTTGGGGACCTGGAGTTGCTTGAGCCGTTCCCGAATGCGCCGCATTTCAGCGTCCGTGCGCCCCGGGTTCTTCAGGTAGCGCGCATACCAGGGCACGGCGTCGGCCTTGCGCCCGGCCGCGTCTAGCAGTTCACCCAGGGCCTGCTGGGCGCGCGGGTGTTCGGCATCGAGGGCGAGCGCCTGCTGCAATGCCTTTTCCGCTTCGTCTGGCCGGCCTCGCGCGATGTGCAAGCGGGCTTGCACGACCCACAGGTCCGGGCTGCCGCCAAGTTCCGCCAATGCCGCCGCTGCTGCCGTTTCGGCTTCGTCGAGCCGGCCCAGTTCGTGCAGGCAGACGATGCGTGCGGCGTGCGCGACGTCCATGCGCGGCCGCGCCAACACGGCCGCGTCGGCCACTTGGAGCGCCAGTGCGTACTCATGGCGCACCATGAGCGCAAGGGCTTGATCGTACAACACGCTGCCGACCCCCGGTGCGACCTCGGCCGCCGCCCGGAACGATTCGACCGCCTCGGACCACAGCCCGCGTCGCAGGTATGCCACGCCGAGGTTGACGAGCACGCGCGCGTCGTCGGGAGCGACCTCGGCCGCCTGTTGCAGCACGCGCAGGGCCGCAATGTCCTCCCCGTTCTTCAGGTAGAGGGCGCCGAGGTTGTTGGCCGCGCCGTGGAGTTGCGGGTTGAGTGCCCAGGCCTTCTCGAACGCCAGGCGGGCGTCGCGTTCCTGGCCG
Organism: Myxococcales bacterium; assembly: GCA_009692425.1. Classification (GTDB taxonomy): domain Bacteria; phylum Myxococcota_A; class UBA9042; order UBA9042; family UBA9042; genus SHZF01. The sequence goes on along the minus strand of SHZF01000031.1, from coordinate 13,913 downwards.
TCCGCCAGCCGACACAACCCGATGTGGTACCAGGCCAGTGCCGAGCGCGGTTGGGCAACCAGATGGCGCTCCAGCGCGGGCACGGCCGCATCGCAGTCCTCGTTGCGCACGGCCGCCACGCCGACGCCCAGGTCTCCCACGAGCGGCTCCCCATCTACTCCTGATCGCAGCGGCTGGTCAGACAAACCGCGATCGCGGTCGTCGCTGGCCTTGGCCCGGGCACCTCCGCACGCCGCAATCGACAAGGCCACGACGGTACCGGCGAGAGCGCGCACTATCGTCCTCGCCACGAGGCGGCAGCGCAGGCAGGCTGGCAGGGGCGAGCGGTTCACGGCGTGCGAGCCTGCCGTACCGGCGCGGGATGGTCAAAACCGCGCGGCAGTGCTACACCCCTCCCATGTACAAGCCTACGCCCGAATTGATCCGCCGCTTGCCCAAGACGGACCTGCACGTCCACTTGGACGGCAGCCTGCGCATTCCCACCATCCTCGAGATGGCCGACGAACAGAAGGTGAAGCTGCCGGCCCACGACGCCGAGGGACTCGCCAAGTTCGTGATGGCCGGCGACACCGTGACGTCGCTCGCGGAGTATCTGCGCACGTTCGACATCACGCTGTCGGTGTTGCAGACCGAAGAATCGCTGTACCGCGCGGCGATCGAGCTGGTCGAGGACGCTGCCCGCGAGAATGTGCAGTACATGGAGGTCCGCTTCTGTCCGATGCTGCACACCCAACTCGGCCTGCCGCTCACCATGATCGTCGAGGCGGTGCTCGCGGGCCTGCGCGACGGCAAGGTGAAGTTCGGCGTGCGCTCGGGCCTCATCGTCAGCGCGCTGCGGCATTTCGATCCCCGGGCGTCACTGCGGCTGGCCGAACTGGCGGTGGCCTACAAGCACCGCGGCGTGGTCGGCTATGATCTGGCCGGCGCCGAAGACGGGTTCCAGGCACGCAAGCACGCCGCCGCCTTTCACCTGATCCGGTCCAACAACGTGAACTGCACCGCACACGCGGGTGAGGCCTACGGACCCGACTCGATCCACCAGGCGCTGCACGATTGCGGCGCGCACCGCATCGGCCACGGCACCCGACTGCGCGAAGACGGCGACCTGCTGAACTTCATCGCCGACCACCGCATCCCCATCGAGGTGTGCCTGAAGTCGAACGTGCAGACCCGCGCCGTCGAGAACATCGAGAGCCACCCGCTGCAGTTCTACTTCGAGTTCGGCGTTCGTGTGACGATCAACACCGACAACCGCCTGATCACGAACACGACGGTGTCCGAAGAGTACAACCTGTGGGTGCAGAATTTCGACGTCGGCATCGGCGAGGTACGCGAGGTGATGATCAACGGCTTCAAGTCTGCGTTCCAGCCGTACCGCACACGGCAGGACATGCTGATGCGCGCGATCGCCGAATTCGACAAGCTCGTGCTCGAAGAGACCGACAAGTACAAGCAGGAGACCGGCGACACGGTCGCCCCACCTGTCCGGCGCGATCGCCGGGGTACGAGCCAGAAGATTGCCGAGCGGCGCCGCGAAACGGGCCAGCATGCCGTGGTGCGGGCCCAAGCAGACGCGTAGGCTTGGCGGGCGCGGCAGGCTTGGCGCTCGGCAAGGTAGGCAAACTGTGTGCCGCGCAGGCTGATTCGCCGCATCGCCGGCCGCCAGAGGACATCGACCAGACGTGATCGACACCCACGCCCACATCACCATGGACGGCTATGATGGCGGCATCGAGGGCGTGCTCGGCCGTGCCGCCGGCGCAGGCGTCACCCACGTCGTCGCGATCGGAGCGGGTGGGACGGCGGAAGAAGCCGAGGGCGCCATCGCGGCGGCACGCCGGTTCGTCGGGGTCAGCGCGATCACGGGGATTCATCCGCACGACGCCAAGGCGGTCGATGGGCCGCTGTGGGCGCGCATCGAAGCGGCGAGTGCTGCGCCGGAGGTGGTTGCGGTCGGCGAGACGGGGCTTGATTTTCACTACGATCTGTCGGACCGCGCGGTGCAGGCAGAGGTGTTCCGCCGCCACATCGACCTGGCCCGTCGGCTCGGCAAGCCGCTCTGCATCCATTGTCGCAACGCCGAAGCCGACACGCTCGCGATCCTGGTGGCGGAAGGCGCCCGCGAGGTCGGTGGGGTCATCCACTGCTTTTCGGGCTCGCTCGAGTTCGCGCACGGGGCGCTCGACCTCGGCTTCTACCTGTCCGTGCCCGGGATCGTGACGTTCAAGAAGGCGGGCGACCTGCCGGCCGTCGTCCAGTTCGCGCCGGCCGACCGGTTGCTGATCGAGACCGATGCGCCCTTTCTCGCGCCGATGCCGTACCGCGGCAAGCGCAATGAGCCGATGTATGTCGTCGAGACCTTGCGCAAGGTGGCGGCGCTGCGCTGCGTGGCCGTGGCCGAAGCTGAAGCGGTGACCGATGCCAACGCGACCCGGCTTTTCGGGGTGCGATTGGCTGTGCCGATCTTCGCGCCGGCATGATTTGCGCTGAGCGACTCACTCGCGTGCGCTTGCCGCCGCCGGCCGGGGACCATTGCTCTTGCCCTCACCGGGTGGCGCCTTGAGATCATAATCCAGCGTGATCGACACCGCTTGGGCGCCTGGCGGCAACAGCGCCGTCGTGGCGGCCTTCTCGATGCACGCTGCCGTTGCGCCCGCCAGCTTGCTGCGGTTGCGCAAGAGCGCGTTGCAGACGAGGCCAGCCGGATCGACCTCGACCTGGACGTGGAACGCGCTGCCGGCCCGCTTGCCTTTCTTGCCCATCGTGCACGCGCGCACCACCGCGAGCGTATCGGCGACGGCAAGGTTGATCTCGTCGTGGGTGAAGCGGCCCGCCACGCGCGGGCGCGCGTCTGCAGGGTCGGGAGGCGGTTCGAGGGCTGCGGTCAACTCGCGCTTTGCGGCGTCGGCGGCGCGGCCCAATTCGCCGGTCCATTCGACGGCGCCCTGCTGCGGGTCGCGGACCCGGCGCCCGACCGGTTGGTTGGCATTCTTGACGTACCACCACACGCCGGCGGCGGCGAGACACAGTGCGAGCACTAGGCCGTACGGGAGCAGCGAGCCGACCGCCGGTCCCTGCGTCGGCGCCCGCGCCCCTGTGCTGCGCGGCTTGGCGGCCGGCAGCCGTGCGGCCTTTCGGACCGGTTGCGGAGGGGCTGCAGCGGCGGCCTCCTCGGCGGCGGCAACTTCGGCTTGCAACGCGGCGGGGGCGGCCGTCAGCGGGATGTGGGCGGTCGACGAGACCGCTTGGGCGGCCATCCCGACACCGGGGACGGCGCTGTCGGCGGTCTGGACCCCGGCGTCGGCCGACGTTGCCACGGCACCCGGCGCGGCCTGGCCGAGGCGTCGGCGCGTTTCGTGCGCCTCCATCCACTCGAAGCGTGTTGCGGCAAACCCTTCCTTGCGCTCGCGCTTGGCCGTGACCGGCTGGGTCGTGCCGGCGGCGGCGGGGCTCGATCGCGGCGGCGCATCGTCTGCGCGGGGCACCTCGAGAGCCCTCCACACAGGGGGAGCCGAGGCCACATCCGGTTGCGTGATGGCTTCCTGGGCGGGACGCCCGGGCCGCGCCGGGGCGTCGACCACCGGAGCAGCAGACTCGAATGGACTGCGCGCGCCCAACTTCGACTCGTCGAACTCAAGCGTTTCGATGCCGTGGATCGGGCACACGGCTTCACTGCGCGGCGTTCCGCATTCGAGGCACAGGCGATTCATCTCGACGGCAAGCCCCTTGGAAGGGCCGTGCGCTGTCCAGCGCATCACGGCACCTGTATTGCACGTCAAAGCAGTCAACCGTGCAAGGTTTTGAGAAGAGCGCCGCCACGTTGGTAGATCGGTCCGGCTGTCGGCGCGTCGAACTCCCACGCGCCCCCTTTCGACCTGCGCGCTTCCGGAGACCTGCCATGGGACCCTGCCGTCGCCACCTCGCTGCCAGTTTCGTCGCGACGTTGACCGTGCTCGCCTGCACCGGATCGCGTTCGGCTGCCGCCATCCCGCCAGAATCCAGTTCGAGCGCCGGAGCCTGGCGCGTCGAAGTCGTCGATGGCGGCGGTCGTCCCCTCGACACATTTTGGCGCGACGGCCGCGCCTACGTGCTCGGCGGCGAGGGCCAGCGCTATCGCATCCGCCTGTACAACCAGTCGTCGCGGCGCATCGAAGCGGTCGTGTCTGTCGATGGCCGTGACGCAATCGACGGCCGCTCGGCGAGTTTCGACAAGCCCGGCTACATCGTGCCGGCGTGGGGCAGCGTGACGATCGACGGCTTTCGGCTGTCGCTGCGCGACGTCGCGGCCTTTCGGTTCAGCCCGGTCGAAGACAGCTACGCGGCCCAGGTCGGCGACGCCCGCAACGTCGGCGTGATCGGCGTAGCAGTCTTCACCGAGCGCGCGCGCCGCCCCCGGCCGCCGCTGTACCGCGCCCCTGAGCCCGCGCCGTACCCTTGCCCGGGGTGCGACGCCGAAGACGGCGGCTGGGGTCGGCGCGAGTCCGGCGAGGCGGCGGGTGCGACGCGCGACCAGGCGCCCGCCAAGGCCGCTGCCCCGGCTCCCGCAGACGCCTCGCCGGGCGCGCGCGCCGGAGCTGACAACAGCGAAGCGAAGCGGGGCCGCGCGTATGGCGGCCTCGGCGACGGCGACGGCGCGGGAGGCGCAAGCGGCGGCTGGGCCCCGAGCCCGCCCCGGCCCGAATCGCGCCCCGGCCTCGGCACAGCGTTTGGCGAGCGCGACACGTCGCCGGCATCGACCGTGCAGTTCCAGCGCGCCCACCACAGCCCGCAGGCGGTGCTGGCCGTGCGCTACAATGATCGGCAGGGCCTGCTCGCACTCGGCATCGACGTGGACCGCCGCCAGCGGGTGTGGCCGCAGTGGGACGAGCGCTACCAGCGCGAGACGGCGCGGCCGTTTGGCGAGATGCCGTTTGCGGCGTCCCCTCCGGGGTGGTCGCGGTAGGCACCAGTCAGGCCCTCATTGCGCGATCAGCCGCACACCCAACCCGCGCAGCGCCGCCACGTCCATCGTCAGCGCCACCGCATAGTGCAGCGCCACGCCGAGCCACACGCTGCGGTGGTGCAGCGCCAGCCAGCCCAGCACCGAGCCCGCCACCAGCGCGCCCAGGGTTTCGGGCAGCGGCTTGCCGTAGTGGGCCGTGACGTAGGGCACGAGCATCAGCGCGATGCCGTACACGCCGACGTCCTTGGCCACGCCAAACGTCAGCAGGCCGCGCCAGAACGACTCGCCCGCCACGAACACGCCGATGTAGGCAACCTGGTAGAGGGCGAACTGCCACGCGAGCACCGTGCCGTCCGGGCGCAGGATGTCGCGTGCCAGCGGATAGCGCTCCAGGAACGCAGGGGCACCGGCGGCGTAGATCACGAACGGCAAGACCGCCGCGAAAAGGCCCGCGTAGACGACGGCGTACGCGCAAGAGTGGCCGCGCCCGCCTGGAGGCCACAGTCCCAGGTGGCGCGGGCGCAACCCAAACGCCGGCCCCAGCACGGCAAACGGCACCGCCAGCCGCCAGAACGCGCCCATCGCCGCGAAGTACAGGAACGGCCACAGCGGCGCCAGCGGCAATCCTGGGTCGGCAACCCCGCCGAACCAGCGCCGCCACGAGTCGATGCGCCCCGTGTACCACCAGCCGCACAGGCACAGCGCGCCGATGCCGAGCACGCTCCACGTCTGGCGGCTCCAGCCGCGCACGAACGCGCTGCCGTGTGCCAGTGCGAGGATGCCGATCGCGACCGCGTATGCCACGGTCAGGTGGACGCCGAACCACGCCTCGCTCCAGCCGACGCGCCAACGGTAGCGCGCCCAGGCTTGCAGCCCGAGGAACGCGACGATGGCGAAGAAGGCCCACGCCCTAGGCCGCGGCGTCCGCCCGTCCAGCGTCACCTCGGGCCGGCGCGCCAGCCCGCGCACGAAGGAGGCGGCCGCGCGCTCCATCAGCCGCCGGCCGGGCAGAACTTCAGCTTGTCGTTGCAGCAGTCCGGCGGTTCGGCCGTCAAGCAGAAGCTGTCGCAGTAGCAACCGGGCGGGCCGAGATCTTCGCAGTGGTCCTTGCAGCTTTCGGACGGGCCCCAATAGTCCTTGCCGTTCGGCTTCCACGCGGGTTCGGTGGTGTCGGCGGGCAGGGCGACGTCGGCGGGCGTACTGACTTCCGACGGGAGGGCGTCCGCGTCCGCAGCGTCGGTGAACGGCGTGTCGGCGGCTGCGGCATCGGGCGTTGCGTCCACCGTTTCGCTTGCGCTTGCGTTGCCGCTGGCGCTGGTCGCGGCGGTGTCGGCGGCAACCGCCGGCTTCGTCGAGGAAGCGACAGTTCCCGCACCGGACACGTCGAGGACCGTGACGGTCGCACAAGGTCCATCACACGGCTCGCAAGCCGACGTGCGGATGTTGCAGAAGTGGCGACCGTCGGCTGGGCACTGTTCGTCGTGCGCACATGCCTGGTTGGATTGGGCTGGGCGGGTCGGCACGCACGCCAGCAGCGGCAAGCAGCTCACCAGAAAGCTCCTGCAGCCAAGCGTTTTCAGGAGTCGTCGTAACACGCCGCGCTTCCACCGGCCCGTGGCGGCCAGCAGGCGAACCTGTAGCGGATGCCCACGCCGCTGGCAATGGCCAGTCGTCTCGCGTTGCGTCCCTGCAAGCCCGACGCCTACACTGCGCCCACCCCGTCATGCCGGGGCAAGGCGGTCCCGAATGCACCGGATCGGTCGCTGCCAACCCTGCTCCCCTTCGGCCACCGCGACCAGCGCCGCGCTTTGCGCCCTCGCCCTGGCGTGCGCGAACCCGACGCCCGCGGTCACTCCAGCCGGCGATGCAAACGGGGAGGCTGCCAACCGCCCCGTCGCAAGCACTGACGCCGCCGCGCCGTCCGATACGCCCGCCACCGACAGCGCCGCGCCGGTTGCGTGCAGTCCGCTCGACCAGACGCTGCGCTTCGACCACGTCCAGGCGCTCGGCACCCACAACAGCTACCACGTTGCGCCGGCCAAGCCAGTGGTCGCCGACTTCGCCTACACGCACAGTCCGCTCGCCGACCAGTTCGACCACGAAGGCGTGCGCCACGTCGAATTGGACCTGCACCACCGCGGCGCCGCCAAGCCGATCGAGGTGGAGCACGTGCCGTTCCTCGACGACAACACGCGCTGCGAGACGCTGGGTCTGTGCCTCGGTCAGTTGAAGGCGTGGAGCGACCAGCACCCGTGCCACCACCTGATCGTCGTGCTGCTCGAGGTCAAGGACGAGCTCAACGAATCCAAGCTGGAGGACCACTTTGCCCAGCTCGACGCCGAAGTCCTTGCCGCCCTGCCGCGCAACCGCCTGTTCACGCCCGATGACCTGCGCGGCACGGCGCCTGACCTGCGCACAGCCGTTCGCGCGACCGGATGGCGGAGTCTGGCGGAGACGCGCGGCAAGTTCGCGCTCGTGATGATGGAGGGCGACGCCGCCGTGCCCAAGTACAAGGGTCTGCACCCTGGCCTGCACGGCGCGACGACGTTCGTGTTTGGCGACCCCGACGACAAAGACGTCGCGGCGGTCAAGCGCGACGACCCGACGGCCAAGGACATCCAAGCGCTCGTGAAGCTCGGCTATGTCGTGCGCACGTATCCCAATGGCACGGTGGCCGAGCGGACGGCGGCGCTCGAGTCCGGCGCCACGCTCATCAGCACCGATTTTCCGGTCGAGAAGCCGCACAAGCCAGGGTTTTCCATCCAGTTGCCGGGCGGAATGCCGTCGCGTTGCAACCCCGTGTCGGCGCCGGTGGGGTGTGCGGCGGCGGCGGTCAATGCGGGGGTGCCGTGAGGGCGGACGCTCTGGCGCGCGCTGGGGTCAGCCAGCAAGCGCAGAGGTGTTCGGCGATGTGTGCTACGGCACACTGCCCGGGGCCACACGGGTTTGGGGGCAGGTCGGGTTTGGCGTCGAAGGTGGTGTCGATTGCGACGTCAGCCTGGGTGTCGAGCTTGGTGTCGGGAGGTACGTCTGGGGGTACGTCGGGCGGCACATCCTGCGCGGTGTTCACCGGTCCATCGGGACTGTCCGGCGGGGCGTCGGGCAAAGTGAGGTCGGGCGGCGGCACATCAGGTGGCGGCACATCTGCCTGTACCATGTCCGGGGTGGGCGCGTCGGCAACCTGCCTATCGAGCGATGGCAGGGCCGCACGGGCCGTCACTGGGTGAGGCAGTGGAGGCGGGCCGCCGGAATGCCCCTACGCTGGGCCGACGGACGTTGCCAGGCTTTCACGGGGCCCTGCGAGTGGTCTCTCGTATTCCCGCAAGGGGCGTTGGCACGAACGAGGCGATCCGGGTCGCTGCATCTGAACAGACCCACTCCCGGCCCCGACGGGGCCCTCCCCCGAAAAAAACGGCCCTCCCCGCCGACCGCCCAGATTTCTCCGGACGGATCACCACCTTTGCGGGACCTCTCGACTTTCGCCGAGCCCGCCCTTCCTTTGGCCCGGAGGCCTCTCGACCCCCGCGCCCGGCAGCAACCCGACCACCTCCGGAGCGCGCGTCCGCTGGCAGCCACCGCACGTCGGTCCATGCGGCACTGAACCTCCTTGCAACGACCGTGCCAAAGCCGCAACCCACTGAAAACACAGCCTACAACCCGCCCGAATCACCAATCTCACGTCGCGCCGCTGCCACTTCACAGCGCGGAGTCCGGCGGAGAATTGCGTCTTTCCGCACAGCCACATGCTGGCCAGTCTCCCTCGGTCTCGGCGTCCGTCTCAGTCTCAGTCCCAGTCACCGTCCCAGTCTCACTCGCCAGCCCCACCCATTGTCGCACCCGCCCGACGCACGGCTGCCGCCCATCTCGTTCGCGCACGCGACATTTTCTAAGCTGCACAAGTACGCGCTCGGTGCGCAATTGCAGCGACAGAGCATTGAAATCGTCGAGCTGGTCGCTGCGAGCAAGCGAGGAGTTGGAGCCAAATCCATCCGCAAGGCCGTTGCCGTGCTCTGGTTGTCGCTGTGTTGCGTCCCCCTGACGGCCATCGCCAAGGCCAAGCCCGGCCGCTACCTGATCGACGCCAAAGGCGAAACTGTGCTCGACACCACGACCAAGCCGACCTGGCAGCGCGTCGTGGCGCCGCAGACGTACAAGTGGCAGTCCGCCAAGGACACCTGCAAGGCCCTGGTGACCGCGGGCGGCGGCTGGCGCTTGCCGACGGTCCGCGAGTTGCGGTCACTCATCGACTTCGGCCACTCCGACCCGGCGATCGACAAGATGGCGTTTCCCAACACGCCCTCGCAGTTTTTCTGGTCGGCCACGGCGTCTTCGGGCTCGTCCTCGGGCGCGTGGAACGTCGGCTTCAGCAACGGCAACAGCCACAGCAACGACTTCACCAACCTCTACCGTGTGCGGTGTGTCCGGTGAGGTCCGACGGGCTTGCCCTTTGACGTTTTGACCTTTTGCAGGGGATTCCGCTCGGTGCCGCGCCACCGGCAGGGCGATCGCAAGATCGATCATGGGCGATGGATCGCCACTATCGCCCTGGGGTGCACCCTGAAGATCCCGCGGACACTCAATCCACCAAGCTGTTGAACTCGCATGGGTCGAGCCCGTCCGACGGGCTTCTTGACCCAGAGCCCACAGCTTTGGCTGTCGGGCGGCCCCCACGGCTCGCCGCCCTCGACGACGCGCAAAATTCGCAGCAGGACGGCTTCGATCGCGTGGGAGTAGGCATGGAGTTCGACCGCCAAGGCCGCCCAGCGCCCCACTTCTGGCTGCCACTCGCCCGCCGCCGCCGCCTGCCAGGTGGCGACCCAGCGCTCGACATCGGCCTGGGGGAGACTCGACATGGTGCCAGCTTGGCCCGGTTGCTGGCGGCGGTCCGCGCGCTGCCAACCCCTACCGCCCCCGCACCAACGGCACCACCACCTTCGTACTCGCCTTGGCCTGCGGCACTGCCCATTGCCGCGTCGCCTTGCGCAGGCACAACTGCGCTGCCTGCACCGAACCTGCCGTGCGCGCCTGCGGCGTCACGCGCACGAGGCCGACGTGGCCCGAGCGCAGAAACGTCAAGTCGAGTTTCAGTGGCACGTCGCCCAGCTCCGCCGGCAACAAGCCCGCGCAGCGCGCCAGGTCGGCCCGATTGGCATGCAGCACGGCGCGCACGGCGACGACATCGAGGCCCGCGCCGCGGCTGCCGACGACATCGACTCGCACACCAGTCAGCGCCGGATCCGTTGGGGCATCGGTCGCGGCAACGCCAACTGCCGGCCCCGCAGGCGTTGCCACGGCGGCCTGCAGTGCCTGGTCCACAGCGTGGCGCGCTTGCTCCAAGCTGCGCATGGCACGGCTGCGCTCCCGGGCCGCGCGCGCCTGGGCATCGACGATCTCCTCGACTTGAGCGCGACCGGCCCGCTCGTGCCCGATCAATGCGATGACGGCGGCGGCCGCGACGCTCAGACCCAACGCAGCGGCCACGATCGCGCACCCACGCCGTGTGCGGGCCGGCCGCGCGGTGTCGGCGTCTGACGACTGCGCAGGCGATGGGGTGGGGCCCAGCCCGAGGTCGGCGGCGCCTTCCAGCCCACGGCTGCCGGCCAGGAGATCGTCGACGCTCGTGCCGACGCCGAGCATGACCGCACCGCACTGCGAGCAATTCGGCCGCGACCACGGATTCACCGTACGGCAGCGCGGGCAGGGACGGGTCATCGACATGAGATAACGCAAGCCTCCGCCTTGAACCTACGCCGGGGAACGCCCCCTTGCCAAGCGCGCGCCGCCGGGGCAGGGTATCGGCCCCGTTCCGCCCGGCCCGCCTGACCCCCAACCGACGCCGGCCGAGGAGGCCTCGATGCTGCCCGCGCCTGCGCCCGAGTTGCCCGTCATCCCGCCGCCGGACAGCGACGACGGCCCGCGCCACCGCTACGATGTCGCCGCCGTCGAGCGCAAGTGGCAGGCGTATTGGCTGGAGCACCGCACCTTCCGCACGGAGATCGAGCCCGCCAAGCCAAAGGCTTATGTGCTCGATATGTTTCCGTATCCTTCCGGCTCCGGCCTGCACGTCGGCCACCCCGAGGGCTATACGGCGACCGACATCTACTGCCGCTTCTTGCGCGCCGCCGGCTACAACGTGCTGCACCCAATCGGATGGGACGCGTTCGGCCTGCCCGCCGAGCAGTATGCCATCCAGACCGGCACCCACCCCGCGGACACGACACGCCGCAACATCGACACCTTCCGCCGGCAGATTCGCGCGCTCGGCTTCAGCTACGACTGGGAGCGCGAGATCGATACGACCGACCCCGCCTACTACAAATGGACCCAGTGGATTTTCCTGAAGCTTTTCGAGCGCGGGCTGGCCTACACCGCCGAGGTGCCGGTCAACTGGTGCCCGGCGCTCGGCACCGTGCTCGCCAACGAGGAGGTCATCGACGGCAAGTCGGAGCGCGGTGACCATCCAGTCGTGCGCACGCCGATGCGGCAGTGGATGTTGCGCATCACCGCCTATGCTGAGCGCTTGCTGGCTGGCGTCGACACGTTGCAGTGGCCCGAGGGCATCAAGGCGATGCAGCGCAACTGGATCGGCCGCTCCGCAGGCGCTGAGGTCGACTTCGCGGTGCCGGCCCTCGGCGAGAAGCTGCGCGTGTTTACGACGCGGCCCGATACGCTGTACGGCGCGACGTACGTGGTCGTGGCGCCTGAGCATCCGTTGGTGACGCGCCTAGCCACTGCGGAGTGCCGAGCTTCGGTCGACGCGTACGTCGCGGCTGCTTCCCGCAAGTCGGATCGCGACCGCCAGGATGACCAGAAAGAGAAGACCGGCATCCCGACCGGGACCGTCGCAATCAACCCACTGACAAAACAGGAAGTCCCCGTGTGGGTCGCCGACTACGTGCTCGGCGGCTACGGCACCGGCGCCATCATGGCGGTGCCGGCCCACGACACGCGCGACTTTGCCTTCGCGCAGCACCACGGCTTGCCGATCGTCCCGGTGCTGTCGCCCGATGGCCAGCCGTTTGCCGTGCCGCTGGCCGAGGCCTTCACCGACGAAGGCATCGCGTTCGCGTCGGGGCCGTGGTCCGGGCTGACGACCTCGGATTTCCAGGCCCAGGTCACCGACCACCTCGCCGCCCACGGCATCGGCGCGCGCCGTGTGAACTGGAAGTTGCGCGACTGGGTCTTCTCGCGCCAGCGCTACTGGGGCGAACCGATCCCGATCTACTACCCGATGGTCCGCGACGGTGCGGCGCTCGTCGGGCCCACGCTCACGGCCCAGGGCGTGTGGAACCTCGTGCAGTCCGGCTCGGCGCACATCGATCACGGCGCGCCCATCGCCGTCGACGCGGCGCAGTTGCCGTTGCGCCTGCCGGAGACCGCCGATTTCCAGCCGACGGGCGACGCCGAGCCGCCGCTGTCGCGCTGCTTTGCGTGGCGGTTCTTCCAACAGGACGGCCGCTGGTTCGCGCGCGAGACGAACACCATGCCGCAGTGGGCCGGCTCGTGCTGGTACTACTTGCGCTATCTCGACCCGCGCAATGACCACGAATTGGCCTCGCCCGCCGCGATCGCGCACTGGCTCCCGGTGGACCTGTACGTGGGCGGCGCCGAGCACGCGGTGCTGCATCTGCTGTACGCACGGTTCTGGCACAAGGTGTTGTTCGACGCGGGCGTGGTGCCGACCGACGAGCCGTTCCAGCGCCTGGTCAACCAGGGCATGATCCTCGGCGAAGACGGCGAGAAGATGTCGAAATCGCGTGGCAACGTGATCAATCCCGACACCGTGTTGGTCGAGTTCGGCGCCGACGCGTTTCGGCTGTACGAGATGTTCATGGGGCCCTTGGAGGCCGTGAAGCCGTGGTCGACGCATGGGCTGCACGGGATGCGGCGATTCCTGAACCGCGTGCACACGTTGTACGACAAGCCGATCGGGACCGGCGCGCCCGACGACGCAACGCTGCGCCTGTGCCACAAGCTGATCCGCAAGGTCGGCGACGACACGCGGGCGCTGCGCTTCAACACGGCCATCGCGGCGATGATGGCAGCGCTCAACGAACTGGTGAGACTGCCCGAATTCCCGCGCAAGATTGCGGAACTGTTTGCGGTCCTCCTGGCTCCGTACGTGCCGCACCTGGCCGAGGAACTGTGGCAGCGATTGGGCCACCCGCCGAGTGTGGGAAGCGTGCCGTGGCCCGATTTCGACGCCGCGCTGGCCCAGGACGACCTCGCAGAAGTGCCGGTGCAGGTCAACGGCAAGGTGCGCGCCAAGCTGATGGTTGCCAAGACGCTCGACCGTGGCGAACTCGAACGGCTGGCGCTGGCCGAGCCCGGTGTGCAGCGCCACATGGCCGGCAAGATCATCGCCAAGGTGATCGTCGTGCCGGGCAAGATGGTCAGTTTCGTCGTCAAATAGGCCTCTGTAACGCCGCCGCCGACCGAAGCCGAACGACTCGCCCGCATGTTCGACGGGCGCCCTGACGCACTGTTGCAGGTGCTGAGCAACCAACTCCGCGTGATCAAGGGAGAAGCCCAGGCGTTGATGGGTCTGTGCAGCCTGGTCGTCCCCGTGACGGGCTTTTCGGGCGCGCACTTGGTCCGCGCGGGCTCGCTGTCGGCGGCGTGCATGGTGATCGGCAGCGCGCTCGTGCTGGTGGCGGCCGTCTGCGGCACGCTGCGATGCTGCGGAGTTGACGCCCCGCCTGCATCGCGCGACGTTGCACCTCGTGCGCGCTCCTCACTGCGGGCTCGGCAGGGTTTTCATGGCTCTTGACTCCTCCGGCAGTTCCGGTTCCCTGTGGGCCGCCCCGTGGGCCGCCCCGTGGGCCGCCCCGTGGGCCGCCATGCTGCCCGCGACCGTGGCCACGCTCGTCGCCGCCACGCTCCTCTGCGCACCGCCCGCCGAGGCCGCCCCGCCCAAGCCCGCCCTGCCCGTCCAAGGCCTCCTGCGCGCTCCGGCCGGCGGCCCGGTCGC
>SHZF01000103.1 GCA_009692425.1 Myxococcales bacterium | reverse complement strand
CAGGCCAAAAGGATGCAGCGGAACAGACGTTTGCCGCGCTGAACGCCGACGACTGGCAAACCGCCGAGCGGATTGTGCACACGCTCAAAGGCGTGTCGGGCAATATCGGCGCCAATACAGTGCAAAAATGCGCCGAAGGTGCCGAAATGGCGATCCGCGAGCGTCGGCCGCGCGCCGACGTGGATGTTCAGCTTGCTGCTTTGGTTGGACCACTTAAGCATCTCATCTCCCAACTGGAAGTCGTCGTGCCGGCTGAGCAGGAGCGCCAACCGGTGCCGGTCGATCCCGCCGCCGTTAAGCGGGTGTGGGACCGGTTGCAGGCGCTGCTGGCGGAGGATGACACGGCGGCGGGCGCTTTGCTTAGCCAGCACGCGGACTTGCTCAACTCAGCGTATCCTAATCAGTTTGGCGAGTTGGAGTCGCTCATTCGGGCCTGCGATTTTGAAGCGGCGCTCGCTGTAGTTAGGCGGTGTTAGGTATTGTCATTTGCCAGTCGTGCGCAGCGTGCATCAGGTCACCCGAACCGAGGCACTGGGTTGCCTCGGCCAGAAGCGCGCTGGCCGCCGCGAAAGGAGCTTGAGGAACGGTGGATTTTGAGTAGATTGCGTGCAGGAGGGAGCCTTTGGGTCGTATGAGCTTCGACAGCCCGTACGTAAGCCGAAAGGCTCCCTCGTGCTACGCCGCCGAACGGAAAAACGGAGTGAGGTCGGGAGGTGGGGCGTCGTTCGAGAAGATCGGCACCCGAATCAGTTCGCGGATGCGCCCGCCGGTGGCAGCGTGGCTGCCTTGCTGGCATCGCCCCAGCACACGACCTTCTTGTCCGTGGTGACGGCGCACGTGTGAGCGCCGCCGGTCGATACCTGGCTGTAGGTGCCGGCCGGCACGTTGCACTGGCCGTTGTCGTTCAGCCCCCAGCACACCACCGTGCCGTTGTCGCGGACCGCGCACACGTGATTGCTGGCGCTCACCTGAGTGAACGTTCCCTGGGGTGCAACCGTCGACCCGGCGTTGTTCTGACCCCAGCACACCAGGCTCTTGTCCGTGCGAATGGCGCAGCCGAAGTTCTTGCCCACCGCAACCTGCTGGTAGGTGCCGCTCGGCACGTTGAGCGCTCCCACGAAATTCAGGCCCCAGCACGTGACCATGCCGTCATTGCGCACGGCGCAAGTCTGGTTCGCACCCACCGCGATCTGCAGCCACTGCCCGGCCGGCTGCTGGCTGCCGAACGACTGGGCGCCCGAGCCCCAGCACTGCACCGCCCCTCCCAGCAGCACAGCGCACGCGTGGAAAACCCCGAGCGCCATCTGCACCACCGGCGCCTGCACGACGTCCTTGAGCCACGCCGGCTTCTGGCCCCAGCACTGCACGGCTCCGTTGGCCAGCGCGCAACTGGTGAGCTGTGACACCGCGACGTAAGTGACGCCCTCGAGCGCCGGCGGCTTTTCCGCATCCGACGGGTTGCTGCCCCAGCACAGCACCTTGCCGGCCGCGGTGGCGGCGCAGGTGAAGTCGCCGGCGGCCGCGACCTGCGGCAGTGGGTAGACCGGCGGCTGCGGCCCGGTCTTGCAGTCGGCCGGGCAGTTCTGCGGTGTCTCGGACGACTCGCAGACCTGGTTGCCGCAGGTGGCGACCGCGCCCGTGCAGTCCAGCGCGCAGTTGGTCTTGTTCTCGCCGGCCTCGCACAGCTTGTTGCCGCACACCGGTCCCGCGCTGCCGCAGTCCTTGGGGCAGGTCACCTTGGTCTCGCCGGCCTCGCAGGTGCCATTGCCGCATTTGGCTCCGGCGCAAGAGGAGCTGGGCGCGTTCTTGCACACCCCCGCCGCATCACCCGTCGCCTTGTCGCACAGGTCGTCCGTGCAGGGGTTGCTATCGTTGCACTGCAGGTTGATCTCGCAGCAGGCGCCGGGCTGCTCGTAGCCGCAGGTGCCCGCCGTGCAGATGTCTTTCGAGCAGGCCTCGCCGTCGTCGCAATCCTTGCCGGTGACGCAACATCCGGGTGGCTGGACGTACTTGCAGGTTCCCCCGGCGCAACTGTCGGTGGTGCAGGGGATACCGTCGTCGCAGTCTCCCTGCACCGCGCAGCAACCGGTCGCGGCGGCCGTGTGCACGCAGGTGCCGGCCGTGCACAGGTCCACAGTGCATTTTTTCTGGTCGTCGCACTCGGTGGCGTTGGTGCAGGCGGCGGTGTCCGGGCTGGCGGCAATGACGCTGTCGGCATCGGCCGCAGTGGCGGCATCGGCTCCGCTGTCGGGGCCCGCAGCAACGGCGGCATCGGCTCCGCTGTCGGGGCCCGCGGCATCGGCGGCATCGGCTCCGGTGTCGTCCTTGCACTTCGGAGTCGCCGGGGTGCACGGTGCTCCAGGCAAGCAACTGCAGGTCGCTGTGGCACAAGTGCCGTCGACGCAGGCGAGTTGGCCGCAGTCGCGGTTCGACTTGCACGCTGCTGGCCGGCAGGCCCCGTTGGAACAGACCGTGCCGCTCGCACAATCGCTCTGAGTCTGGCATGCCGGCAGGGTCAGGCCCACGGGCCCGCTCGGCGGGCTGCTGCAGCCGACCAGCGCGACGAGCCAGACCGTCGCGGCCATCCCGCCGTGGATCGCGCCGCCGCGCGGCAAGCAGCCCCCGCCCGGGAGTCTGGGTGTCATGGCTCCGGCCACACCAACATTCAGCCCCAACTGCGACAACATGTCACCTCGCCGATGCCCGCAACGCCCACGCCAGCACGGACCCCCGGTACACTACCGCCATCGGCCCCCGCCACGCCAGCCCCTAATTGTGGCGCGGGGTGGTCCCAATCGTGTGGCACTTGCCAGCGCTGGAACGCCTTCAAGACGGCGGTCCTCAGGGGCGCGTTCCAAGCCAGCAGGTAGGGAAGATCCCGAGGGAACGCCAGTGCGAAGTGCCGAACCGGAACCGCCGGGGAACCAGGCGCTCAACGTGATGACCCGGATGTGCCTGGACTCCATCCCCGGCAAGGGCCTCCCTGCGCCCAAGACTGCGAGGACTTCAAGTACAGCAAGTTCTACGTCTCCGGGAAGGATGATTAGCCGCCGCCCAAGCCGCCCTGACCGTGGGCGATGGGGGCCAAGGGCCTGATGGGGCTGGAGGTCGGGGCTGATGGTCGGCTGTGGTTCGTCGATGGAGGGGGGAAGGTCGTGGCGAAGCTGGGGCCGCAGGCGCGGTTGCGGGCTCGGCCCCGGTCAGCGGAAGTACACCGCCAGCAGTTCCTTGGCGTTGCACACCTGGACGCTGCCCGCCACCACCCAACTCGGGTTGCTGCAGCCGTTCTCGTCGCCAGCACACCGGTTGAACAGGCCCGTGCCGCTGACCTGGCCGCTGTTGCCGTCGCAACTGTAGCCGTCGGAGTAGTTGCCGTTGACCATGCAGATGCCGTAGCCCTCGCTCGTGTCGACGCCGCCGCCGCAGCCCTGGTGGTCGAAGATGAGGTAGTCGCCGTTGGTCAGTTTGATGCGGACGCCCTTGCCGCCACTCTTTTCCCACCCGCCGCTGAATGTGCCGGCGAACACCTGGCCGTTCTGGTAGACCGCGCGGAACTCGACCGGCGCCGGCGGCACCGTGACAAACGGCAGCGCGTGCTTGACGCCAGGCTTGGGGTCGGCGACCGCGGCGGCGAACGAGCCCCATTGGGCCGGGGTCGTCGAGTAGTTCCAAGACACGCCCAAGGTCCAGCCGCCGCTCGCGGTCGTCATGTCGCAGTAGGCCTTCTGTTTGTCGGCGCCCACCTTCAGCCAGTACGCGCCGCTCGGCATCCCCGGTTGCGCCACCAGGATCGCCTTGCAACTCGTGGCCGGATTCGTGTCCGTGCCGAGCGGGACGACGCAAGGCGTGGTGTCGAGCTTCTTGCAGTCGCCCGCGCACGCCAGCTTGCCGCTCGCGGTCTGGCCGAAAATCGTCTGGCACGTCGCGTCCCCGAGCTTGGCGCCGTCGCACACCTCGACGCCGGTCTGCAGCTCGCCGTCACCGCACGCCGCGGACTTGCACTGCACGCAGGCGTCGCTCGGGTCGCCATTGCCGTCGTCGCACGCCTCCTTGCCCTTGAGCACGAAGCCGTCGCCGCACTTCGCGAGATGGCACTTCGCGCAGGCGTCGGTGTCGTCGCCGTTCTTGTCGTCGCAGGTCTCGGGTGAATCGACTGCACCGTCGCCGCACACGGCTGCGAACTGCAGCAGGCGCCAGCCGCTGCCGACGAAGACGAAGACCTGGTTCGTGTCGGTGCGCAGCACGAGCTGGCCGGGCTTCTGCAGCTTGTCCATCACGGCGGCGCTGGCGGCCTCCAGCATGACGGTGGCGGGCGCGCCATCGACGCACAGGCTGCCGCTGGTACTGGCGAAATCGACCCCGCACTTGTCTGCGGGCGTCTTGCCGAGGCCGACCGCGCCATTGGCGACCGTGACCCCGGACTGCACCAGCGCGACCCCGGCCGCAGCCTTGTCGGCGACGGCGGCAGTCTTGGTGCCCGCCGCGGCCAGGCCGTCGAGGCCTTCGTGGACCGTGGAATTGGCCCACGCGACGTTCTTTGCATCCAGGACACCCGGCGCGAGTTCGCCCAACTCGATGCAGCCGGTGCACTGCAGGCCGGTTGCGGCACCGCCCTTGCTATCTGACGCGGCGTAGGAAAACCCCGCGGCCTTGGCCGGCAGCGAATTGTCGGCGATCTGGGTGCCGGAGAGCGTGCCCAGGAGCTTGTCGGCAAACGCCGCACGCACGGCATAGGGGACCGGCGCCAACCGCACCCGCGCCAACTCGGGCTCGACCGAAATCTGCACCGCGAGCCAGAGTTCAGCGTTGTCGGTGAAGACGGCCTCGGGCAGCGGATTCTTGACCAGCTCCTGGGTGCCGAGTTCGGCGGCGAACAAGCCCTGCTTGACATCGAGGCCGAGCCAGGTCTCGTCCCACACCGGCGCCTTGGCGTCCTGGGCGGTGTAGAGCTTGAACTTTGCGGCGTAGAAGCCGTCGGCCACGGGCCCGCCGCCGTTGGCGCTGAGGCGGCCCTGAGCTTGAAGGGTCAGGGCGTGGGCGGCGGCGGGCAGGGTCGCCAGGGCGATCACGTGCACCAGGCCGGGGAGGATGGAGCGCATCGGCGGGGCCTTTGGCGACGGCAGGTGCAACCGTCGGCAGCAGGGTACTGGCCGCGTGGCATGGGCGGCAAGTGGGGCGGGCAACCCCGATCCGCCGCCTACGGCGCATTTTGTCGTTGCCGTCGTCGGTTGGCGGTTCGACATACCCGATGCACGCTTTCACCGCCAACCTCCTAGCGCCCAGAACTGCATCCGAATTCGGCGGCCGGGGTCGTACGTGCCGAGCAGCGGCATCGGCGGCATCGCCATCGGGAGCCAGCGGCCCCGTCAACCGCACTTGCCCGTTGCGCAGACCCCGAACAGCACCGGCCGCTTCGTACCTGCCCGACGAGAGCCGCCTACCCCACAGCCACCTGACCGTCCAAGCAGCTGACCGTGACAGCGCGCTTGCGTCCTACCAACCCAATTGCTTCGCCGCAAGGTCCTTCAGCACTTCCGAAGCGCCGCCGCCGATCGACAGCACCTTTGATTCGCGAAAGATGCGCTCCACCCGGCCGCCGCGCATGTAGCCCGCACCGCCGAGCACTTGCACGCACGCCCCGGCCACGTGTTCCAGCGTGCGCGTGGCCAGGTTCTTTGCCATGCACACCTCAGCGACGGGGCGCTCGCCCTGCCCCACCCGCCACGCCAGTCGCTCGACTGTGGCGCGCACCGCGTCGATGTCCATGCGCAGGTCGACGAGCAGGTGGCGGATGACCTGACGGTGGATCAGCGGTCGCCCAAACGTCTCGCGCAACTGCGCCCAGGCCAGCGCGTCGGCAAAGCACACCTCGGCAAACGCCCACGCCATCGTGGCCAGCCCGAGGCGCTCGCCGTTGAAGTCGAGCATCAGCCCCAGGAAGCCGGCGCCCTCGGGACCGATGCGATTGGCCACCGGCACGCGCACGCCATCAAAATGGAGGTGTGCCGTGTCGGAGCACCACCAGCCCATCTTCTTCAGCGGGCTCCGGGTCAGGCCCGCAGGCTGGCCCTCGACCGCCAGCAGCGTCAGCCCCTCGGCACCGGAGCCGCCCGTGCGCACCGCGACCGTGAGCAGGTCCGCGCGCAGGCCCGACGTGATGAACGTCTTCTCGCCGTGGACCACATAGTCGTCGCCGTCGCGCGTCGCCGTCGTGCGCAGGTGGGCCACGTCGGAGCCGCCGCCGGGTTCGGTCACCGCCAGCGCCGCGATCACTTCGCCGCGCAGCACCGGCGGCACGAGGCGCGCAATCTGGTCGGGCTCACCGAGCCCCACGATGGGCGGCAGCGCGATGCCGTGGCTGCCGAGGCCGGCGGCCAGCCCGCCCGAGCCCGCCCGCGCCAGTTCGGCGGCTGCGACCAGCTTCAGGAACGGGTCACCCGGCGTGCCACCGCAGTCCTCCGGGAACCCCAGCCCGAGCAGCCCCAAGGCCGCCGCCTGGCCATAGACTTCGCGCGGAAAGGCCTCGGCCTCGTCCCACGCAGCGACGTGAGGAGTCAAATCCCTGTCGACGAAACGACGCAGGGTAGCAGCAAACGCCCGGTGGTCGTCAGTGAAGAAGGGTCCGTCGTACATGATCACCTACCGAAAGATGGCGGGCACCGCGCTCGGCCTGTGCAGGGCCCGAAACGGCGGCAGGCGGTCATGCTCGATGAGCGGCACGAGCGGCGCCTTCTGCAGCGAGCCGCCGCCATCGACCCGCAGCGTGGCCCCGGTGATGTAGGCCGCAGCCGGGCTCAACAGCCAGGTGACGGCGGCCGCGACTTCCTCCTCCGTGCCCAAGCGCGACGCGGGGTTCTGGCGGGTCATCGTCGCGGCGACCTCTTGAACTTCGACCGGATAGTTCGCGAGGCCCTCCGACGCGATGAAGCCGGGCGCCACCGCGTTGACGCGCACGCCCGACGACGCCCACTCGACGGCCAAAGTCTGCGTCAGGTTGACGACGGCCGCGCGCGCGGCGCCGGTGTGGGCCATGCCGGGGAAGCCGTTCCACATGTCGGCGACCACGTTGACGATGGCGCCGCCGTGTTCGGCCATCCAATGCGAGAATGCCGCGTGGGTCGCGAACCAGGTGCCGTTCAAGTTCGTGTCGATCACCGCACGCCAGCCCTTGGGCCGGATCAGGGCAGCCGGGCTCGCGAACTGGCCGCCCGCGTTGTTGACGAGGCCATCGAGGCGGCCGTGCTCGGCCACGATGTGCTGCACCGCCACGCCACACGCCACGTCGTCGCGAATGTCGAGCGCCACGACAGACGCCGCGCCACCGTCGTCGCGCACTTCGCCGGCCACCTTGTCGAGTCGATCGACGCGCCGACCCGACAACACGACGTGGGCGCCGAGGCTGGCCAGTTCGTGGGCGATGGCCCGGCCGATGCCGCTGCCGCCGCCAGTGACCCACACCACGCAGCCCGCGAACAGGTCGGCTCGAAGGACCGAGGCGTAGGGCATGGCGCAAGAACCTCGCATTGCACGGATGGCTGCGGGTTCATAGCATCGGGCCGCTGCAGCCGCAACGACGGCTGTGCGCGAATGACCGGAGTTCTCGCCATGGTGTTTCGCCTGCCCGCATGGTCAATTGTTGTTCTCTCAGGCGCGTTGGTGGCGTGCGACGTGGCGCCGGCGGCCGAGGTCGTGCGCTGCAACGGCTCTGAGACGCTGTGCGGCCGACGTCTCGACCGCGTTGTGTTCGCGACGGCCCACAACGCGATGAGCAACGCCGACGAGGGGTGGCAACTGCCGAACCAGACGCACGGCTTGGCGCGGCAGTTGCAGGATGGCGTGCGCGGCTTCCTGCTCGACGTGTACGTGTACGACGGCGACGACCCGAAGCTCGCGGACGCCACGACGTTCTGCCACGGGCTGTGTGCGCTGGGTGCCGAGAAGGCGAGCGCGGGGTTTGCGAAATTCAAGACGTTCCTCGCCGCGAACCCGGGGACGGTGCTGGTGTTCGTGATCGAGGACCACACCGACGAGGCCCGCATCGAGGCCGCGCTCGCCGAGTCGGGCCTGCTGCCCCTGTGCGCGAAGCTCGACCTTGCCCTGCCGATGCCGACCCTGGGCACGCTCGTCGCCGCGAATACGCCGGTCGTCGTCATGACCGAGACCGGCAAGGGCAAGGCCCCGTGGAACCATGCCTACGAGAAGCTCGCGTGGGATACGCCCTACGCCTACAAGACCAAGGACGACTTCACGTGCCAGCCGCTGCGCGGGCAGAAGACGAATCCGCTTTTCGTGCTCAACCACTTCCTGACCAATCCGGTCGCGGCGAAGAAGTACGCTGAAGACGTGAACCGCCAGGAGGTGCTCGGCCCGCGCGCGCAAAAGTGCTGGACGGAGTCGGGCCGGCTGCCAAACCTGATTGCGGTGGACTTTGTCGATGTCGGTGCGGCTGTGGCCGTAGCACGCGAACTGAATGGATTCTGAAGGAGCCGCCATGACCCCGCCAAGCCATCCCCGGCCCTGATGCGCGCGGGCGGGAGCGACACCGTCGCCGGTGTGGCGGGCGGTTCGTGGCTGACTTGCGGCGAGTTCGCGGACACCTAACTGTGCGCGCTGCTGGTTCGGCCCGGGCAAGCGCGGCGCGCATGGGCGTACACGATGGCATCGGTTCGTTCGTCGCGTTTGCGGCAATCCGCGTGGTTGTCTCTCACCCGATCCGACGCCCCGCGGCGCCCAGCGCCCACCCGCCGCTCAAACCCAGCACGCGGTCCATGTGCAGCGGGCAGAACACTTCGGGATCGGCGGCTGCGGCGCGCTCGGCCTGGCATTCGGCACACGCCAGCGCCTCGACGTAAACGGCGTCGGCGCGGTCGGTCGCGAGGCCCTGCAACAAGCGTGTGCCGCTCGCCTCGCCCGCAGACGTGGGGCGCACTGGGGGGTCAGGTCGGCGGCGCATCGCGACTCCACTTGCGGCAATCCACCGCCGCACGGCATGCTGGGAGCATGATTCAAGCCCGCTGCGACATGGAAGTCCACGCGCCCGCAGAGATCGTGTTCTCGATCGTTTGGGACGTGGCGCGCTACCCCGATTTCATGACCGACGTCGTCGACACGCGGGTCGAGGCCATCGAAGGCGAGTCGTGGGCCCAGCACGCCGAGTTCGACACGAATTTCGTGCGGGCGCGGCGCTACACAGTGCGGATGCGGGCCGAGCCTCCGACGCGTGTGCAATGGACGATGGTCAGCGGCGAGGGCATTTCGGCGAACGACGGCACGTGGGACATCGCAGCGTTTGACGACGGCCGCTCGTGCACGCTCGGCTACGCGGTGAAGATGGCGTTCGATGCGCCGGTGCCCGATGCGATCGCCCGGCGGATCATCGAGTTCAACCTGCCGATGCTGTTGCGGCAGGTGAAGGCACGGGCCGAGGCGCGCTGGCGGGCGCTCGATATCTGATACCAAATCCCTTGAATTCGGCTCGGTGCTCGCTCGCCCGCGACGGCTGCAGCTACGTTGCTCAGGCTCGAAATCCCGCTGCCATTCCTTTGCCTTTGCGCCTTGCCTCGCTCGCCGCGTTCTTTGCGATCCCGCCATCCGATTCTGCTGGACGTGGTAGAATCGGCGGGCTGGCTACCGACCGGGCAGTTGCGGAACCGTGGCCCGCGCGCCCAGCGGCGCGCTCGGATAAGGCTGCAGCACCGCCAACGCCCGCACCGCCGCCGCCGCCACTGCCGGGTCCCGATCCTTGCGCAGCCTGCCCACCGCCTCGGCCTCTCCCAGCCACCCCGCCTCGCCCAGCAATGCCACGGCTGCGGCACGGGCTTCCGCGTGCGTGCGCGGCACGGCACGGTCTTCTACCCAGCGCACCAGCCGCCGGGCCACGCCGACGTCGGGCCGCAGCGCCAGCAGGGGCCTGAGGCCGGCGACCGTGGCGCGCGCGACGGCCGGCTGCGGGTGGCGGAGCGCATCGAGGGCATACAGCGCGGCCGTGTCGCAGCGCGTGCCGAAAAGCAGGGTGACCGCGGCGATCGCGACGCTCGCGTCTGGGTGGGCGAGGTGGGGCACGGCGAAGCTCGCGATGCGGGGATGGGCGTGGGCCAGCACCTGCGCCGCCGCCAACGCCGAGGCCAAGGTCGCGGCATCGGTCTCCAGGAGCGCCAGACGCGCCAGTGCAGGGCCCCCATCGGCCAGGAACACAGCGCTGAGCAATGGCACGCCGGCGCCGCGCCCGCTGGAACGCGCGACTGCAAGCGCGTGGCCCAACTCCGCCTTGGCTGCGTCGCTCGGGGGCCGGAACACCGGATCCTGCTCCGCCGGCACGCGCGACCACCGCGCCGCGTGGCCGCCGAAGTCACACCACGTGCGCACCGCCAACGGCACCGGCAAGGTCGCCAACGGCAGGCCGGCCGCCGCCGCGGCAAGGAGAACGCCGGCAACGGCCGCCGCGCGCCCGCACCACCTCGGCATGTTTTGGCCCCGGCGACGACCCTGCGCTATGCTCCCCTTGTGCATCCTGACCCCACCGACCTGACTGCGCCGACCGACCGCCGGGCGCCTGCCACCTTCTCGTGGCAAGCCCTTTTCTTCAAGCTGCTGCTGGTCGGCAGTGCGCTTTTCCTCCTGATCTGGCTCATCTTCCGCCTTCAGGTCGTCACGACACCGATCCTGATCGGCTTCTTCATCGCCTACGCCTTGAACCCCGCAGTGTTGCGATTGCGGCGCTGGCGCGTGCCGGCCTTCCTCGCGCTGACCGTGCCCGTCCTCGCCGTGGTGAGCCTCGCCGTGCTGTTTGCCGTCGTCGTGCTGCCCGCGCTGGCTCAGGAGGTCATCCGCGCCAGCCAGCACGCCCCGGCGCGCATCTACAACTGGGTGTTGTCCGCCGATCCGTGGTTCAAGGACCACATCGGCCGCCCGCTCTCGTCGTTCATCGAGTACCGCAACCTGTCAGGGCTCGTCCAGTCGGTCGCATTCGAGGCGTTCGGCCCGGCGCGGTCGGCGCTGGGCTGGGTGCTGACGAGCGTGCGCGACGTGCTGCTCGCGTTGGGCAACCTCGTCCTTGTCCTCGTGGTTGCGTTCTTCCTGCTCGAAGACTACGGCCGCATCGTGACCGGCCTCGGCGAGCTCGTGCCGCGGCGCGACCTGCCCGAAGTTCGCCGCATCGTTGGGCGCATCGACGAGGTGCTGGCCGGCTTCCTGCGCGGCGAACTCGTGCTGCTGGTCACCGCCACCGCCGTCTACACGGTCGGCCTCGTGCTGCTCGACGTGCCATTTGCAGTCGTCGTCGGC
>SHZF01000030.1 GCA_009692425.1 Myxococcales bacterium | reverse complement strand
GGATGTCGTCACCGCCCAACGGCTCCTTCATCTTCTTGGCCAGCGCGTCGTCCTTGGCGACGTACTCGTTGACGACGCGGGTCAGCGCGGTGCGAAAGCCCGTCAAGTGCGTGCCGCCGTCGCGGTTGCGGATGTTGTTGGTGAAACAGACGACCTGCTCGGTGAAGCCGTCGTTCCACTGCATCGCGACTTCCAACTCGAATGGACGGCCGTCGTCGAGCGTGCGCTTGCCGGCCACGAACACCGGCTCCTCGTGCATGACAGACTTGTTCTTGTTGAGGAACTTGGCAAACGACGCGATGCCGCCCTCGAAGTGGAAATCGGCCTCCTTGTCCTCGCGCTCGTCCTTGATGCGGATGCGCAGGCCACGGTTCAGGTACGCCATCTCGCGAAAACGCGCCGACAGCTGGTCGAAGCTGAAGTCCGTCATCGTGAAGACTTCGGTGTCCGGCTTGAAGTGCACGAACGTGCCGCTGCCCACGCTCGGCTCGCCGCGCGTGATCGGCTGGGACGTGAAGCCGCGCTCGAAGCGCAGTTCCCACTGGAAGCCCTCGCGCTCGACACGCAGGTTCACCCACTCCGACAGCGCGTTGACGACGGAGACACCGACGCCGTGCAGACCGCCCGACACCTTGTAGCTGTTCTGGTCGAACTTGCCGCCCGCGTGCAGTTCGGTGAGTGCGACCTCAGCGGCCGAGCGCCCGTCTTCGTGGAGACCGACCGGGATGCCGCGACCGTTGTCCTGCACGCTGCACGAGCCGTCGAGGTGCAGGCCGATCTCGATGGTGGTGCAGTAGCCGGCGAGCGCTTCGTCGACCGAGTTGTCGACCACCTCGTAGACCATGTGGTGCAGGCCGGAGCCGTCGTCGGTGTCGCCGATGTACATGCCAGGGCGCTTGCGGACCGCTTCGAGGCCCTTGAGCACCTTGATGCTCTCGGCGCCGTAGTCGTCGGGGCCAGGCTGGCCGTTGGTTGCGGCGGCGGGCCGGCCGCCACCAGCAGGCTGCGGAGGGACGGGGGTCTCGGCGCGGGCGAGGACGTCGGAAATCGTGGCCATCGGGGCAGGCTCCGGCCGCGGCGAGGGGTGCGGCGCAAGGGGGCGGGAGTGTAGCATGGGGCGTGGGTGACGGGAATGACGTGCGGGTGGCGCCGCGCGGTCCACTCGGCGCAGACAAGTTGACAACGGCAGCCCTGCCATCTCAGCCTACCGAAGGCGGGAGCGGAGGCCTCGATGAGGGACAGGCTTGGGCAGAGACGGCTGGGGCGCCCGGTTGCCGCCTTGGGTTGCGTCGTTGCCCTTGGTTGTTTCGACGACGGCGCCGGCGGCGGCTCGGGATTGGCAGCGGCCGACGCGACGCCGGCCGACGACCTGGCGTTCGGCACCTCAGGACTCGACGACAGTGACGCGGGGGCGGCAACGCCCGGCGCGCTGGACAGTTCGGGCAGTCTGACCGATGGCGCGGGCCCGCGGACGGACGCGACACCAAGCGACGGGGGCGGCGATCTGGCGGCGACGGGCACCTGCCCCGCCGGCCCGGGTTGTGTCTGCTTGCACAACGGCGATTGTGAAACGGGGCACTGCATCGACACGCTCGCGGATGGCCTGCGCTGCGCACAGAAGTGTACCGTGCAGTGTCCCGATGGATTCCTGTGCGCGTCCGTCCCTGCCGGCGCCGACATCGTCAGCATCTGCGTGTCGAAGTGGGGCAGGCTGTGCGACCCCTGCAAGGCGTCGAAGGTGTGCACGAGCCTTGGCATCGCCGAGAAGTCCACGGCGTGTGTCCAGTTCGGCAAGTCCGGAGCGTATTGCAGCGTCGAGTGCACGACGGCGGCTGACTGCAAGCCCGGCCACACTTGCGTGGAACTGCCGACGGTCGAGGGCACAGCGGGGTCCTGGTGCGTGCCGATGCCGACCGAAGCGACGGCGGCGACGGGCGCATGCACGTGTTCGGCACTCGCCATCACGCACAAACTCGCGACCACATGCTTCGTCGAAGCGAGCGCAGGCGGCGGTGCGTGCAGCGGGGAGCGCATGTGCACGGCGGCGGGGCTGTCGGCGTGTTCTGCAACGGGCGCCGTACCGGAAACCTGCAACGGCAAGGACGATGACTGCGACGGCCAGACCGACGAGGCCGCCTGCGACGACACCACGGCGTGCACGACCGACGCGTGCAACCCCAAGCAGCCCGGCCCGTCCGGCGACGGCTGCACGCACAAGAACGTCAGCGGCTCGGCTTGCAACGCCGACGACAATGCGTGTACCGAGGGCGACCAATGTCAGGATGGCGTGTGCGAGCCCGGCGCCGCCAAGAAATGTGACGACGGCAACCCGTGTACGAAAGACAGCTGCGATGCCGCCAAGGGCTGCGCGCAAGCCGCGGACGACGGCAACCCGTGCGACGACGGCAATGCGTGCACCAAGGCCGACCTCTGCAAGGGCGCGGTGTGCGCGGGTGCGCTGAAGCCCGACGAGTGCGACGACGGCAACGTGTGCACGAAAGACTCCTGCGACAAGAAACAGGGCTGCATCAACGCCGACGATGAGACGTTGGCCGAGTGCACGTTTTGTGCCGAGACCGCCGATTGCGTCGGGCTCGACGACGGCAACCCGTGCAACGGCACGGTGAAGTGCCTGGCGAGTGGAGGCCCGAAAAAGAAGTGCGCGGTGGACCCCAAGACCGTCGTCAAATGCGACGCCAGCGCCGACACGTTGTGTGAAAAAAACCAGTGCGAACTGAAGACGGGTGCGTGCAAGTTCAAGCCCATGGTCGATGGCGCGCCGTGTAACGCCGACGGCAGCGTGTGCTCGGTCGGCGACGCGTGCACGGCGACGGTGTGCACGCCGGGACCGAAAAAGGACTGCGACGACGGCGAAGGCTGCACGAACGACGCCTGCGATGCCAAGACGGGCTGCACCCACGAAAACAACGTGCAGCCGTGCGACGACGGGGCGCCGTGCACGGTCGCCGACAAGTGCAAGGACGGCAAGTGCGGCGCCGGGCCCGCGAAGGGCTGTGACGACGCCAACGCCTGCACCGACGATGGCTGCGACCCCAAGACGGGCGCGTGCACGAAGTCGGCCAGCGGCGCCGGTTGCGACGACGGCAGCGCGTGCACGGTCGGCGACGTCTGCAAGGAATCGACGTGCGCCGCCGGTGGCAAGGCGGACTGCGACGACAAGGACCCGTGCACGCTCGACGACTGCGCGGCCAAGGGCGGCTGTACGCACCTGCCGGCGAACGGGGGCGCTTGCAGCGACGGCAACGCGTGCACGGGCGGCGATGCGTGTGCGGCGGGCAAGTGCGTGGGCGGCAAGGCGATAGACTGCGACGACAAGAACGCCTGCACCCTGGACACGTGCGACCCGGCCGTCGGCTGCGCCCACACGAATGCCGCGGCGCCGTGCAGCGACGGTGACGCGTGTACGGACATCGACACGTGCAAGGATGGCAAGTGCGCGGGCACGAAGTTTGGCGACTGCAACGACAACAAGCCGTGCACGGACGACGTGTGCGACGTCAAGGGCGGCTGCACCTACTCGAACAACTCGAAAGCGTGCGACGACGGCGATCCGTGCAGCGGGCCCGACGTGTGCGGCAGCGGCGCCTGCAATGGCGGGCCACCGAAGAATTGCGACGACGGCAACGCGTGCACCGACGACAAGTGCCAGGCGGGCAAGGGCTGCGCGCCAACGCCGAACAGTACGGCGTGCAACGACAAGGACGCGTGCACGGAGAGTGACAAATGCCAGGGCGGCGCGTGTGCGGCCGGCACGCCGAAGCCGTGCGACGACAACAAGCCGTGCACCAACGACAATTGCGACGCCGCGAAGGGTTGCGTGTACGCCCCGGCCAGCGGCGGCGCTTGCGACGACAACAACCCGTGCACCGAAGGCGATGTGTGCAGTGTCGGCGCGTGCAAGGCCGGGCCGCCGATGAACTGTGCGTGGCAAGGCGACACCTGCAACACCGGGGTCTGCCAGGGCGGCCAGTGCGGCAAGCAGTTCAAGGCCGGCTCGTGCAGCGACAACGACCTGTGCACCCTGGGCGATTCGTGTCAGGGCGGCTCGTGCCAGGGCGGCGGCGCGAAGAACTGCGACGCGTGGAATGGGACGTGCAAGCAGGGCGTGTGCTCGAATGGGTCGTGCTCGTCGCAGCCCGCCAGCGGGTCGTGCAGCGACAACAACCCCTGCACCACAGGCGAGTCGTGCAGCGGCGGATCGTGCACCGGCGGCACGCCGAAGGATTGCGACGACAACAACAAGTGCACGACCGAGGCGTGCAGCGTGGCAGCCGGTGGCTGCACGAAAGCCAACGTGACGAACGGCGTCGTGTGCGGGTCGTCGAACCAGAAATGCCTGAATGGCACCTGCAAGACGTATTTCACGTCGTGCACAGGGAATTGCGGCGTGTTCCAAGGGCAGGGCTCGGGCATCTGCAATTGCGACAGCGGATGCAAGGGTGGCGGCGACTGCTGTGCGAACTACGCCAGCGCGTGCGACCCCTGCGCGAGCGTCACGTGCGGGCCGTGCAAGAAATGCAGCTTGAGCAAGTGTGTCGCAGAGGCCGAATGCACGCCGTGCGGCGGTACCTCGGTGTGCGTGGCCGGCACCTGCACGTCGCGCTCGCAATTCATCGTGGACGGGTGCGACAAGAAAACGAGCGGCGACAAATGGAACGGCACGTGCACCGGGTGCTACTCGTGCGCTCCCGACCCCCAGTTCTCGGCCACCACTTCGACTTCGTGTGCGGGCAAGTCGTGCTTCGACCGGCTCTACCTGAGCGGCTACCAAGGTGGCGCGATGCTGATGATGTTCTCGAAGAGCGCGCAGTCCGCCTTCGTGGAGTGGCCGTTCGGCGCGTCGTTGAAGTGTAACTGGAAGGTCGAAGCCTTCAAGCCGACCGTCGGCGCGGGCGGTGGATTGACGGGCTGCAGCGGCGGCAGTTCGAGCTACGTCTCGGACTCCACGTACCGGCTCAAGTACGACGCGGGCGCGGACACCACGGTGCCGGTGAACCAGAAAGATGCCGGCAGTGGGTCGTGGGTCCCCTTGTTCTCGGGCAATCTGTTCGGCGCGAACCGGGTGATGCTGGGCAACGTGGGCTCGCCCAACAACGGCTGCCAGTTCCTTTGGGTCGATGCGGTCCGGGTCACACCATTCTGAGCGAGCCGAGCCCGCGTAAACGAGAACGGCCTCGTCGTCGATGGCAAGGGCCATCCCTACGGTGCTCTCTACCAGACGCCGGTGCCGCCCGACCAGCCGTCGCGCTGGCAGTTTGCCGCCGACGCGACGGCGATCGACGCCGCGGACCTGCTGGACCTGCTCAAGCCGCTGAAATCGTGCCACCTGACGTTGGTCGTCGAGTCGTGCTTTTCGGGCGCGCTCGCGGACGAGATCGCCCAGTTGCCCGGTGTCGAGCGGTTGCTGACCTCGCAGAACCGCACCACGCCCTCGCCGATGCAGGAGGGCGACCACCCGGTGGGGCCGGCGAGCGCGGCGTTCGCGGCCCAGTTGCAACTGAGCGCCGGAGCTGACATGGCGGGACAGGTCGCCAATGCGTGGAATGCCGGCAAGACAGCGAACACTTTCAATACCGACACCTCGGATCCGCGCAAGGACCACAGTCCCGACGCCTACGCCCAGCCACTGGACCAGAAGGCCAAGAAGAAGGTGTTTCGCGCCTGGCCGCAGAGCTACTTGCGCAACGAGCTGACGACACCGTGCCCGTGCTGCGGCAACGGCGTCAACGAGGTGGGCGAAGACTGTGACTTCGGCGGCCTGAATCCGGGCAAGTGTCCGGACGGCGCGGCGTGCCCGAAGACGTGCAAGTGTGCGATGTGCACCAAGGACAAGGACGGCACGGTCAAGACCGAATCCGCGCCGGGCAAGGCGTGTTCGGGCACGCCGGTCAAGACCAGCTTCACCATCACACCCAACGCCGACGGCACCCACAAGCTCAAGGCCAGCCTCGGCGCGAAGTTCTCCAGCGCCACGAGTCGGGCATGTTCGTGCGCCTGCTGCGCCAGGACGGCAGCAAGCTCTACGTGGGTGCAATTGGCACACAGTACTCGGCTTTTCTGCTGGCAGCCAACGGCAAGAAGTTGGTGACCTATCCTTGTACGGGCTCTCCGAAGGCCGCGCCGGACGCGCCGGACGCGCCGGGATGGGACGTGGCGGCCGACCCGATCCCGGCCGAAGCCCTGCTGGGCGTGACGGCGGCGCAAGTCGAAGTCACCGATGGCAACTGCTACGGCAGCATCGACGTTGGACTGCCACCGGATAGCGGGTGTCCGTGGTAGTCGTCGTCGACGTGGCGCCCACCCCTGGCGCGCGAACGCAAGGAGCGTGCCGAACCGGGGAGAATCTCGCCGCGGTCAGGGGTCCGCGCTCCGTGCCCACCACCACCATGCCGCGCCGCCAACGAGCGCGGCTCCCCCTGCGCCGTAGCTGGCCAATGCTGCCGATTTCTTCCAGCCCGCCCGGTCGTCGTACCAACTCACGTTGAGAGCGACTCCCATGGCAAGCGCAGCAACACCGGCTCCCATCGTGATCCAAGGGCCCCGGCGCGGGCTGCGCGGCGGCGGCGCCAAGACCCCCGCATACGGGTCGTTTGCGTCCGCGGCCGGCAACGATGTGGCCAGCGGGGCGACCATTGCTGCAGCGCCGAGATCGACGTGGACGGCCACCGGCGTCGGGCCACACGCCACGACACGGGTCTGCGCGGGCCGGCCGAGCGCAAAGACCTGTACACTGTGGCTCCCGCGCGGCAGCCACCACTTTGCCGGCGTGCGCTTCGACTCGACGCCCGCGCCGATGCGGACTTCCGCGTCGCTGGGCGCTGACGTCACGGTCAGGCGGCACGTGGCCGGGGCGATGCGCGCATAGGTGTCGGCCACGGCGGTGGCGAGATCGATCTGGTCCTTGCCTTCCACGCCGCGTTCGAGCGCCTCTTCGTAGGCTTCGTAGGCCTCGTGGTCGCGCCCGCCCAGGTTGATGAGCGTGTGTCCGCGCCATTTCAGCAGCTTGACCGTGCGCGCGGCCTTGAGGCCGCGGTCGAGCACGGCGAGGATTTCGGCACTCGCCCGGCCGCGTTCGTCGAGCGCCTTTGCCTTGCGCGAACAGGCCTCGGCGACGAGCAAGGCGACGTCGGGGTCGGCGACGACGGCGAGGACTCTCTCGCCGGTCTCGATGGCGAGGTCGACCTGATCGGCCGCGAGTTGGGCCTGCAACTCGCGCACTGCCTGCGGTGCACGGCCTGCGCGCGGGGCTGCCAGCGCCGCAGATACGGTCAACAGGAGCCCGGCGACGGCGAAGCCCATGCGGTCAATCAAGGCGCAACCTCCGGCGTGCAGGACTCGTGCTGGCAGGGCTGCGGGCGCGCGCGGCAGGAACGGCATCGGTGGGCGTCGGCGGTGCAGGCGAGCCCGCCGCAGGACTCGTCAAGGGCGGCGCCGCGCCAGTCGCGCTGGGAGGCACGGTCGGCGGGAGGACTCCGGACGACGGGGGCGGAACCACGGCAGACTCGGCGCGGCCGGGAGGCGGCATGGCGACGGCTGCGGGCGCCGCCGCGGCCGCCGGGCCGTCGGCTGTGGCGCCCGGCGGGCGTGCCGCTGGCGCAGCTGCGAGACGTGGCGCATCGAGGCGAGGCGACGGCGGTGGCGTACGCGCGGATCGCGCTTGCATGCCGGCCAGCACCGCGACGACGACGACGATGGCCAGCGCCACCGCAGCCCCGATGAGCCCCGCGCGCCCGGGTCGCGCTCGCGAGGTCGGCAGCGCCAGCGTGACGCCGCCCGGGTCGGCCGTGTCGTCGGGGCCGGCTTTCGACGGGCCCCACGTCGCATCATCGGCGCGCGGCCGGCCACCGCCGGCATCGAGCAGGCGGGATTGCAGGACCGACGCGTTCGCGGGGCGCCGTGCCGGGTCCTTCTCCAGCAGATCGTGAACGAGTGCGCGGACGGCTGGCGGCACGTCGAGGCCTTCGGCGGCGGCGTCGAACGGCAGCGGCGGGTCGCGCATCACGGCGGTCAGGATGAGCGAAGGACCCGCGCCCGTGAACGGCAACCGCCGCGTCAGGCCTTGGTACATGAGCACGCCGAGCGCCCACAGGTCCGCCGCGGGCCCGGGCCGCTCGCCGCGCGCCTGCTCCGGGGCCATGTAGTGGGGCGTGCCGAGCGCGAAGCCGCCGGCGGTCAGCGCGACGTCTCCTTCGGCGTCGTCCATGCGCACGATGCCGAAGTCGAGGAGGTAGCAGTGTTCCGCGCCGGTCCGGGTCTGCACGACGATGATGTTCTCGGGTTTGAGGTCGCGGTGCACGATCGGGCTGTCGCGGTCCGCGCCCGGCGCCCGGTGGCCGTGCGCCTCGGCCAACGCCTCGCACACTTGGGCCAGCAGGCGACACAGCCGCGGCGGGGCCAGCGGCGCCTCGTCGGCAAAGACCTGCTTGAGCGTGCGGCCTGGCAGGAGCTCCATCACGAGGTAGAGCAGGCCGTCGGCGGTCTGGCCGAAATCAAAGACCGGCACGATGTGGGGATTCTTCAGGCGCGACACGGCGCGGGCCTCGCGCAGGAAGCGCGCCACGATGCGGTCGTCGTCGACGAGCGAGCGCCGGATCACCTTGACGGCGACCTCGCGATCCATGTTGAGCTGGCGTGCGCGGTAGACGGTGCCGAAGCCACCGGAACCGAGTTGCTCGACGATCTCGTAGCGCTCGTCAATGCGGGTGCCGGCGTCGAACTGGCCAGAAGAAGGTGCGGGCACGATGGATTCCAGCGCGGCGCGCCGAAAGCTTGTGAGTCTCCCTTCACAAGGCCTCGGCGGATGCGGATACGAACGCCCAGACGGCTGAAACTCGCTGAATTCACTTCAGCCAGTGCTGGGCCGACTGACTTGCAGAAGCGGCGAAGAGGTCGTCTATTCGACCCCGCAGCGGCTCGCAGGTGGGAACGGGTGTAGCGGCTTGCGGAGCGATGGTCAATCGGGTCGCTCCTCCGAGGGCCCTGTCCCACGATCTTGCCCGTGACGTCGATCCCCTGCCAACCCGGCCCTCCGATCGGCAGTCCCTTGTACGCGGCGACCGCCGAGGCCGTATCGCGGGTGCCGCCCGCGACCCATGCCGTTATCATCGCGTGGTCGCCGGGCTGGCTTTGCGGCGCCAGCGCCATCGGAGTTTGGTTGCGCGCGAGCGCCAGCGCGCTGCCAGCACCGCCACTCATTCCAGCGCCGCCAACGCCTTCGCGCCAACGATTCCCAACCACCCGGCCTGCACGACAACCGGCCATCGACCTCAATCCTTCGGCCAAGGCTCCGGAGGCTTGCTGATCGGTGTCTGGTTCGCCGCCTTCTTCAGGTTCAACACGAACAGGTCCACATACTTCAGGTCATCGACGATGTCCGGGTCCGGCTTGGTCGTCTTCTTCAGCCACTTCTGCACCTCGTCCTGCAGCGCCAGCAGCACGCCTTGCGCCGCGCCTGGGTCGGCATCGTGGGCAAGCGCAGCGGCCATCGTGAACGCCGCGAACAGGTTCAGCATCACGAACCCCTTCTCGACCGTCGGGTGCGAGAAGTAGCCGCCATCGAGCACCGGCTCCCCCGGCTTGATCGGGCCATCGACCTCGGCGGTCTGCGTCACGACCTTGCCCGTCAGCGGATGCGTCCAGGTCAGCGCCAGCGAGCCGACCGCCTTGCCGCCCGCGACCACACCCGGCAGCGCGATCAACTCGATGAGGATGGCCCCGCCGCCGCCGCGTCGCCCCTCGCCCATGCCCGGCAGCGGGTCCTCGGCCTTCGTGCGCCCGGCCAGGAAAAGCGTCGGGATCGAGATCTTGCCCCCACCTGAACCGCCCTTCCAGCCGTGGGTGCCGTACACGCCGCGCAGCACGTAGCCCGGCGCTACCTTGACGTCGATGCCCACGTCGAGCGCGACCGGCACCATGAACGTCTCGACCTCCTCGGCAAACACCTCCTTGACGCCCGCGGGCTTGTCGAGAAAGTAGAAGTTGCCTGCGCCCACTTCGGCCAGGTCCTTCAGCACCTGCACCTCGAACGCCATGCCGACGCCGACGGTCGTGATCCCGATACCCATTTTCGCGTAGCCCACCGCCAGCGACACGAGCTTGGCCGGTTGCAGCAGGCCCGCCGTCGCCGCGCCATCGGACAGGAACAGCACGCGCGTCTGGCGCCCCGGCTTCTTGGCCTTGGCGGCGAGTTGAAATGCGTGGAACAGACCCGCGAACAGGTTGGTCTGGCCGCCCGCCTGCATCTGCAAGATGGCCTTCTCGATGTCCATCTTCTTGGCGAGCCCCTTGGCATCGACCACGGTCTGCGCGCTGTCGGCGAACGCGACGATCGAGACGAGGTCGTCTTTCTGCAGGTGGTCGAGCATCTGCTGCAGACCCTGCTGCACGTAGGCGAGCGGCGCGCCGGCCATCGAACTCGACGTGTCGATGGCGACCACCAGATCGAGCGGCGGGCGCGCGAGCTTGTCCACTGTGATCGGCGTGTTGAGTCCAACTTGCAGGACGGTGCAGGTCGACCCGGTGATCATGTTGCCCATGATGCCGAGCAAGGGGTGCATGCACATGTCTTGGCCACACTTCGGCGCCGGGTAGTCGAGCTTGTGTTCGGCGAAGAAGCCGAGGTCATCGAGCACCTTGGGCGCAGGAATCCCGCCCGCTTCGAGAATCTTGCGGAACAGGCCGAAATCCTGGGCCCCGGCTTGCGACAGGCCCGTGGCGCCCGGCTCCGGCGGGGCATCGGGGTTGGTCAGCGCACTGTCGCCGCCGCCCGACGCATCGGCTGCGGCCACAGCGTCTGCCGATGACGTGTCCATGCCCGCGGGCACAGCGGCTCCCGCGGAGTCGCTGGCGGTTGTGGCGTCTGCCTTCGCCGCCTCGGCCTTGGCCTGGAAGTCGTTGTCTTCCGTCGCCGTCTTTGCGGCCCCGCCCGCCCGCATCGTGCCCGGCGTCGGCACCGGATTGACGACACAGCCACTCGGCCACGCGAGCAGGAAAATGGCCACCATTGCATGGCGTAGACTCGTCATGGCAGTTCCTCCACGAACACGGACTCGACCACGCGCGTGCCGGGCAACGGACCCGTACAAGCCTTGTCGTGGACCTTGGCGTCGAACGAGCGCACGAGGTGCAACGTCGCCTTGTCGGCGGTCTGCACCTGGCCACCGGGCAGCGCGACCTTGGGCTTCTGGCCGGGCAGGGTGACCTGGACCTCGACTGGCTGCAGCGTGCCCCCGCAGGCATCGTGGGCCGCGCCGCACGCCGGCGTCACCACCAGCTTGGCCACCGCCTTGCCGAAGTAGACGACATCTTCGCCACGCCCGAAGCGCACCCGCTTGCCATCGCCTACCAGATCGAGGCCCTTGACTGGGCCCAGGTTGTGGCCGCCTGTGAGTGGACTGGCAAAAATGTCATCGCCCGGCTCGAACGGGAACTTGGCGGCCGGCGGCAGGCACACCGTCCACAGAAGGGTGCCCGTCTTTGCCAACAGTTCGAGCGCGTGGCAGCCGTTTGGCGCGGACTCCACGTCGAGTACGGTGACGTCGCCCTGGGGCAGCGGTTCGGACCACGCGAGCGCGTTGCCATCGTCAGGCTGTTCACAGCCCGGGGCAAGGCCGGCATCGACCAGCGGCGGGGCGGCGAACATGGCGGGATGCTTGCCAAAGTCCAGTCCATCGCCTTGCGGCCCGAGTGCCAGCATGCGGCCCGCCGGCGGCCCCTGCACAACCGACGGCACCTGCGTGGGCGGGTAGTCTGCGTGCTGCCAGAACACCAGGCGCATCGGCAGCCCAGACCCGTCCACCAGCAGCGCCGTACACGGCAGCGCAGGGCCGTCGCCCGGCTGCACCGGAGCAAACGCGCGCCCCGCCGCCACCAGCCACGTCCGCGCCGGAGCGAACAGGGCGCGCGACAGCCACACGTTTGGCGCCTGGCTGACCGTGGCACAGTCCAGCGCGATGGTCTTGCGCAGCGCGCGCACCCGGACGACAAGCTGCTGGCCGGTCGCGTTGCCGATGGCGAGCCCCGTAAACAGGGGCGGGAAGGCCTGCGGATTGCGCCGCGGCGGAGGGCTCCACAGGTCGGGCGCCGTAGCGACGTCTGGCTTCTTGTTCACAGTGCGCTGGGCATCCGCTGCGGGCACGCTCTCGGTTTCGGGCGTGTGGGCGTCGGGGCCCGGCGCCGAGTCGGCCGCGTGCGGGTTGACCACCTGGATGCAGCCCCCTTGCGAAACGCCCACCGCCCACACCGCCCACGCTGAGCACGCGACCCCAGCGCGGGCCATGCGAGGCACCCGGAGTCGGCCGATGTGTTGGAGCGTCTGCATCTCATCCTCCTGCTCGCCGCGATCGAGTCGCCGAAACCTCCGGCCTACTTGAAGAACACCTCGGCCAGCATGGCAACGTCGCCCTTCTTCTTGAGCACCACGTTGCTGTGCTGGATCGCCGCCTCGGGCGTGCCGATGTGCGTCATCACGGTGGCGTTCACATACGTCTCGGCAGCGTAGGCGTTGCCGTTGTTGGCGTAGTAGTGCGCCTGCACCACCCACT
Organism: Myxococcales bacterium; assembly: GCA_009692425.1. GTDB lineage: Bacteria > Myxococcota_A > UBA9042 > UBA9042 > UBA9042 > SHZF01. The sequence continues at coordinate 37,525 of SHZF01000030.1, read as the reverse complement.
TGCCCGCAATCGCCTTATCGGCCTGGAAGCGCTCGGGTCCGTAGCCCTGCGTCAGGTCGTCGAGCAGCTTGCCGCCCACCGACAACTGCTTGTGGCTGTAGAAGCACTTCTCGCCCGTCGGTGCGATCACCCACAGGTCGATGTCCGTGGCCGCGGTGTTCCAGGTCAGCGTCACGCGCAGCGAGCCGCTCGGCGTCTCCAGCTTCAGAACCTGCGCGCGATCTTTCAGGTAGGGCAGGGTGGGCGACTTCGGCTGGGCCTGGCCGAGCGCCTGGATGAACAGGGCGTACTCCTCGGCGACGACGGCCTTCAGCGACTTGAAATTGGCATCCCAGTCGCCGGCCAGCGCCGCCTCGTACAGCATCGCCGCCAGCGCTGGCCGCGTGACACCCAGCGCCGCCGCCAGGTCGCGGTACGACTGCGGCTCGAACGGACGCTTCTTCAGCACGCCCAGGAACAAGCCCGCCGCCATCTCCGTCTCGCCCCACGACTTGAGCCGATAGCCGGCCAGGCGCGCCACTTCGGCGTCCTGCGGCCTATTCTCCACGGTCGTCGACAGCGCCCGCACGGCCGCACCGGTCAGGCCCAGCTTGCGGCGCCGCTCGGCTTCGTCGTTCCAAGGGCCGAGGTCGAACACGTCGTCCTGCTGGGCCTGGACCAGCACCAGGTACGGGCCGGGCAGGTCCTTGGCGTACACGAGCGGCACGGCGAGCGACGGTTCGGGCAGTTGCAGTTCCTTTTCCGGCACGAGCCCTTGCAGCTTCAGGAACACGCCGACGACTGCAGGGCCGGGCTTTTTCAGCGCCACGAAGTCGTCGAGTGCGCGCTGCAACTGGTGCCAACTCGTCCACGCCTGCCCCGCGACCGCGAGCGCCTGCGCCACGAGTACGCCGATGTCCTTGCCGTCCAGCTTGCCGGACTCGTCGGCGATGCCGTATTTCTGGTAGGCCTTTTCGTCCTCCAGCACAAGGAAGCTCGCGATGCGGCTCGGGATCCGGAAGTGCTGCGCCAGCGCGAGCGCGTACTTGTCCAGCTTTGCATCGTGGGCGTCGAGCAGGTGGTTGACGGCGATTTCGGCCCACGCCCGCGGCGCGAGTTGTCCGGTGGCGGCCAGCGTGACCGGCAATTCGAGCGTCTTGGCGCCCTGGCCCGGCACCGTGCCCTTGACGATGACCTTGGCCGCGCCGGGCTTCACCACCCGCAGGCCCAGGTTCAGGCTCGCACCGGGGAAAAGCGTCGCCTGACGGCCCTGCACGATCACGTCAGCCACTTGGGCGCCAGCGGGGCCGTCGCCGACGACATCGACGCTGTTGATCAGGATCCCCGCGGACTGGTGGGCCGGCGCGCACTTGTCGAGCGCGCCCGCCTCGCAGTTGAAGATGGCACCGCCCGATTGCGCCAAGGCCTGGTAGACCGCCGTGTTTTCGCCGCCGATGCCCAGCCGATACGAGAAGAAGCGCGCCAGCCATGGCGACTCGGCTCCAAAGCGCGCCAGCATCGACTCGATGGTGACATCGCCCCAGTTCAGCGCGCCGTCCGACAGCACGAACACGTCGATCTGCTTGTCCGCGCCCACTTCCATCGGCGGCTTGGCCAGCGCCCGCAGCGCGGCCGACAGGTCCGTCGCACCTTCCAAGATGACGCCGTCGAGCGTGTCGACCAGTTGCTTGCGGCCACCCGCGTCGTTCTTCAGCCAGCCGGGCGTCAGCCAACGTGCGCCGGCGTCGAACGTCACCACGGCAAACTGCTCCAGCGCCGGCGCCTGCTCGAGGATTTTCTGTGCCAGCGCCATCGACAAGGCAAAGCGCTTGTTCTCCGAGCGCGAGGTGTCGAGCAGGATCACGCCGCGCTTGGCCGCCGCCTTGGTCTTGGCCAGATCGTCGAGCTTGGGCTGCAGCCGCAGGTATGCGTAGTCCTTGCCGCTCGCCGGGTCCTTGCCGGCGATCGCATCGACGTCGGCATTGCCCTGCACCGGTACGAACGCCCACGCCAGCATGCCGCCCGGCGACGGGCCCTTGAACTTCTTGCGGCCGAGATACGCCGACTTGCCGGGCTTCTCCTCGACGCCTTCGACTGTGCTGAGCGCCTTCACGCTGCCGACGGCCGCCACCTTGGCGACGAGCGTGAAGTCGAACGTCTCGATCAGGTTGAGCTTCTTTGTCTCGTCGGTCTTCGGCAGCGGGAACGTGTACAGCAAGCCGTCCTTCGTGCGCGGCAGGGTCTGCTCGTACGCGATCAACACCCGGCTGTAGCCGTTGGCCGGGATGGGGAACACCTTGGCCTCGAACGTGTTCGGCGCCACCTCTTCGACCAGCGCAGGGTCGATCTTCTTTTTCGTCTCCTCCTCGTAGGCGATGGTGGCGGCGACCTGGCCAGCGACCTTGGCCTCCTTCGGCACGCCCCAGTTCTTGGCGCTCAGGCTCACTTCTTCGGGCGCCGCGCTGCCCAGCGTCTCTTCGTCCGCGCCGCCGAGCTTGTCGCCCGGGTCGAAGAAAAGTGGGTCGGCGATGCCGGCCTGGCCCTCGAACATCGCGTAGTACGACACCGACGAGTCAGGCGGCAGGGCGTAGCGAAACGTGCCTTGGACCACCTGCGCGGTCGGGTTCTTGTAGATGTGATCGACGAGCGTGCGCACCCGCAGGCCATCCACGGTCACCGTCACGCGCAGGTCGCGCAGCAACAGCTTCGTCTTGTTGCCGAGCGAGACCTGGGCAAACGGGGTGGACTCGACGATCTTGCGCCAGACCTGTTTCTGGGCGTCCTCGTCCGAGACGGCCGGCGCCGCCGCGTCCGCGCCGGAAGTGCCTGCGGCGTCCATCGCGGCACCGCCTGCCGCCGCAGCGTCGGCAGACTTCGGCACGCTGCTGGTGCCGGTGCCTGTGGTGGAGTCGCTGCCTGTGGTGGAGTCGGAGGCGGCCTGGTTGCTGGTCGAACTCGCGTCTGCCATCGCAGCTCCCGCAGAGCCCGGTTCGGCTGCAACTCCTGCGCTGGTGTCGGTGGCCTCACCGCACGCCCCGAGCGCCACCAGTCCGACGCCGAGGCAGAGCGCCGCTGCTCCACGCCGGCGCCACGATGGGAGGACGCAATTCTGTCCAGCGATGCCGCAATTCCGACCCGTCATGACTTCCTCCTCGACGCCCGCGGGCGCGCTGCCTGTGCCTGGCCCGTCCGCTCGGGCTGGTGGTACCATCCAGGAGCTATGCAGGCTCCGTGCCAACCCCACAATTTCCCGCGACCGCGATACGCAGCCGGGTCGCGCGCCCTGGGCCGAGTCTGTTCGCGCAACTGAATGACGAAAAAATCAACATGTGTGGAATCTCGCCACATGATTCGGCGCACTCCGACGCCCCGGCCGCCCGTGCGGCTTGACCCGCCCCGGCGTCCGGTTCACTGTCAATGGCGCTCTGCCGTTGCTGAGGTTCCCATGTCCGCTGCTCGACCACTCTCCCGCCGCCAGTCCGGCACGTTGGCGCTGACCGGTTCGCTCGTCGCCACCGTGATGTCCGCCGTCCTGACCACCCTGGCCGCCAGCGCCGCACTTGCCGCGCCGCCGACCGACGCCGACCTGTTGTTGTCGGCGGCGCCTCCCGCCGTGATCCAGGCCCGCCTCAACCGCTATACGCGGGCCGAATTGCGCGTGCGCGGCGGCCCGCTGCCTGAGGAACTGCAGCCGATGCTGGAGCCGCTGCGCCGGGCGGCCGACGCGATCGATCGCGTCTACTGGGACCAGGTGTCGCATGACGGGCGCCAGATCCTCCAGACGCTGCAGAAGTCGGCCAACCCCGACGCTACTCGGCTGGCCCGCCTGCTCGAACTGCACTACGGCCCGTGGGACAGCCACAGCGACGACACCCCCTTCCTCGGCCGCCAGCGCCGCCCGCCCGGAGCCGCGTTCTACCCGTCGGACGCCAGCGCCCGCGAGATCGACGACTGGATCGCGAAGCATCCGGAGAGTGGCCCGAGCCTGTGGTCGAGCTATACCGTCGTGCAGCGCAAGGGCCCCGGCTTCGAGGCCGTGCCGTACTCCAAGGTGTGGACCGAAGACCTGCGCACGGCCAGCGCCGCGCTGCTGCAGGCGGCCGATGCCTACAAGTGCGTCGACAAGCGCAACGGCGGCTGCAAGTGCGCTCACTTCGCCGACTACCTGCGGGCGCGCGCCGTGGCGCTCCAGTCCGACAGCTACCAGAAGTCCGAACTGCAGTGGATGGATACCGGCGACTGCCCGCTCGACATCGCGATCGGCCCCTACGAGTACTACGAAGACCGCCTACTCGGCCTCAAGACGGCGTTTGAAGCCATCGTCTACTATCGCGACGCTCAGGAGAGTGCGCGCTTCGCCAAGCTGCTCGAACTGCACGACGAGTTGGCCAAATCGAAGGCGCTGCCCGAGCACCTGCGCGACCGCTTCGACATCTCGAAGCCGTCGCCAATTACGATCGCTGACGTGCTGTATACGGCCGGCGACGCGCGCTCCGGCTACCAGATTCGGGCGTTCTCGCTGCCGAACGACGAACTGGTGCGGTCGCAGAAGGGGTCCAAGCGCGTCATCCTGCGCAACGTCGTGCGGGCCAAGTTCGATGCGTTGGCGCGCCCCGTGGCCCAGCGCATCTTCGAGCCGGAGCTCGCGGATCTCGTCACGTTCGACGCGTACTTCCAGTTTCTCGTGACGTGGCAGCTGTCGCACGGCCTGCAGGTGAAGCCGATCGTGCAGGCAGACGGCACCACAATCCCCGTGCGCCAAGCGCTGCGGGCGCGCTACGACCTGATCCAGAGCCTGCAGGGCGAGGTCGCGGCGCTGCTGGACGCGCTCTACCTCACCGACAAGGGGCACCTGCAGAACCAGACCGACACCGCGATCGCTGCGACGTACCTTGCGTCGCTGATCGATGCTGCGCGGCTGTCCGAGGGGTCGCCGCAAACGCTGGCCAAGTGCATCGTCTACAACTACCTCGCAGCGAGCTATGCGTTTCGCTACAACCCGGACACGAAGACGTTCGAGATCGGGCGCGAGGCGCTGCGACCAACGCTGGGCAAGCTGGCGCTCGAAGTGCTGCAGGTGCTCGCGCGCGGCGACTATGAGGGGGCGGGGCGCCTGATCCTCACGTACGGCCCAATGCCCGGCGAATTGCGGGAGAAGATTACGGCGATGGCGGATCTGCCGGTCGACATCCTGCCCGCGTATGTGGCGATGCCGGATGCGAAGCCGGCCAAGTAGCGACCTGGGCAAGAGCAGGCGATCGAAGTCTTTTTGCACGCGCAGGGCCGCTGCCGTTCGCAGGCCTACTGCCGCGCGTACTCGCCTCTCATGACCGTGCGCCAGGGGCCGTCGGCGCCCTCGCGCATTTCGATGCGGAACTCGTAGTACCCGGACAAGGGTGGTGCAAAGTCATACACATAGCGCGTCGTCGCGGTGTCGCCCGGCACCGTGAACGCGAGCCGCGTCATGCCTGGCGGGGCGCCATCTTCAAACTGGCCGATCGCCGGCAGCCGCCGCGGGCACGGCCCCATCGAATCGAACCAATACATCGTGTAGCAGGCCTGTACCGCGTCCCAGCCATACAAGCCGTGGCCGCGGAACACGATGGCCCCGTCGCGCTCCTCGACGTAGTCCGCACACACCAGGAGGCCGTCGAGCACGGGGCGCGACTGGGTGCGGCCGATCGCTGTGCCACCCTTCGGATCCCATGGCGACGGATACAGGGTTTCGTCGCCGAACCACGTCCCGACCATCGCTTCGAGCAGGCGGCGCTGTTCCGGGGTCGGGGTGGGCAGCATGGACAAGTCATCGTCGCGCAACGGTGTGCGCTCGCCCCGAGTATTGTCGTTCCCAGCCATGGCGTCGATGGCGGGCGTTCATGCCCCAGCCGACAGCGACGAATTGTGGCCCGGCGACTTGCGCCGGCGCCCGGGCGCCATGTAGTGTACCGCCGAACGCTTAACACCGTTCCGTCGTCGCCTTTTCTAGGCGCCCGGCGAAAAATGCGAGAAATCTTGTGAATACTGCGCTACTTCGCCGCGCAGCGAACCTGACCAGGAGAATTCATGAACCGGCCATGTCCCCGCTTCATTCCGACCCGTCCGTCTGCTCGTTCGCGCTTCGCCCTCGCCGGCTTGGCGACTCTCGCCCTTGCGCTGGCTCGCTGCGGTGACCCGGAAGGCCCCGAAGGGGCGGCTTCGGCTGGTGTCGATGCCAAGGCAGATGGCGCACTGGCGGACGCAACCCTAGCGGACGGCGCAGCGCCGGGTGCCGATACGGGGACCGATCTTGCGGCGCCTGGCGATGCGGCGGCAGGACCGGACCTGGCTGCCGGCCCGGACACGGCCGAGCCCGTCGATGTTCAAGCTGTGGACAACACCGTCGGCCCGGACTTGGCGACCGCCGACGAACAGACGACGCCCGACGTACCGTCGACCGACGACGCGCCGGTAGGAGCGGACGTGCCAGTCGGAGCGGACGTGCCAGTCGGAGCGGACGTGCCGATGGACCCGGACGCTCCTGTCGGGTCGGATGTCCCCGTTTCCGGCGACACAGCCGTCGCGACCGACACCGCAACGTGCAACGCCGAAGGCTGCGCGTGCTCGACGAACGAGGACTGCGAGCAGAAGCTCTGCAATGACACGCCGTCGGGCAAGAAGTGCGCGGCGCTGTGCATGACAGTCAAGTGTGCCGCCGACACCGCGTGCGACGTGCTGGCGCAGGATGGCAAGCCCGTTGCCGTGTGCGTGCCCAAGGCGACGGGCGGCACGCAGTGCAGCCCGTGCAAGGACTCCAAGGCGTGCGGAGAAGCCGGCAAGACGGCGTGCGTCGAGTACGGTGGTGGGCAAGGAAACTTCTGCTCGAACACCTGCACGGAAGCGGCGGCATGCCCCGACGGCTACGTGTGCGCCGACGTCCAGCCCACCGAGGGTGGCGCGTTCAAGGGCTGCGTTCGCAAGCCCGACGGCGCTGATGCAAAGGTGTTTGGCATCTGCTCCTGCTCCAAGGAGGCGGTCACGGCCGGCCTGACGACGGCTTGCTCCGTGGCGAACGCGGTCGGTACCTGCACGGGTGAGCGCAAGTGCACCGACCTCGGCCTGACGGCGTGCTCGGCCGCGGCAGCCGTCGCCGAGACCTGCGACGGTAAGGACAACGACTGCGACAGTGGCATCGACGAGTCTGCGTGCGACGACGGCAACCCGTGCACGACGGACACCTGCGATCCTGCGGTCAAGGAAGTGTGTGCATCGACGCCGGTCGCCGGCGACTGCTCCGACAACGACGCGTGCACCGAGGGCGATGCCTGCAAGGACGGCAAGTGCCAGGCCGGCACCAAGAAGACGTGCGATGACAAGAATGCGTGCACGGACGACATCTGCGACCTCGCGGTCGGTTGCACGGGTACGGCAGTCGCCGACGCCAAAGGCTGCGATGCGGACGGCGACAAGTGCACGGTAGGCGATTCGTGCAAGGCCGGCGCGTGCACAGCGGGCTCGGCAGGGGGCTGCGACGACAAGAATCCGTGCACGACCGACACCTGCGACTCCGGCACGGGCGATTGCGCGAACAAGGCCGCAGACGACGGCACGGCGTGCAACGACGGCTCGGTGTGCACGGGTTCCGACGCCTGCAAGGCCGGCACGTGTGCCGGCACGGCAAAGACCTGCGACGACAGCAACGGCTGCACTGTCGACAGTTGCGATGCCGTAAGCGGCGAATGCAAGAACGAGGCGAACGAGGCCGCGACCTGTGAAGACGGCGACCTGTGCACGGTCAACGACACATGCAAAGGCGGCAAGTGCGGCGCCGGCACGCCGAAGGTGTGCACTTCGGACAACTCGTGCTTCTCGCCGCAGTGCAGCCCGACGGACGGCCAGTGCAAGAACATCGCGAAGGCGATAGGCGACAGTTGCGACGACGGCAGTGCCTGCACGACCGGCGACACGTGCCAGGACGGCGCCTGCTCGGGTAAGCCGATCGACTGCGACGACAAGAACCCGTGCACGAATGACTCATGCGACGGCGCGACCGGCTGCAATCAAGAAGCCAACGTGGCGCCCTGCGACGACACCGATGCGTGCACGGACTTCGACCAGTGCGCCGACGGCAAGTGCGCGGGCGTCGCCAAGGACGTTGCGCAGGCCTGCGACGACAACAACGTGTGCACGACCGACACCTGCGACGGCAAGCTTGGCTGCGTGAGCGTCGCCAACACGGACGGCTGCGACGACGGCAACGTGTGCACTGCGGGCGACGTCTGCAAGGACAAGAAGTGCACCGTCGGCAAGAACGAGTGCGGCTGCAATGCCGACGAAGACTGCGCGAGCGCCGAAGACGGCAACTTCTGCAACGGCACCCTGTTCTGCGACAAGTCCGCGGCGCTGCCCGCGTGCAAGATCGACCCCAAGACGGTCGTCGCTTGCCCCGATGGCGGCAACTCGACGTGCCTCGCCAACCAGTGCGAACCGAAGACCGGCACGTGCTCCGTCGCGCCGATCAACGACGGCAAGACGTGCGACGCCGATGACTCGGTGTGCACGACCGGCGACAAGTGCGTCAGCGGCGTGTGCCAGGTCGGCGTCAAGCAGACGTGCAACGACAACAACGTCTGCACGGACGACGCCTGCCACCCGAAAACCGGCTGCACGAAGGTCGACAACGTGGCCTCCTGCCAGGGCGACAAAAATGAGTGCACGATCGAACAGTGCTCGCTCGGCGTGTGCAAGCCGCTCAAGCCGGTGTCGTGCGACGACACGAACCCGTGTACGGCCGAGACGTGCAACACGTTGACCGGCAAGTGCGACACGAAGCCGGTTGACGACCCGTGCAACGACAACCTTGCGTGCACGACACTAGATGGGTGCAAGGCCGGAACGTGCAGCGGCGCGCCCAAGGTGTGCGACGACAAGAACCCGTGCACGACCGATTCCTGCGATCTGAAGTCGGGCGCGTGCCTGGCGCTGGCGAACACGGCAACGTGCGACGACGGCAGCCTGTGCACCTCGGGCGACGCGTGTAAGGACACGAAGTGCGTGTCGGGCGCCATCGCCGTCAAGTGCGAGGACGACAATCCGTGCACGACGGACTCGTGCGATCCCAAGACCGGCAAGTGCCTCAACCCGCAGAACACTCTTCCGTGCGACGACGGCCTCAACTGCACGGAGGGCGACACGTGTTCGCTGAGCAGCAAGAAGTGCGCGGGCAAGCCGATCGTGTGCAACGACGACCAAGTCTGCACCGATGACTCGTGCGACGCGGCAACCGGCAAGTGCAAGGCGACCAACAACACGGCACTGTGCGACGACGGCAAGCCCTGCACGGTCGGCGACGTCTGCAAGGCGGGCGTCTGCACCTCGGGTGCAGCCCAGTGCACCTGCACGGTCGCGACCGGCATCAAGGACTGCAACGACAACAACTCGTGCACGACCGACGCCTGCAAGCCCACGCTCAGCAAGCTGACTTGCGTCAACACGCCGCTCCCGGGCACCACATGCGACGACGGCAACGCGTGCACTCCATTGACGAAGTGCGACGCAACCGGCATGTGCACGGGCACCGCGAAGCCGTGCATCGACTCGAGCGTGTGCACCGACAACTCGTGCGACAAGCTGACGGGCACCTGCGTGGTCAAGAACAACACGGCGACCTGCACCGACAACAACCTCTGCACGACGGGCGACGCGTGCAACGCCGGCGCCTGCGTGACCAAGCCGATCGTTTGCGATGACAAGAACGGTTGCACGAAAGACGCTTGCACCAACGGCTCGTGCGTGTTCGTCAACACCACGGAACCGTGCGACGACGGCAAACTGTGCAGCTCGGCGGACACCTGCGCGTCGGGCGCGTGCGTCGGCAAGTTCTTGAATTGCAATGACAACGTCCCGTGCACGACGGATGCCTGCGATCCGGCGGTCGGCAAGTGCGCGTTCGTGAACAACGTGCTCCCGTGCGACGACAGCAGCAAGTGCACGAAGAACGACACGTGCACGGTCGGCAAGTGCGTCGGCGAAGTCGCGGTGGTCTGCGACGACAAGAACGCCTGCACGACCGAGAAGTGTGCCGCATCGACCGGGGCGTGCACGTCGACCAACGTGACCGATGGCTCAGTATGCAACGACAACACGCTGTGCACGACAGGCGAGAAGTGCAAGACAGGCGCGTGCACGCCGGCCACGACCGTGAAATGCGATGACTCGAAGTCCTGCACGACGGACTCGTGCGTGGCGCTGACCGGCCAGTGCTCGTACGTCAACAACGCGCTTCCGTGCACGGACAACACGCTGTGCACCACGAACGACACCTGCAGCAGCGGCGTGTGCGCTGGCACGAAGAAGGTGTGCGACGACGGCAAGCTTTGCACGACGGACGGATGCACGGCGTTGAGTGGCGCTTGCACGTTCAACCCCAACACCGTCTCGTGCAACGACAACAACCAATGCACGGCGGTCGACGCCTGCTCGGGTGGGGCGTGCGTCGGCGGCAGCCCGAAGAACTGCTCCGACGATAACGCGTGCACCGACGACAAGTGCGACGGTGCGACGGGCGCGTGCATCCACGTGAACAACACCGTGGCGTGTACCGACGGCGTCATCTGCACCACGCCCGACGTGTGCAAGGACGGCGGCTGCAAGGCCGGCCCGTTCACCTGCGCGTGCACTTTGAACACGCAGTGCGATGACAAGGACGGCTGCACGAAGGACGCCTGCGTGCTCGGGGCGGTGAACAAGTGCAGCAACGTGGTTCAGACTGGTGCCGTGTGCGACGACGGCAACCCCTGCACGCTGGCTTCGACGTGCTCTTCGGGCGGTAAGTGCCTCGGCAAGATCAAGACCTGCGCGGACCTCCTCGTGTGCACCGACGACTCGTGCGATCCGGCGACGGGCGTCTGCAAGTACGTGAACAACACGGCGTCGTGCTCGGACAGCAACGGCTGCACGGGCTTCGACAAGTGCAGCCTGGGCGCATGCAAAGGGGTAGTCATCGTGATCTGCAGCGACAGCAACGTGTGCACCGACGACAAGTGCAATCCGGCGACGGGCACCTGCACCACGACGCCGAATGTGGCGGCGTGCGACGACAAGAGCAAGTGCACGAGCGGCGACATCTGCAAAGCGTCGGTCTGTTTGCCGGGTACGCCGACGGACTGCAACGACAAGAACGCGTGCACCGACGATTCGTGCGACCCGCTGACCGGCCTGTGCGCCCACAAGAACAATACCGTGGCGTGCGACGACGGCGACAAGTGTACGGCGGGCGACACCTGCACCAGTGGCGTGTGCAAGTCACTGGCGCCGTTGAACTGCCAGGACAACACCATCTGCACGACGAATACGTGCGATAAGCTGACCGGGTGCAAGACGGTGAACAACACGCTTGTCTGCGACGACCTGAGTTCGTGCACGTTCAACGATGTCTGCGGTTCCGGCACGTGCAACGGCACGCAGAAGGACTGCACCGACAACCAAGTATGCACCAATGACAGTTGCTTGTTCGGCACGTGCATCCACAAGAACAATACAGCGGCGTGCACCGACAGCAATGCTTGCACCACCGGCGACATCTGCGCGGGCGGCAAGTGCACGTTCGCGAACACGAAGGTCTGCATCAGCACCCCGTGCACCGACAACGGTTGCGACAAGGTGTCGGGCAATTGCACAACGGTGAACAACACGGCGACATGCAGCGACGGCAAACCATGCACGACGGGCGACAAGTGTGCGCTCGGCGTGTGCGCGGGCACGGCGGTGAACTGCGACGACAAGAACGTGTGCACCTCGGACAGTTGCAATGTACTGACAGGCGCTTGCCTGTACCTGGGGATTTCGACGGGCCTGTGCGACGACGGCAACTCCTGCACGACGGGCGACAAGTGCTTGAACGGCAGTTGCAAGCCGACGGTGACGACGCCGTGCGACGACAAAAACTCGTGCACCGACGATTTCTGCGACCTGACGGCGAAGTGCCAGAAGAAGAACAATGACCTGGCGACGTGCAGCGACGGCGATGCGTGCACGGTGACCGACAAGTGCGTGGCGGGCCTGTGCACGGCCGGCACGCCGAAGAAGTGTATCGACCAGTGCGCCTGCACGATCGACGCGTGCAACAATATCACGGGGTTGTGCTCGAGCACGTTCTCGTCGTCGTCGACGTGCAAGACCATGTCGGGCACGGTGATCGGCTGCAATCTGCTCACCTACAAGACGCAATGCGTCGGCTGTGCGGTGCTGAGCTCGGTTCCGTAGCAGTGGGTTCGTGATCTTGCCGAGGGCGGCGGTTCCGGTGACGGAGCGCCGCCCTCGGGCGTTTTTGCCGACACGGGCACGGACGCGCGAGGCAGCGCGAGGCTTGGTCGCGGGAGGCACCCATGGGGAATCCGCTCGACATCGAGGCAGTCGCCGCACGCTTGCACATGGCGCGGCGCGACCGACTCGCCGTGCCTCGCCTGACGTTGGAGCTGCCGGACCTCGACCTGGACGATGCCTACCGGATCCAGGCAGCCGGCATCGGATTGCGGCAGGCGGCCGGTGAGCGGGTGGTCGGCTGGAAGATGGGGCTGACGAGCCAAGCCAAGCGGCTCCAGATGAACCTGCACGGCGCGATCTACGGGGTGCTGACCGACGCGATGGCGATCGACCGCGAGCGTGGCTTTGGTGTCGGCGGCGGCATCCATCCGCGGGTCGAGGCCGAGATTGCGTTTCGGCTGGGCCGGCCGTTGCGCACCGGCATCGCGACGCACGCCGACGTCCTGGCAGCTTGCGACGGGGTTGCGGCGGCGCTCGAGGTGCTGGACTCGCGCTACGTGGGCTTCAAGTACTTTTCGCTGCCCGACGTCGTGGCCGACAACAGTTCATCGTCGCACTTCGCGGTCGGGGCGTGGTCTGACCTGCATGCGGTCGATGTGGCCGATGTGGCGCTGCGCATGACGGTCGGCGGACGCGAGGTGATCGCGAGGAGCTCGGCGATTTCAGGCCATCCGGTACAGTCGCTGGTAGATCTGTGTGCGCTGCTGGCTGGCCAGATCGATTCGCTGCCCGCGGGTAGCGTCATCTTGTCGGGCGCCGCGACCTCGGCCGAGCCGCTCGTGGCGGGAGATGCGGTTCTGCTCGAAGTGCAAGGGCTCGCGGCGGTGTCGTTCCTCGCGAAGTGAGCGGGCTCAGAACCACGCGTAGCCGAACGCGTCCGCATAGCCGCGGGCGAGCTCGATGAACTGAACGGCATCTTGGAGCAGGTACTTCGCGTAGCCGTCCTTCTTGTCCTTCGTCCAGGTGTCGGCGAGGCCTTGGGCGTCCTTCACCATGGTGAACGCGGGGCTGACCAGGTCCGCTTGCGGCATCTCGACGGCACGGTACACCTTGTTGTTCATTGGATTCGTGAATGTCGCCACGTTCGCACCGGCCGCTGGGGTGAACGCTTCGCCGCCGCCTTCGACGTACACCTTCATCGAGTCGTTGAACGTCTGGTCCAGCAGGGCGTTGAAGGTCGCCATGCCAAAGAACATCGCGTAGTCGCGCAACATGAACATGTCGGGCATCGCAAACACCGGCAGCTTGGCGTGGGCGGCGACGTCCTTGGCGTTGAACCATGCGCGCTCCTTGACCTTGCCGTTGTCGGTGCGGACCCAGCCGATCCAGTCCTGGCGCCCCGCGGCCATGCCGCCAAACAGCCGGTGCAGTTCGGGTGCGAAGTAGAGGTTGAGCGGCAGCATGAAGTTGTTGAGCGACAACGACGAGTCCTTGCCGATGAACGACGTCTCGGGGTCCGACAGGACGAGCAGCGCCATGACCTTTTCGTAGTACGAGCCCACGTACTTGAGCCGGTCGTAGAAGTAGTAGCCGGTGTCGACGTCGAAGGCCGTGTCGTCGTAGCGCCCCCTGCCGAGCGGTACGACTGCGTCGGCGCAGCCAAGGTCAGACGCGCGATGTTTCTTGCAGCCTTGCACCTTGTCGCAGGTCTTCGATGCCGCGGACTCCGACATGACCTCGAGCAGGCCCGTCGTGTCGTCCTTGCAGTAGGCGCCCGGCTCTGGCGTGGCGGCGATCTGCGCCAAGCGCTCGAAACCCATGCGCACCGCGGTCGTTGCCGCCAGCCCGCCCCCAGGAGAGGCTTCCCATTCGGCGTCGGGAACGCCCGTCGGCTTCGGCGGCTTGGCGGTCGATGCGAGCCAGCGCAGGTTGTCCCAGTCGTAATACGCGGAGTCGTACCACCAGCCATTCTGATCCGCGACCCAATACTGGTACATCTGCGCCACCGGCAGGAACAGGCCCTGCATGCGGCCGGCGAACTCATCGACGCTGAAGCCCACCCGGTCGCGGCGGAACGCGTACAGGACGTAGTGGTCGCGGTAGCGTGCGAAGTTGGCCGACACGACCTCGTAGGGGTCGGCGCCGTGGTCATACACATTGCAGGTCGGCGTGCCCTCCAGGTATTCGTCCGAGCAGAAGCGGTACGGCACCTCGAAAAGCGCCCGCTTCGGCACCTTGAAGTCGCCCTGGCACTCCACGAGGCGCTGGGCCACGACGTCGGCGTACGGCACCAGCTTGCGCGCACTGATCGCAGCCACGGACCCGATCACCGCCGGGATTTGCGTGTAGTGCCGCGCCACTTTGAGCAGTCGGCCCAGCGGCAGGTAATCGATGGCCGGGTCCGCCGGTTTCTGCTCGAAGACCTCGACGAGTTGCCCGTAGCCGAATGCGATCGCCGCGCGGTCGTACGGGCCGAGCCCTTTGATATCGTGGTGAAAGCGCTGCGCGTAGTCCATGATCGATGAGTACTTGTAGTCGTCCATGCCCTTGGCCAGCAGTGTCGGGTCGGGGTCGGCCAGCGGAGCCGCGGGCTTCGAGCCGCGCAGTTCCCAGTACTTGCTGTGGTAATTCAGCGCGTCGCTCGAGCCCTCGAAGTTGTGGCGCAGGCCGAGCGTGTGGCCGACCTCGTGCAGCGCCGTCGACAGGAACACCGCGCGGCGAATGGCGAGCCACAGTTTTTCGGGGTCGGTCTCGGCCTTGAGATCGTCGACGACGCCCAGCAGCGCATCGTCGGCAAACGCGGCGTGGGTGATGCTGTGCTTGAGCAGGAACTTCTTGCGCTCCACCCAGCGTTGCCGCGCCGCCAGCGGGGCCCACGCGTGCGGCAACAGCCGGTCGAGTTGGTCCTTCGACAGCGCCGGCATCGGCGCCCCCGGCGGCAACTTCTTCAGCATCGCGCGGTCCGCCGCGTTGCCGAACGCGAGGATCAGGTCGCGGTTCACCAGTCGCGCCGCCAGTTCCGGGTGCTTTTCGACCGCCCGCATGCGCGCCGCAATCTTGCCGCCGGCGTCCTTGAGTGCGGACTTTTTCAGCTTCTTGACCAGCGCCTTGCGCTCGGGCGTCGCCACCTTCTTGGCGAAGGCTTGCGCGTCGCTGGAGAACTCCGCGTGCGCAGCCGAGCCGGCCGGCTTGCCGGGAGCGTCGTCGTCGTGCTCGAGCTTGGCCTTCGCGACAGGCCCTCCGAGCGCCTTCTGCACCGCCTCGCGCACTTCGGCCGCCGCAACCTCGCCGAGGCCCCAGGCGTCCGCGTCGATCTCGCCCCGCTGCAGGCGCACGAGGTCGCGGCCGGTCGTCGCCAGTTCTTTCGTCGGCCCGTCGTAGACGTTGGCCCACGCGGCGATGACCTGCCCGGTCGTCGGATCGGTCGCCGACGGCCCGTAGCCCAGCAGGCCCGCGCGCGTCGGCTCGGCGACCACGTTGAGCAGCGAGTAACGCAGATCGCCCACGCGCTGGCCGCGGTCCGTGACCACTCCCTTGGCATCGACCTTCAGCGTGTTGGCGCGCACCTCGAACATGCGCGGCACGGCTTCGGGCTGCTTGCCTTGCAGCGCGGCGACGGTGCGTCGAAAGGCAAAGTCCCATTCGTCGGCCAGTTGCTTGGCGTCCTGGACATACTCCGCCGGCGCCCCCTGGCCGAGGTGGTAGACGATCGGCTGCGGCACGCGCTTGGCATAGGGGATCGGCTTGCCGGCGGCGTCCTTCGACTTCTGCCAGATGTTCCATCGCGAGATCATCAGCTTGCGGGCACTCTCGACCTCGCCGTACTTCGGGTCATAGCCGTAGCGCTCCGCCCGGAAGAAGCCGAACTTGTCGAACATCGGCACCCGCAGCGCGGCGTCGGCCTTCGCATCGACCTCGCACGAGCCGTCATAGTTCGTGCGCACGTGGATGGCCTTGCCGTCCTTGTCGCGTGCCACGTAGTTGTCGGGGTAGTCGAGCGGCTCGTAGTCGTCGGCGGGGTCGATCTTGCGCATCGACGTGCGAATCTTCACTTCGGACGGCTTGCAGTCTTCCGTCAGGTAGAACCAGCACACGGGCACGCTCCACATGCCCGAGTCGTCGAGGCCGCTGCGGGTGCCGGGCGTGGCCAGGACCTTGGTCGTGACATCGAGGTAGTCCGCGGTCTTGGCTTCGCGGTGCAGGATCGGGTCGCGCGACTCCCTCCAGCCCGTGGCGGCGTTGGCGTCGCGCCACGCCATCGTGAACGCGTCGGGGTCGGTGGGGTCGGTGATGGCCCACTTCACCGGCTCGGCCGGCATCGTGTCGACCGTGAACAGGAAGTTGCGGACCTCGTTCTGCGACCAGTCCACCCGGAAATACTGGCGCTGGTACCACGGTCGGTCGGTGTCGTTCTCGACGAGCACGTTGGTCTGCTCGCCCGTCGCCGCGCTGTATTCGCGCTGCAGGTCGAAGTGGCCGGTGATCTTGTAGATGGCGACCGGCTGGCCGTGGACCTTTTCGCCTGGCTTGGCCCGCTTGCCGTGGTCGAGGTCCGTGCCGGCGATGAAGTCGTAGCTGCGGTAGGCGATGAGGCGGTCCTCGGCGATCTCCCAGCGCACGCGCTCCATCTCCTCCATCTCGCCGATGAAGGTGAAGCCCGCCGTGTAGGGCACGTCGGTGACGGTGCGCAGGTAGTGCCACTCGCCGGTGAACACGCGCTTGTCGAGCGCGCCAGGCTGGCTGCGGTCGATAAGGCCGACGTCCTGGGAGCAGGCCGCGGCGAGGGCGAGAACCGCGAACAGGATCCAGCGCGCCGGGAGGTGGGGACGGGTGGACATGCAGGGGCCTCGTGGGGTGGGAGCGGCGGCAGTATGCAACGAGGCAGTAGCGCTGGCCACCCGGAAGTGGCCCCTCGATCCGCCGCCTTCGGCGCATTTCGTCGTTGCCGTCGTCGGTTGGCGGTTCGACGTGCCCGGTGTACGCTTTCACCGCCAACCTCCTAGTCGCCTAGAACTGCATCTGAATTCGGCGTTCGGGGAAGGTTGGTTGGTGGATCCTGGTGGCGGGAACGAACCGAGCCCAGCGCAGCGTGCGAGACAACCCAAGCCGCCCGTGATAGCCTCCCGCGCCGCGTTCCGGCCCTGAGCGCACCTCCGACCCGCCCCGCAGGCCCCCATGCCCCACGATACCCACGACCACGGCAACGCGAACGGCCCCACCGCGCCCTTGGCCGCGCCGGCCGAGCCGCCCGTCCGCTTCACCACCCACCCGGACCGCTACCGCCACTGGAAGCTCGCCGTCGACGCCGCCGCCGGCGTGGCCACGCTGAAGCTCGCCGTCGACAAAGACGCGCCGCTGCGTCCCGGCTACGAACTGAAACTCAACAGCTACGACCTCGGTGTCGACATCGAACTGGCCGACGCGGTGCGGCGCCTGCGCTTCGAACACCCGGGCGTGCGTTGCGTGGTGGTGACGAGCGCGACGCCAAAAATGTTCTGTGCGGGCGCCAACATCCGCATGCTGGCGCAGTCGAAGCACGGCTTCAAGGTCAACTTCTGCAAGTTCACGAACGAGACCCGCTGCGAGATCGAAGACGCGACGGCCCACAGCAAGGTGCGCTGGATCGCCGCACTGAACGGGACGGCCGCGGGCGGCGGCTACGAATTGGCCGAGGCGTGTGCCGAAATCTACCTCGTCGACGATGGTTTTTCGGCGGTCAGCCTGCCCGAAGTGCCCTTGCTCGGGGTGTTGCCCGGCACCGGTGGCCTGACGCGGCTCGTCGACAAGCGCAAGGTCCGCCGCGACGTGGCCGACGTGTTCTGCACAAAGGCCGAAGGCTTTCGGCTGCGCGACGCCCTCAAGATGCGCCTGGTCGATGGCGGCTGGCCGAAATCGAAGTGGGAGGCCGGGCTCGCCGAGCGCACGCGCCAGATCGTCGCAGAGTTGAGCGGTGCAGGCGCGGCAGGGCAGCGCGGGGCGGGCACGGCGACGGGGATCGTGCTGGACGACGTCGAGCCCACGCTCACCCACGACGGAGCCATCGACATGCTGGCGTGGCAACACGTCACGCTGCGTGCAGACCACGCGGCGCGGGTGGCGTGGCTGACCGTGCGTGGTCCAGCCGAGGTTCCTCCCCAAGATGGCTCGGCGCTTGAACGGGCGGGCGCGGCGACGTGGTCCCTGCGAGCTTTTCGCGAACTCGACGCCGCGCTGCTGCACCTGCGCTTCAACGCGCCGAAGATCGGTGTGGTGGTCGTGCGCACTGAGGGCGAGCGCGCAGCGGTCCTGGCGCACGATTCGGCCCTGTCCGAGATGCGCGAGCGCGACGGCCACTGGCTGGCCCGCGAAATCCAACTGCACCAGGCCCGCGTGCTGCGGCGACTCGACAACATGGCCAAGTCGGTGTTCGCGTTCGTCGAGCCCGGTCACTGCTTCGCCGGGAGCCTGCTCGAGATGGCGTGGGCGGCCGACCGTGCCTACATGCTCGACGACCCCGACGGCACCAACGCGATCGAGTTGCACCTGGTGAACCAGGGCGCGTTTCCGCTCCACAACGGCATGACCCGGCTGGGCGTCCGTTACCTTGGCGAGCCGCGGTTGCTCGAGCAGGCGCTCGCCCTGCGCGGCGCGATCCCGGCGGCGACGGCGGCCGAAGTCGGCCTGGTGACGCGGGCGCCCGACGACATCGACTGGCCAGATGAGACGCGGCTGGCGCTCGAAGAACGCGTGAGCTTTTCGCCCGATGCGCTGACCGGCATGGAGCAGAACCTGCGCTTTGCCGGGCCGGAGACGGCGGAGACGAAGGTGTTCGGCCGGCTGTCGGCGTGGCAGAACTGGATTTTCCAGCGCCCGAACGCAGTTGGCGAACGCGGCGCGCTCGTGATGTTCGGCGACCCGCGCGCGGCCGTGTTCGACTACTCAAGGACCTGATCAAGGCGACGACGCGGCCCGCTCGCGCCACGAGAACCAAGCGCAGGACTTTGAACCAAGGGCAGGACGGCACCCATGACCGGCATCGACTACCAGTCCAAGATCCCGAACAACGTCGAACTCGGCGCCGACCGCCGCCTGCAGCGCGCCCTCGAGCAGTGGCAGCCGCGCTTCTTGCAGTGGTGGCAGGACATGGGGCCCGACGGCTTTCAGCAGAAGGACATCTACCTGCGCACCGCGATCAGTGCCGACAAGGACGGCTGGGCGCATTTCGACCATGTGCGGATGCCGGACTATCGTTGGGGCATCTTCCTGTCGGAGCGCGAGCCGGACCGGCGCATCGCATTCGGCGACCACATCGGGGAGCCGGCCTGGCAAGAGGTGCCGGGCGAGTTCCGCACCACGCTGCGCCGCATCATCGTGACCCAAGGCGACACCGAGCCGGCGTCCGTGGAACAACAGCGGCTGCTGGGGCTGACCGCGCCGTCGCTGTACGACCTGCGCAACCTGTTCCAGGTCAATGTCGAGGAGGGCCGCCACCTGTGGGCGATGGTCTACCTGCTGCACTCGTATTTTGGCAGCGAAGGTCGCGACGAGGCAGAGGAATTGCTGCAACGCCGCTCGGGCGACGCCGACAAGCCGCGCATCCTCGACGCCTTCAACCAACCGTGCAACGACTGGCTCAGTTTCTTCTGCTTCACGATGTTCGCGGACCGCGACGGCAAGTTCCAGTTGGCCAGCCTCGCCGAGTCGGGGTTCGACCCGCTGGCGCGCACGTGCCGCTTCATGCTGACCGAAGAAGCGCACCACATGTTCGTGGGCGATACCGGGCTCGAACGCATCTTGCGGCGCGCAGCCCAGTTGACGAAGGCCGACCCGAACGGCAACGCGCGCGCCCTGGGCGGCATCGACCTGGCGACCATCCAGCGCTTCATCAACTTCTGGTTCAGCTACTGCCTCGACCTGTTCGGCTCGGAAGTCTCGACCAACGCGGCAGACTTCTTCGGCGCCGGGCTGAAGGGCCGCTTCAACGAGGAGAAGCGCTACACCGAGCACACGGCGCTGGGCCAAACGAAGACGCTGGCCATGCCGCGCGGGGGCGTGCTCGTGCCAGAAGACGTGCCCCTGCGCAACGCCATGAACGAGGTGCTGCGCGATGACTATGTCGATGACTGCGTGAACGCGGTGCGGCGCTGGAGCAAGGCCGTGCAAGCCGAGGGCGTCGATTTCGAGGTGAAGTTGCCCGCGACGCGCTTTCACCGCCGCCAGGGCATCTACACGGGCTCACACTTCGACCTCGACGGCAATGCCATCAGCGAGGAGGAGTTCGACTACCACCGCGACGAGTGGCTCCCCAGCGCCGGCGACCTCGCGTACCTTGCGAGCATTATGCAGCCCGTGTACGAACCGGGGAAGATTGCGAACTGGATCGCGCCGCCGCGCCGTGGCATCAACGGTCAAGATTTCTCCTACGAATACGTGCGATTGTAGGCAAGACGTCGCAAAGCGGGAGGCAAGGCAATGGCCGGCGTGACATCAGGACCGCAGCCCGCGCTGCTGGATCGGGTCCAAGACGGTGTGCTGACGCTCACGCTGAACCGGCCCGACAAGCTCAACGCGCTCGACAACGCGATGATCGACGCCTTGCACGCCGCGCTGGCCTATTACGCACCGCGCGAAGATGTGGCGGTGGTCATTTTGACCGGTGCGGGCGAGCGGGCCTTTGCCGCGGGTGCCGACATCGCCCAACTGCGCGACCGCAAGCGGTCCGACGCGCTGCGGGGCATCAACGCGACGCTTTTCGACAGGGTGGCCCGCTTTCCCGCGCCGACGATCGCGGCCGTGCGCGGCTTTGCGTTGGGCGGTGGCTGCGAACTGGCTCTCGCGTGCGACCTGCGCGTGGCCGGCCGCAGCGCGAAGTTCGGCCAGCCGGAGACCGGCTTGGGCATCATGGCGTCCGCCGGTGCGACGTTTCGACTCGCGCAGCTGGTCGGGCTCGGGCGCGCGCGCGAACTGCTCTACACGGGCCGCCTGGTCGAAGCCGAAGAGGCGCTGCGCATCGGGCTCGTGACTCAGGTCGTCGAAGATGCCGATGTCGGGGCGGCCGCGCTCCAGATGGCGCAGATGATTGCCCGCAACGACCCGCTCGCCACACGCCTGACGAAACTGGCGCTCGCGCAGGTAGCCGACGCCACGGCCGGGCCCGCAGCGCAGACGTTTGCCAATGTCGTGCAGGCGGTGCTTTTCGAGTCGCCGGAGAAGATCAAGCGGATGGACGCGTTTCTGGCGCGCAAGAAGCGCCCATAGCCCCGATCCGCCGCCGCGCGTCACCCCCGACCCCGGTTGCGGGCCCACAGCACGGCGCCGTACAGCCCGATGGCGCCCGCGAAGGCGACCGAGATCAGGTTCCAGCGGGCGCCCGGCCCGCCCGCCCACACCGTCCAGCCGAAGAAGGCGCTGAACAGGGCGCCTCCCGCCACGCCCTGCAGGCCGAGGCGCTGCATGCGGGCGCGCTCCCGATCGACCACCTGGGCCCAATGCACGCGCAGGTCCGTCGCGGTCGAATTGGCCGTGGGCGCCGGGATGCCGCGCTCTGCCAGCGCCGTGCCCAGCAGCGCGACGCGGGCCAACCCGGGTGCGCCACTACGGGAGACCCAGCGCCGCAGGGCGGCGACGTCGAGTGCGCACGCGATGTCGGCCTCGGACCCCTCGCGCCACACCAGCCGGGTGCCGCCGACCGCACGGGTGAACGCCGCGGCCGTGTGATCCGCAACGCCCTCGACCTCCAATGCGCGGGCCACGCAGCCCGCCGGTAGCCCCTCGTCGAGCAGTTCGCGAACCTGGCCGACCAATTCCTCGGCGGCGTCGTCCGCAGTCCAGTTCGCTTCCATTGGGCCCGACGGCTGCGTCATCGCACGGCACCTCGGCGCTGCACGCCCAAGTTCCCCCAGCGTGGGCGCAGCCCCCGATCCGCCGCCTTGCGCGCTACGCAGGCCCCACCTACTGTGGACGGTGCCCGCTTGGCACTGGAGGTCCCGTGACCCGCGAACCCTCTGCACTGGACGGCCTGCGCGACAAACTCGGGCCCACGGTCGTCGCGTTGGGGCTGGCGCTGCTCGGCATCCATGTCGTGCTGCTCGTCGGCATCCGCGTCGCGGGGTCGGAAGCCTTGGCCGCATTCTACGCGGACCACCTCGCCTTGTCCCCTGACGCGCTGGCGGGCGGGCGCCTGTGGACGCTGGCAACGTATGCCTTTGTGCACGACCTGGGCGACCCGATGCACGTACTTTTCAACGTGCTGGCGCTCGGATTCTTCGGGCCGGACTACGAACGCGGGCGCGGTCGGCGGGCACTGTTGACGCTGCTCGGCGTGGCATTCGTGGCAGGCGGGCTGACCCAGGTCGCTTGGAGCGCGCTTGTCGGCGAAGGCCGCGGCATCGTCGGCGCTTCGGCGGGGACGATGGCGCTGTTGGCGGCCTACTGCTGGAGCCACCCGACCGCGCGCGTGCTGCTGTTTTTCGTGGCGCCCGTACCGGCCCGCTGGCTGCTGCCGATCGCGGTCGGCATCGACCTGCTGGTCTTCCTGTCGCAAGGTGGTGTGGCGTTCTTTGCCCACCTCGGCGGCATCGCCGCAGCCTGGGCCGTGCTGCGGGCGTGGCCGCCACGCCTGGCCGTCGCTCGTGCCAAGGGCTGGATGGCTTGGGCGCGGCACAAGAGCGGGCGTGCAGGACCTTTTTCCCGCCCGGCGCACGGGTTCGATGTCATTCGGGGAGGCAAGGCCAACCCGCGGGATCCCAAGAACTGGAATTGACACCCGAAGCACAGCGCGTTGGACTACAGCCCCTCGATCGGCACCTTGGCCGGCAGCCGCGCAAACTCGGTCATTCCCGCGCTGGCATGTACCTTGCCTGACTGATCGACGACGAAGGCCTCGACATTCTTCTGCTGGGCAACGAGCGCCAGTCCCGCCTTGGGACCCAGCACGAACACGGCCGTTGCCAGTCCGTCGGCCAGAATCGGGTCCGTCGCAATGACCGTCGCCTGGACGCCTGCCGCCGCCGGCTCTCCGGTGCGGGGGTCGAGTACTGCGTGGTAGCGCCGCCCGTTCTTGACCGCCACGCGGTCCGAATCGGTGCGCGTCGCGGCGTAGTGGCTCGACAGGTACAACTGCGCCAGCGTGGCCTCGGGTCGGCGCGGCATCGGCACGGTCGTGTACCAGTGGCGGGTGCCGGTGCGGCCTTGGGCGTACACGCTGGCGCCGAAGCGGATGCGCATGTTGTCGATGCCTGCTTTGCGCACGACCTCGGCCGCCATCTCCACCGCGTGTCCGCGCAACACGTCGCGCAGGGTCACGCGCAGCGTCGGCTCCAACAGCCGCACGATGCGATTCGGCTTGAGCGCCACATGCGTGCAACCCGCCTTCGCGCGCCGTGTAGCCACCTCCTGCGGCAGCGGCCGGACGAACGGACGGCCCCCGAAGTTCCACAGGGAATCAAACGTCGCCACGGTCAGATCGACGGCGCCCGCACAGCGCCGGCACAGGTCGAGGCTGCGCTGCACGAGTTCGTGGCCCTCGACCGAGAGGATGACCTCGTCGGTGCCGGCGGCGTTGTTGATGCTCCAGACTTCAGATAGGCGGTTCGTCGCGTCGAACTTGCGGGCCACCCGCTGCACTTCCGCCACTGCCGCGATGACGGCGCTGTGCGCGGCGGCGGCGTCCTTGTGCCAGACGCGCACGCCCACGGGCTCGCCGAGTGCGGTCCCGGTTGCCTCGGCCTGGTCGGCTTCGAGGGCCGTGTCGGTGTCGGGGGCCGGCGGCGTCGCTTCGGCGGGCTTCGGGGCCGTCGCCTCGGCGGGCTTCGGCGCCGGCTGGGCGGCCACCTGCAACGGCGCGATCATCCCCAGCGCCACCGTCCCCCACGGGATCAGGACCCACGGCCAGGCTACTCCACGCAAGAGAATCAGCATCGGCAGGCTCATTGCGCGGCGCGCGCGGGCAGGGGTCGCTGGCGCTTGTCGCCCTTGCCCAACAACGTGGAGACGGCGGCCGTCATTCCCTCGACGGTCAGAGGAAACATCGGAAAAAGGTTGCCGACCGCCGCAATCGTCGGTTCGCCCCAGTAGTTGTCCGGGATCGGGTTGAGCCAGGCCCGGCTCCGATAGGCAGCCGCCAGCTCCTGCAACCGGTCGATGCCCGGCGTCGGGTCGAGCATGCCGTATTCGATGGCGCCGAAGCCCGCGAACAGCTCGCGCGGCGCCATCCATGCATCGCCGACCACGACGAGGTGGGTCGCTGGCGGCACCGACTTCGTCCACTTTTCGAGCGGCTTGCGCTCGAGCATCGCCATGTCGGTGTAGAGCTCGGAATACACGCAGTTGTGGAAGTAGCCGACCTCGACCTCGCGCAGTCCGCCGCCGCGCTTGAGGGCCGAGAAGAACGCCTCGACGACGCGTGCGTGCGGGTCCATCGAGCCGCCCGAATCGAGCAGCAACACCACGCGCGCCTGGTTGCGCCGCTCGGGCCGCTCCACGATCTCGATGTCGCCGGCGTTCTTGGCGGTGCGGTCGATCGTCTCCGGCAGGTCCAATTCCAGCCGCCGGCTCGACCGCTCCAGCCGCCGCAGCTTGCGGATTGCGACGGCCATGGCGCGCGTGTCGAGCACGACGTCGGAGCGGTAGTTGCGAAAGCGCCGGGCGCGCGCCGATGCGATGGCCTGCCCGCGCCCGCCCGCGCCTTCGCCGACACGCATGCCGGTCGGATGGCTGCCGCCTTGTCCGAACGGACTCGTGCCGCCGGTGCCGATCCAACGCGACCCGCCCTCGTGGCGCTCTTGCTGTTCAAGCAGTCGTTCGGCGTAGAGCGCCTTCAACTGCTCCAAGTCGAGGTGTTCGAGGGCGGCGAGTTCCTCGGGGCTCAGCAGCGGCCGCTCGATCGGGGCGTCGAGCCATTCCTGCAGCGGCTGCCGCACGTTGGCCGGCAACGCCGCATCTTGGAAGTACGCCGAGAAGGCCAGGTCGAACCGATCGAAGTCGGCCTCGTCACGACACGCCACCGCGCGCGCGGCCGTGTAGAACTCCTTGAGCGACGGGCCGATCGCGCCGTCGTCCAGCGCTTGCAGCAGCGTGAGCCACTCGCCGAGCCCCACGGGCACGCCGGTCGTGCGCAGCATCGTGTGAAAGCCGACGAACATCGCCGCCTCAGCCCCGCGCCGCCGGCGCCCGCAGCCGCGCAGCCCGTTGGGAGTCCGTCTCGTGCTTCATCAGCACGCCCGCCAGCGGCACGCCCTGCTCGATCTTCTCGACCGCGACGCCCGCCAGCTTGAGTGCCGCGATCCAGTCGATGAGTTCAGACGTGGATGGCCGCTTCTTCAGGTCGGGAATCGAGCGCACCTGCAAGAAGCGCCGCAACGTCGCGGCCAGCAGGGCGTCTTCGACGTGCGGGTGGTGCACCCGGCAGATGCGGCCGAGCAGCGCCTCGTCGGGGAACTCAATGTAATGGAACACACACCGGCGCAGGAACGCATCGGGCAGTTCCTTCTCCGCATTCGACGTGATGACGACGATGGGCCGCGCCTGCGCCACCACTTCGCGCCCGGTCTCGGCCACCCGAAACCGCATCGCGTCGAGTTCGTGCAGCAGGTCGTTGGGGAACTCCAGGTCCGCCTTGTCCACCTCGTCGATCAGCAGAACCACCCGCCGCTCGGGAATCGACTGGTCAAATGCGAGCCCGAGTGGCCCCAGCTTGATGTACTGCTCGATGTCGCGCACGTCGCGATCGCCAAAGCGCGAGTCGTTCAGCCGCGCCACGGTGTCGTAGAGATACAGGCCATCGCTGGCGCGCGTCGTCGATTTCACGTGCCATGTCAGCAGCGGCAGGTCCAGGCCGTCGGCAATGGCGTGGGCGAGCAGCGTCTTGCCGGTGCCGGGCTCGCCCTTGACCAGCAGCGGGCGGCCGAGTGCGACGGCGACGTTGACCGTGGTCTGCAGCGCCTCGTCTGCGAGGTAGGAGCGCGTGCCGGTCCAGCGGGGAGCGTGGGGCATGTGCGAAGCTGCCAGGGCGGCGTGCGGGCCGCGCGCCGAGCAGGGTAGCGGAATGTAAGAAGCGGGGCTACTTGCTGCCGAGCACCCGCCGAATCCGCTGGTTGAACGAATCCGCCACCCACACGTCGCCTTTCGGATCGACATGGATTGCGAAGGGCGTGTTCAACAGCGCCGCCGTCGCCCCACCGCCGTCGCCGCTGAAGCCCCGCTTGCCGCACTGGCCCGCGAACGTGGCGATCTTGCCTTCCTTGTCGATAGCGCGGATGCAGTGGTTGAGCAGGTCCGCCACCAGGATGCGGCCGTCGGGCAACTCATCGACATCGACGGGCGAATTGAACTGCGCTTCCTTGGCCGGACCGCCGTCGCCCGCATACCCGGCCGTTCCGGTGCCCGCGAGCGTGTCGATCGTCCCCGCCTTGAGATCCGCCTTGCGAATCCGGTTGTTGCCGGAATCAGCGATGAACATGACATCCTGTTTCGTGATGTGGATGCGCCCGGCCGGGTACGCCGACTGCGCCTTCGGACTCATGATACGGGCCTCGGCCATCGGTCCGCCGTCGCCGCCGAAGCCGCCGCACAAGTCCAGCGCTGGCAGCACGACCGGGATCGGGTTGCCCTGCGCATCCTTCTGCTTGCTCCACGTGTTCTGTTCGACGCGCTTGCCGCTGGCGTCCTTGATGGCGAGGTCCTTGACGACAGCGTGCTTGTCGAGGTCCGCGATCAGCGCTCCGGAACAGTCGGTGTAGTACTTGCCGCTCTTGTCGAGTTGGGCAGCCCCCTCCTTCTTGCCCGTGTCGGTCCACCATGCCGCGCCGATGACCGTCGTAATCGTGTCGGCGCCATCGACCTTGCGGATGCGCTGGTTGGCCTGATCCGCCAGGTACAGTTCCTGCTTGGAGTCGAGCGCGATCCCGCTCGGCAGGTCCAATCTGGCAGCCTTCGCGCCTCCAACCACTCCGTCGCCGCCGAACGCGCGTGCGCCCGTGCCGCAGATGTCTTCGAGCAGATTCGCTTTCAAGTCGACACGTTTGATTTTTGAGTTGTGCCACGCCGCAATGAGCAGGCGCCCGGACCCGTCAAAGGCGAGCGACGTGGGATGGTTCATTCGCGCCTTGAGCGGGGGTCCGCCCGCCCCGAGGTCGCCCAGTTCACCCGTGCCGACCAGCGTGGTCGTCAGCCATTCATTCGGTGGCTTGGCGTCGGGAGCCAACACCCGGATGCGGTGGTTGTTCCAGTCGATGTAGTAGAGCTTGCCGTCGGGCCCGGTCGTCATGTCCTGCGGGGTGTAGATCGCAGACTTCCACCCGGCCACGTCATCGTCGCCGAACTCAGCCTTGCCCGTGCCGATCACGGTGGTGATGCAGCCCGCCGCCTTGCACTCGGCAGGTGGCGCTGCTGGCTTGGCCGGTTCTTCGGTCGTGCAAGCGGCGACCACGAGGAATCCTGGCAGAATCAGCCGCCACATCATTTGACCACCTTGCGAATCCGATGGTTGTAGGTATCGGCAATGTACAGGTTGCCCTTGCTGTCGAACGCAACGCCCTTGGGCGTGTGCAGCGAAGCCACGGTCGCCAGCTTGCCATCACCCAGCGCCGAGGCCGCCAGTGGCTTGATGTTCTTGGGCTCAGGACCACCGCCGGCGAAGGTCGCAATCGTGCCCTTGGCCAGATCGAGGGCGCGCACGCGGTGGTTGCCCGTGTCGGCGAAATAGAGGCGGCCGTCGGGGCCGAAAGCGAGGTCGTGGGGCCGGTTCAGCCGCGCCTGCAAGGCCGAACCGTCATCGCCGGCGAAGCTGCCCGTGGTCGGGTGGTTGGCGACGTCATTCTTGCATTCCGCGGCGACTCCCGCGGCGTCGCAGCCGGAAGGACCGCTGCCGGCCACGGTCTTCAGCACGCCGGACTCGAGGTCGAGGGCGCGGATGCGGTGGTTCTCTGTGTCCGCGATGTACAGCGTCTTGCCGTCTGCCGCGGTCGCCAGCCCGCCGCCGGGGCTGTACGGATTGCCCCACTCCGCTGGATCGAAGAACAGGAACGACGACTCCAGCGCCTTGACCGGTCCCTCGTCCGCGACCGGTCCCGGCTTCCCGTTGCCGGCAATCGTCGTGATGATGCCGTCCTTCGCGATGCGGCGGATGCGCCAGTTGCGCATGTCGACGACGAACGTAGTGCCTTGCGCGTCCTGGTGCAGCTTGGACGGCTGATTGAGCTTCGTCGCCTTGGACGCATGCGCGCCGTCGCCGAAGAAGCCGGGCACCGACCCGCACGTCGTCAACACGAGGCCTGTCTTCGGGTCCCAGGTGCGCAGCCGGTGGTTGTGCCACGCGGTCACGACGAGGTCGCCCTTCTTGCTGACGGGCGTGTCCATGGCAGAGAAAAGCACATCTGACGGGTGGTTCAGCTCGACCGTGGTGCCCTGCGCGCCCGTACTCAGGTCGAGCTTGCCGGGGTCGCCGTCGCCCGGCTTTTCAGCGCCCATCACGGTCTGCACGCTGTCGTCGGCCAGCGTACGGCGCACCCGGTGGTTGTTCCAGTCGAGCACGTAGAGCCGATCTTCGCCGTCGATGCCGAGGTCGTTGGGCCAGTACAGCCACGATTCGAGGCGGTGGTGGCCGTCCCCGTCGAAGCCTTGGCGGCCGTTGCCCATTGCGGTGCAAATCTGGCCGCTGGTCAGGCCCTTGCAGCCGTCGATGACGGGCGTGGCGGGCGTGGTCGCGTCACACCCGGGGCTCGCAGCCACGGCGACAGCAAAGCCGGCCAGGAGAAGTGTCGTGCGGCAGGTCATGGAAGTGCTCCGGGTGGGAACGTCGAGGCAGAATGCCTGCCCGACGGCACCCAAACTAGCGAACAAGCCCATGGCGGTCAACGCGAAACAGCCACGAAATGCCGTGGGCTGTGTGGCCCCTGACGGTACAGTTCCGACTCAGCGTGCGCCTGCAGCGGGCACCGCTCCCGCCGCGGTGGTGTGGGTGCGGACTCGGTCGTAGGTGAGCGACGCCTTCAGGTCGAGACAGCCCTGAATGCGCGCGAGGTGGCCTTCGGAGTGGTGAAAGAAATTGCGCTCCAGGGCCGCGTCTGCGGCGTACGCCCGGCGGATTTCGGCCTCGTCCCACGCGGTCGGGAAGTCGGCGTAGACCAGTGGCTCGCCTAACCACCAGTTCGTAAAACCGAATTCCGCGT
Source organism: Myxococcales bacterium (assembly GCA_009692425.1). Lineage (GTDB taxonomy): Bacteria > Myxococcota_A > UBA9042 > UBA9042 > UBA9042 > SHZF01. The sequence goes on along the minus strand of SHZF01000030.1, from coordinate 8,159 downwards.
GACGGTGGGCGTAGTCTTCGGTGCCCGGAAATGGCACGAGCACGCCGCGCGCGTTGAAGTAGGCCCCCAAGGCGGCCGCTTTGGCGAGGAATTCCTCGGCCGCGTCGAGCTCGGCTTCGGTCTCGCCGGGCCAGCCGAACATGAGGTTGACGACGATGTGCAGCCCGAGGTCGCGGCACCAGCCCAGCACGTCGAGTACGCGTTCGACGGTGACGCCCTTGCCGATCGACTTGAGCCGGGCCGGAAATGCTGCCTCCATGCCGATGTCGAGGCCGCCCAGACCACCTTCCTTCATCGCCGCCAACACTTCGGGATCGAGGTGGGCAGGGTGCGCGGTGCAACTCCAGTGGACCGGTCCCGCCGTTGCCAACGCCTCGCTGAGTTCGAACACGCGCCGGCGGCCCACCGCAAAGGAGTCATCGAAAAACGCCAGCGCGGTGGCGCCCCAGCCCTCGCGCAGACGCCGTACCTCGTCACCGACCATTGCCGCCGATCGGTAGCGAAAGCGACGTCCGGTCACCACGTTGCAACAGAACGTGCACGCTGCCGGGCAGCCGCGGGACGACAAAAGACCGCCGTAGCCGAACCGGCCGGTCTGGCCGTACCAGGCCGGGTCGAACAGGTCGAGCGCGGCGAGGGGGTCGGCCACGTCGTCGAGCGGCTCGAGGAATCCGCGCTGACCTCCCCACTTCGGGGCACCAAGGGCGCTGCGGACCCCGAGCCCGCGCACGTCGGCAACGGCGCGCCGCCCATCGAGTGCATCGGCCAATTCGGCCAGCGTCTCTTCGCCCTCGCCGCTCACGCTGAAATCGAACCCGTGCGCCAACGGTTCATCGGGCACCGCCGTCGCGTGGGGACCACCACACACCAGCTTCGTGCGGGCCGGCAGCGCGTGCCGCAGGTGGCGGGCCAATGCATACGCGGGCTGGACGGACAGCGTCTTGGCGTGGATGCCGACGAGGTCGGGGCCGAACGCGCGGATGTGGGCGGCGATGGGATCGAATTCCTTCGGCGCTTGCGGCGCGGCAGCATCGAGCAGGGCCACCGTATGCCCGGCCTGGCGCAGCGCGCTCGCGAGGTAGCCGAACGCGAGCAGCGGCGTGCGCACCGGTTCGGCGCCGGGAGGGCTGACGAGGAAGACGCGCGCCATGGTTCAGGTCTCACCCTTGACGAACCCTGCGTCGAATCGCCACGGCCCCGGGCGGTCCGGCTCCGCCACGGCGCGGGCGACCAATTCCGTGAACACGCGACGCGGCAGGAATTCGCCGCCGAACGCCCGCAGCAACGGCGTCTCGACCTGACAATCGACGACCCAGAAGCCCCACGCCGCGAGCTGGCGCGCCAACGTGGCAAAGGCGACTTTGCTGGCATCGGGAGCGAGGGCAAACATGGACTCTCCAAAAAACGCGCGGCCAATCGCGACACCGTAGGCACCCCCGACAAGCGTGCCGTCGCGCCAGGATTCTACACAGTGCGCGACACCCGCGTAGTGCAGCGCTTCATAGGCGGCGACCACTTCAGGCAGAATCCACGTCCCGTCCTGGCCCGGTCGCGGCAGCGTTGCGCACGAACGGATCACCTGGTCGAATGCGGTGTCGAGCCGCACAACATACGGCTGCTTCTTCAACTGCTTCGCCAAGCTGCGATTGATACGGAGCTTGCCCGGAACGAGCACGAAGCGCGGGTCGGGCGCGTGCCACAGCAGCGGCCAGCCCTCGGCCGGCCACGGGAAGATGCCGCGCCGGTAGGCCGCCACGAGCCGCTCAGGTCGCAGATCGCCGCCGACCGCCAGCAGGCCCGATTCGTCCGCGTCCTCGACGTCGGGGAAGGCCAGATCGTCGGCCAAGGTCGGAATCGTGCGGCGGATCTGGCGCATCGGAGACGCTCGGCTACCGGGCTGGCTCGGCGAGGCCCCAGGCGGCGTGCTGCTTGACCACGGCGGCCTGCAGCGCGACCAACCCCTTGCGAGCCGGGTCCTTTTCTTCGAGCTCGGCCTTGGGAGTCTTGACGTAGCGCGCGAACGCCTTGTCGGTGGCCTGGACGGCAGCGGCGACGGTATCGAGGTACTTCGCGAGTTCCACGCGCGCCGCGTCATCGGCGCCCGTCACCTTCCGCAGGCGGGCGCGATCCTGCTGCAGCCGCTTGGTCGGGATCGCCAGCCACCGCTTCATTGTGGCGACGCGCGCCATGTTGTAGCCCTGCCAGGCCTTGTTGGCCGCCCGGTCATAGGCGGCAGTTCCGTCACCCACGAAGAATCCATACGCATCGAAGAGTTGCTTCCTGAAAACAACTAGTTCAACTTCAAGCCCGACTGCGGCGGGGTCATCGTCGGCCACCTGGCCGTCGCCCCATTTCGCGATGTCGGCGGCGGCGCGGTCGAGCGCGGGGCCCAGTTGGATGATGCGGTTGCGATCTGCCTCGGCCAGCGGCACGACCATCGTCGTCAGGTCGGGCGCACCCACCTTCTTGCACATGAACGAAAACTCAGCGAACGCCTCGACCTGCTCCGACGCCAGCGCAATCCAACGGTCGAGCGCAACGTGCTTGCCGATGTGCTCTTCGGCCAGCCACGCCACGATGCGCTTGGGCCCACGCTTCTTGGCCTCGCGGTTGCCGTCGACGCAGACGTCGTCCATCTCCATGAAGTTCACGAATTCGACGTCGCGCCGCTTCATGCGCTGGAACTGGAATGGCACCAGGAATTCGTTGCGGCAGCGCGCGAGGTCGGTCTGCACTTCGGCAACGGCACCCTTGATCTTCGTCGCCCATGTCTCGGCGCCCGCAGACGCCGTGGGTTGCGACGTCGGGTCTGGCGGTGGCTCGACGAAGATGTCGAACGTCTCGTACTTGGGCTTGGCGAGGAAGTCGATCTTGGGCTTTTTCGGCTCGGCCTTGCCGCAGCCGGTCGCCATCATGGCGGCGGCGAGCAGGGCGAGGGCGTGTGCGAGGGCGGGCGAAGGGGTGCGCATGGCGGGGTTGTAGCGCGGCGGCGCGTGGGCGGCAACGGTGTGCAGTTGGGTCGGACGGAGCGCACAGATCGGTCGGTCGAGCCGCGCGTCCGAGGGGATGGAAGGGGCACCGTCGGGGGCCGGTCCCAGGGTGGGATCGGTCCCTGGCGGCTTCCACAACAGTGGCTCACCCGTGTTTGTGGCCAACGCGTACGCGCAGCCGGCGCCGAAGGTGGGTGGTCAACGGCTTGCCGCGACGACCTTGACGCCGCGGCGACCCTGCGTTCGGATGCGCCGCGACCACGACCCGGTCGATGCCGGCTCCCATGACCCGAATCGTCCAGACCCGCGGCCCCGGCATCGAAGCCGAGCACGCCTTTGCTGCCGTCGCCTGCCACGACAACCGCATCGTCGGCCAACTGGGCGTGCCGCTCTCGACATTTTTCCGCTCGGCCGCCAAGCCCCTGCAACTGGCGACGGCGCTGCACGCGCTCGGCGACCCTCAACTGCAGCCCGAATGGTTGGCGGTCGGTGCCGCGTCGCACAGCGCTGAACCTAAGCACGTGGGGCTCGTCGAAGCGATCCTGGCGCATTGGGGCAACAAGGTGGCCGACCTGCGCTGTGCCCCGCATCCTCCCGCACACGACCTCTCTGCAAGCGCCGTCCTGCGGGCGGGCGGAGTGTTTTCCGACCTCCACAACAACTGCTCCGGCAAGCACGCGTTCATGTTGGCGGCGTGCCGGGCGCAGGGCTGGGCGTTGGACTACCGCGCCGCCGACCATCCGCTGCAGGTGCGCAACCGGCTTGCCATTGCGCTCTGGTGCGGGGCCGAGCCGGCGGTGGGTGTCGACGGCTGCGGCGTGCCCACATTCCACCTGCCACTGGGCGCCATTGCGCGCTCGTGGTGGGTGATCGCCGAAGCGATGCGCGACATCGACCAGGCCGGTGCCCTGGCGGACGTCGCCGCGCCGGGAATGGGCCGGCGGCTGCACACGATCGGCTGGGCGATGGCGCGCCACTCGGAGCTGACGTCGGGAACCGGTCGCCTCGACCTCGCCGTGGTCCAAGCCGCGCGCGAACCGATGGCGGTGAAAGTGGGTGCGATGGGCTTGTTCTGCCTGGCCCTGCCGCAGCGTCGGCTCGGGATCGCGATCAAGATCGAAACGGGCGTCACCGACGTGCTGGGCCCCGCCGTCGAAGCCGCGCTGGCCACGTTTGCGCCCGGTGCGTGGCAGCGGCCCGAGGCGTGGCCGTGGGGCGAGGTGCGCAACGTCGCCGGGCGCGTGGTCGGGGGCATCGCACTGCAGCCGACGAAGGCGTGACGACGCAGCGGTCGAGCGGGCGCGCACGGCGTGGCCACGCGCTGCCCGCTGTGCCATGCTTCGGCGCGCACGCGAGTTCCGGCGGGGCCCGCGCAGGAGGCCGCGCGATGCCGATCGAACCTTCTTCGAAATCACAGTTCTTCTGGCTTGTTGTCGCACAGATCGTCATGTGTTGGATGGCAGCGCCCGACGCCACCGCCCAGTGCGCCACCTGAGGCAACCCCTCTCTCCCGGTGGGAGACCTCGACCCCTCCTCGGCCCCTGCCGCCCACGACAAGCGCATCCGCGTGCGCGGCGGCCTCGTGTACACCGACGCGCGTTCGTCGCGCTGGCAGGCGGGCACGCAGTCGGTCGAGGCGTCGCCCAAGGAGTACTTCCTCAAGGTCAAGCTCATGTCGCTGAGCGCCGGCGTCGACCTGCCGAGCGGGACCAGTTTCGGCCTCGTGCAGACATTCGGCATCGTCGATTCGGTCCACTTCAATCCGCTCTACGATGGCGTGAAAAACGCCGACGGGTCCGACAAGTTCCCACTGATCATCTACCCGAGCGACTCGGGCCGGGCCGACCTCGAACTGCGCGTACGGCAAGACGTCGGGAGGCTGCTGGACCTCGATGCCAAGTGGCCGCGCGTCATCGTCGCGCTGGGTGCCGTGGCGCCGACCGGTGGCTACGTGCCGAAGTCCTCGACCGTGTGTCTGAACGAGACGCCGCCCCCTGATCCCGGCCTGTACGCGACGCTCGGGCGCGGCGTGTGGTGGTTGTTGGCCGACATCGACGTGTTCGGCGACATCGGTGCGGGCTTCAGTTGGAACGCGGGCTTCTGGACCCGCACGCCGTTGCACGACGCTGCCCCTCCGAGCGCATTCGGCTGGGGCAACGAGACGCGCGCGACCGGTGGCCTGTCGTGGCGCTGGCGGCCGGCGCGGCTCACGATCGCGGCCGGCGTGGACTGGCAGTGGCGGGCGCAGTCGACCGAGCTGATCTGCGACCCGAACACGAACAAGCGGGTGCGGACGCCGAACATCTCGACGGGCGGCGACTGGTACGATCTGGTGCCGACCGTGCGTTGGGAGGCGACCGAGGGGCTCACGCTGATGGTCGGAGTGCGCGAGCCGCTGCACATCGACGTCAAGGGCACGCAAGGGGTGATGGATCGGACGTTTTTTGGCGGGCTCCAGTATTCGCTACCTCTCGGTTCCGCTCCCGCCGCGCCGTCCCGACCGACGCTCGATCCGGCGCAGGCGGGATTCGTGCCGACCGAGCCGGAGATCAAACGACTGCTGGTCTCCGGCAAGGTGACGATCGTCGATTATTGGGCGACGTGGTGCCAGCCCTGCGAGCAGTTGGGCAAGGAACTCGAGGCGTTCGCGCCGACGCGGCCCGACGTCGCCATCGCGCGGGTCGATGCCACCGAGTGGGGCCAGGAAGAGATGGATCGCCTGCTGCCCGGCGTGCCCGGCCTGCCCGTGATCGATGTGTACAGCAGCGACGGCAAGCTCGTCGCGCGCCTGGTCGGTCCCGACGCGTTCAAGTATGCGGCGCAACTTCCAAAGCCTGCGAATGCGGTTGAATCGCCGGGCGGGGAGCGGTAGCATCTTGCGGCGGCAGGCATGAGGCACTGCGGCAGGTTCGAAAGACACACGAGGGAGGCAGTGATGCGTTCGGTTCCTCACATTCTCGGCATGGGCCTCGCCCTGCTGGCTGCGGGTGCCTTGGGTTGTGAGTCCACGCCTCCGGGTCCCGCGGCCGCCACGGGCACCGGTGCCGCGACGGGGACTACCGGCGCGCAGGGCAACACGGGCAGCCAGTTCGCGGCGTCGAAGGTCGGAGCCTCGTCGCTACAGGCGGCGGCCCAACTGACGGCGGCGGGCGGCCTCGTCTCGACGCTCGACGGCGGCGAGGTCAAGGTCGACTTCGAGAAGATGAAGGCGGGCGTCTCGATGCGCCACCGCCTCAACGCCGACCCGACGGGCAAGGCGTGCGTGCCGGAAGTGGCGATCACGGTCGCCAAGGAAGACGGCTCATGCAAGCTCGAACTTGAGTTCCGCGCCGGCTTCGAAGGCGAAGGCCTGCTGCTCGACAAGGCGCGCTTCCACGCGTCGGTCGGCGAGCGCCAGGACGGCGTCGTGATCAACACGATCAAGTGCAAGGAGTGGACGCAGACGAGCGGCATCAAGGGCGAGATCATCTACGAGAAGATCGGCGGCGAGGGCAGCCTCGCGTTCGCGCCCTTGACGCAGCCCAACGCCGGCAAGGAGAAGGCGACGCTGCCGAAGACGATGCTGAAGCCCGAGGGCGTGCTGACGATGAAGTTCAAGGGCAAGCAGTTCAAGTTCGACCTCGCAAACCTGACGTTTTCGGGCGACGCGATGAGCATCGGCTCGAAGGACGTCGCGTGTGTCAAGCAGTCGTACGACATGCCGAAGTGGCAATTTGAAGACATCAACCCCGACAGCGCGGGTGCCAAGACGACCTATGGCATGGACGCGTTCAAGGGCAAGCGCGTCATCGTGATGATGGGAGCGGGCTGGTGCGCGTCGTGCATCGCGCAGGCCAAGACGATGCAGAAGGTGCGCGCGGAACTGATTGCGGCCGGTCGCTCGGACTTTGAAGTGATGGCGATCAACGACGGCAGCGCCAAGGCCCAGCAGGCTGAGATGACGACGAAAGCGGGCGTGAAGTTCCCGGTGTTCCAGGGCGGGTCGTGGGATGTACACGTGTGGGATCGCGACGGCGTGCAGAAGAAGGCCTCCAAGAACGACGCGTTCGCCTACGACTACAACGGCAAGCCGATGGGCTTCTTCCAGGGCGCCGGCACGGTGTTCATGGGTGAGTTCGAGAAGTTCGTCACCGACAACCTGAACGCGAAGGCCGGCGAGGGCTACGTCGATTGTCTGGTGGCCGGGTCGAAGCGCTCGTGTGCGCTGGTGCAGTAGCATCGGCGGGCCCCGATTCCGGGGTCTGCACCGCAGGATCGACACGGCAGGATCGACATGGGGCGGGCGCCGCGGGAGACCTCGGTGCCCGTCGCGGTTTTCGGCGTGCGCGGTCTGCGAACGATTGAGCCCGCGCTTGCCGTGGTAAGAAAAAGCCTTACAATGGCGTGCATGATTACGAGTCGCCTCACCTCCAAGTCGCAGACGACACTGCCGAAGCCGGTGCGGGTGGCGCTGCAACTGCGTCCCGGCGACGCGGTCTGCTACCGCATCGAGGGCACGCGCATCGTGCTGACCAAGGTCGAGCCTGAGCCTGCGGACGAGCCGTTCTCCGCATTCGACGAGTGGGACTCGGACGCCGACCGCAAGGCCTATGCCGACCTTTGAGCCGTTCGACGTCGTGCGCGTGCCATTTCCGTACACCGACCGCCCGGTGCGGCAGCGGCGGCCGGCGCTGGTCGTGGCGGCTGGCCGGCTCGCGCAGGACCACGGCCTGCTGTGGGTCGTCATGATCACGAGCGCCGCGCACAGGTCGTGGCCTGGTGACGTGCTGGTGTCGGATTTGCGGGCTGCTGGGCTGCCGGCGCCGTCGGTCGTCCGCTGCGCGAAGATGGCGACGCTCGAACTGGTGCACGCGGTGCGGTTGGGGACGCTGCCTGCCACCGATCGGTCGGCCGTGGCGGTCCAGGTCGCCGCGGTGCTCGCGGGGCTGGACGGGTGAATCTCGTCGCGCGCTTCGACGCATAGTCGGCGAGGAACACCGTGTCGAGGCGGGGGTCGGCGGGCTTCGGCTGGGACCCGCGCTTGCCGTGCGGTGGCTTCGGCCACTGTGCACGTGTCGCTGTCGTCGCCATCACTGCTCCAAGTTCATCACCTGACACCAAGATGTGACGGGCGGAGATGAATTTCAAGAACCATCTTGACACCTGAACAACTGTTCAGTACACCATCAG
>SHZF01000029.1 GCA_009692425.1 Myxococcales bacterium | reverse complement strand
CAATTCCTGTGGGGCAGGGGCCCCGATTGCACCGCAGTGCAGTTCAACCCAACGCCGCAAGAGGTGGAGCGAGGGGCGAATAAGCTAGGGACGCAAGGGCGCGCTGTCAAGGGTGCTCTTGCCCCCAAATCCACCACCCCATCTCAACGCCGCGCGCGACCATCGTCCCGAGAGGCCCATTTGCGGCCGGGTCCGGGCGGTGCGCCGGTTGCAGACCGACTCTGGGACGCGAGCCGCACAGCTTTGGCGGGGTCGGGCGCAGGGAGCGTGCAGGTGGGCCCGCCGACGAGGTCCGACGTCATTCCCGAATGCGCCTCCTCGCTCTTGCTGCGCGATCACAAAACCATTTAAGTTCAATGGAAACGGGGTAATTTCAGTTTCTTTGGCGATCAATCAGGGTTTCAGGCTTTCAGTCTGTCCCGCGTTTGCTCCCGCGCGCGGCGCCCCGGACCACACCGCTCTCAAAAGCGGACGGCAATCCTCATTTCGTGGGGCCCGACGGTCACGGTTGCAGCGCCCGCTGACCGTGTCGCAAGCAACCAAGCTCCCACCGCACCGGCGGCAACACCGACGCCGACGCTGGACCAGCCGACCACGAACTGGCGATCGATCCGGGCCGCTTCCGCACGCGCGTCGGTCTCGGCGATGCCGGTGATCTTCCCGGAGGCGTCGGTGACCGCCAGTTTGCGCTCGAGTTCGCCCGTCGCGGTTGAGGCGCTCGCGACGAACCACAGCCCCGCGCCCGACGCGCCCGCGCCCAGCACAACACACGACCAGCCCGCCCACGACCGTCCCGTCGTCGGCGCCGCAGTCTCCGGGCCTGCGTTGAGCGCGGCCTGCCATTGCGCGGCAACGGAGCGGTTCGGGTCGTCCGCGGCTGCGGCGGCCAAGAAGCGGCGGTAGCGCTCGCGTGCGGCGGCGGCGTTACCGGCGAGGTGCTGCGCGCGTCCCTCTTTCAGCGTGAATCCGGGATTGTCGGGCTGCAATGCCCCGGCTTCCGCCCACAATTGTGCGGCCACGAGGTAGCGGCCGGCCTCTTCCGCCCGACCGGCCTCGGCGGCGCGGGCCTGGGCGCGGCGGCGGTCGATGTCGGCCATGTGGTTGCGCACCTTGGCTTCCGTCGCGGCGTCCAGCTTGGCGCGCACCAGGAATTCCCGGTACACGCCTTCGGCGCGCTCCAGACTGCCCGCCAGGTGGAACGACCTCGCCGCGTTGTACAGCGCCACCGTCGCGCGGTCGTCGTCGCGCCAAATGTCGAGGAAGAGTTCCGCCGCCCGCTCAAAGTGGCCGCCGTCGAATTCGCGCTGGGCGGCGGTGACCAGGGCATCGCCGAGCCTGGCATTGGGTGGCGCTGCGGACACCGGGGGCGCTGCCACCAGCCCGACACACCAGGCCAGCGCGCAGCCGGCGACGCAGTGTCGTTCAGTCGACCATTTTGAGTCTTGGCCCATCGCGGTTCGTGCGGCTCGCCGGGTTGCGCGCCTTGGGTGCGGGCTTCGGCTTGGACGCAGTGTCGCCGTCGTTCGGGCCGCTCGGCAAGCCCGCAGCCGGCAACTCGGGTTGCTGAGCCGCGCCACGAGGAGTCGCGACAGGCGCAGGCGAGTCTGGCGCGGGAGGCGGAGGCGCGACGGCGGTCGGTGTCGCAGCGGTCGATTCGGGCGCCGCCGCCGCAGCGAAGGGCTTTGGCGCTGGTGCGTCCGCAAGGGCAGGTGCGACCACGCCTGGTGCACGCGGTGCAGCATCGCTTGGAGGCGTCTCGGCGCGCAGCACCGACCAGATTCCGCCGCCCAGCGCGATGGTTGCGACAAGCGCAAGCCCGACCCACACGCCAGTCGGCACACGACCTTGCTGCAGGGGCAAGGCGGCTGGCACGGGCGTCAGAGCCTCGGACAGTGCGCGCGCCGCCCGCGTGGGGGCCGGCAGGAGGTCTCCAGGTGCCGCCGCGTCGGACACAGGCGCCTTCGCCGTGGTGGGTGCCACCGCTGGACGGAAGCGGCGGGCCGGCGGCGGGCGGGACAGTTGATCCACGGTCGGCGCGCTGGAGACCGGTCGGGCCGGTTCGACGATCGGGTTCCCGACAACGTCTGCGAGTGCGGCCGGCGCCCCCAGTTTTCCAGCAGGCACCTGCGAATCTCCGGAGGGAGCCTCCGATGCTCCGGCAGGCGCCTCCGATGCTGCGGCGGGCGCCAAGACTTTGCCGGAAGAAATGGGCCGCCAACCGGGCCGCGGCGATGGTGTTCCGGCCCATGCTCCGCCCACCGCAGCTTCCAACGCCAGGCGCATCTCGCGGGCGTCCGCGAAGCGGTCCGCCGTCTTCTTCTCCATCGCCCGATGCATGACAGCGACGAATTCGTCGGCCAGCGGCTCCTTCGCGTCGGGGCGCGGGTCGGGAAGGGCGGCGTCGCAATGTTGCAGCATCAATGCCATCACGTTGCCGCTCGACCCGAACGGCGCGTGCCCCGCCACACAATGAAACAGCACGCACCCGAGCGCGTACAGGTCGGCGCGCCCATCGACCGGGTCCGACCGCCACTGCTCCGGACTCATGTACAGCGGCGTGCCGAGCACATGGCCGGCTTGCGTGAGCCCCGAATCCGCCACCCGCGCGATGCCGAAGTCGAGCACCTTGGCGAGCACGTCGCCCGTGCCGTCGTCGGTCAGGAAGATGTTCCCCGGCTTCAGGTCGCGGTGGACCAGGCCGCGCGCGTGCGCTTCTCCCAGGCTGCGCAACACCTGGATGGCGATGTCGGCCGCTTCAACCTGACCCATCGTCCGCCTGGCTTCGGCCAGGTCCTTGAGGTGTGCGTTCAGCGGCTTGCCAACGAGCAGTTCCATCGCCATGAACATCGCGCCGTCCGACGTTCGGCCAAAATCGTAGAGCCGGATCGTGTGCGGGCTGTGCAGTTCGGCCATCACGCGCGCTTCCTGCATGAAGCGCAGCGCCGCGTCGGTCCCTTCGGCTTCGGGCGCCGACATGAACTTGAGCGCCACCTTTTGGCCCGAATCGACGTGCTGGGCGGCATACACGGCGCCCATCGCGCCCCGCCCGACGGTGCCGGTGATGCGGTAGCGTTCCGCGACGAGGGCGCCGCTCGCGAAGGAGGAGTGGGGATCTTGGTCCAAGCAACCGCACTCCCGGTCCCGCAGAGGCAGCGCAATTGTAGGCGGATTCCGTCCACAAGGCCAGTGCCGAATCGTCGCGCCAGGTCATGCGTTCGGCGGCGCGGCGCGCGTCATGGGCACATGCCGGCCTTGCAAAGCTTGCCACTGCCGCACGCGCTGCCGTCGGCGAGCGCAAAGTTGGCGCATTTGCCGGCGCCCACGCAACTGTCGGCCGTGCACGAATTGCCGTCGCTGCACGCGCCCGCTGCCACTGCCAGGCACGCGCCGGCCTCGGCGCACGTGGCGTGGCCCCAAGCGTCGAGTCGGACCACGACAAAGTCGGCCACGCTCGCCCCGACCGGGTCCAACGTGGCGAGCGCGATCACGCCGGTCCCGGTCGCCAAGATGGCGTCGATGCCGCAGAATTGGCTCGGCCCGAAGCCCCACGTCTTGTCCCACGATGGGTTGCCGTTCGCGTCGAGGCGGGCCATCCAGGCGTCGGCCTCGCTCGTCGCCAGCGCGCGCCGGTTGCCGCCAACGAGGAAGCTGCCGTCGGCGAGTTCCTCGACGGCCACCAGGTAGTCGTTGCCGGCCCCGCCCATGTGGCGCTCCCACAGCGTCGAAAGGTCTGGCGCCAGCCGCACGACCCACCCGTTGGAGTCGCTCGTGCCCTTCGGGAATGCATTGCTCGCGCCGACTGCGACGTAGCCACCCGCAGCGATCGCTGCGACCGCCCTGAATTCGTCGTCCGCCACGCCGCCGATCGCCTTGGTAACGACGAGCGTGCCGGCCAGGCTGACCAGGGCCACGTAGCCATTGTCGCTCGACAGTAAATTCGCCTGCGTTTCGCCTACCACGACGAGGTTGCCCGGCCCCGGCGCGATGCCCCAGCACTCCGTGATCGCCGCGTCGGGGATCGCCACCCAGTTCGGCGCCTGCGCGTTGTCGGCCACCCGCCGCACGCCGCAGTCCGTCTGGTTGCCGGCAACAAGTTGGTGGAACGCTGCATAGGCGTGTGCGTCCGCGCCCCGGGTGACGCTGGTGAACACGAATCCGCCAGAGCCGACGCTGTTGGTGGCCAGCACGGCGCCAGTGCCGTCCAGGCGCACGACCCACCCCATTGAACTCGTCGCGCCGACCGGCTGGAGCGAGCCGACCGCGAGCAAGCCCCCGTCAGCGGTCGCGATGACGTCGCGCAGTTGTTCCGTGCCGCCCGTGTCGATCAGCTTGGTCCACACCGGTCCGGTCGCACGCGCCCGCACCACGTAGGCGCTGGTGGCTTTGGCGTCCAGCGTGAACGTCGTGCCCACCGCGACGATGTCGCCGTTGGCCGCCCACGCCAAGCCGCGCGCCTGCTCGCCGCCGGGTCCTGGGAGCACGAACGTTTGCAGCGCGGGTGCGCCCGGCTGGCATGAGCCCTTGGCACACGCGGCGTCCGCCGAGCACGCCACGCCATCGGCGCAAGGGGCGGTCGTGTCAAGGTGGGTGCAGCCTGCCGTCTCGCTGCAGGCGTCGAGGCTACAGGCGATGCCGTCCTCGCACGCTGCCTGCGTCACCGTGGCGCAGGGCCCGGCACCTTCGCAGGTGTAGTGGCCCCACGGCGAAGTCCGCATCACGAGCGCATCGTCCTTGCCGGCTCCGAGTGCCGGTGCGCCGCTCAGCCCGGCGAATGCGAGTCCGCCGTCCGGCAACAAGGCCACGGCGTTGACGCCGACGGTGCCCGGGCCCGTGAACGTACGCTGCCATGCGAGGTCGCCCATGGCGTCGATCTCGCCGCGCCAGAACTCGGTGTTGCCCTTGGCGCTCGCGACCTGGCCCGCCACGACCATCCGGCCGCTCGGCAAGACTTCGAGCGCCAGGCCGAAGTCGTCTCCGATGCCAGACCCGAACGAACGGTAGGCTTGGGGCGCCCCGCTCCCATCGAGGCGCACGAACCATGCGTCATAGGTGCCGCTCGTGCCGACGCCGGGCGTGTTGGAGAAGCCGAACAGCGCCAGATCGCCGTTGGGCAAGCCCGCGACCGCCCGGCAGGAATCGACGCCAAAGCCGCCCAGCGTGCGGGCCCACACCACGTTGTGCGCCACGTCGAAGCGCGCCACGTAGGCGTCGGCCTCGCCCGCTCCCAGCGAATCCGTGAAGCCGCACGCGGCGCCGCCCCCGCCGGGCAATGCCGCGTAGTGGTGGAAGCGATCGTTCTGCGCTCCGCCCAACACCGCCGACGCGCCGGTCGCGGTGCCGTCCTGGTTGGTCCACACGACCCACGCGTCGGGGCCCGATGGCTTGGCCAACACGTTCGTCGTCTCGCCGACAAACGCCGCGCCGCCGTCTGCCAGCGCGGCGGCGCCCCAGAAGATGTCCATGCCGGCCGTGCCGTGGTGCGGTGCGGCGATCAGCTTGCAGTCGGGGTCTACCGACAACGCCCACCCGTCGCCGTTGTCGGTGCCACCGCCGATGGTGCCCGAACTCGTGCGGGCACCGATCATGAAGCGCCCGCCGGCCAGCTGCGCCAGGCCATCGACGCCGGGACCCTCGTCGTTCCCGGGTCCGCCGAACGTTGCGGTGCACAACAGGCTGCCGTCGGGGGCGATGCGGATGAACCAGACGTCCTTGCCGCCCTTGCCGAGTGCAGCAAAGGACGACGTCGTCCCCGCCGCCGCCAGCGAGCCGTCGGGCAGGGCCACCAGCCCGCCGAGGCTGTCGTCGTCCGGCCCCCCGAAGTTCAGCGACCAGAACTTCGGCTTCGTACCGGCCACGCACGCGCCCGCCTTGCACTGGTCGCCGACCGTGCACTTGCCCGACACGCACGCCGTCGCGTCGAGAGGCAGCGCCACGCAACCATTTGCTTTAGAACACGAATCTACCGTGCACGAGTTGCTGTCGTTGCACGCGACCGCCTTGCCGGAGCACGCGCCACCCTGGCACGTGTCGCTGGCTGTGCACCCGTTGCCGTCGTCGCAGAGCGCGCCCTCGAGCGCCGGCTTGTACAGGCAACCCTGCGCCGCATTGCACACGTCCTGAGTGCACGGGCTCGCATCGCTGCACGACTTGGCTGGCGCTGCCACGCACTGGCCTGCGAGATTGCAGGCGCCCGGTGGTGTCCATACGACCTGCGCACACGACCCACCGCCGCACGCGGTGCCTGGCGCGACGTGCACGTGCTTGCACCCGCCCTGCATGAATTCGCACGTGTCGGTCGTGCACGGATTGCCGTCGTTGCAGTCGAGTCCGATGCCCAATGGGTCCTTGCCGACGCACTTGCCGTTGACGCAGGCGCTCACAATCGTGCAGCCGTTGCCGTCGTCGCACACTTGGTTGTTCGCGTTTGGCACTGCGGGAAACGTGCAGCCCGTCCCGGCATTGCATGCGTTGCTCGTGCACGGATTCTTGTCATCGCACGCCATCGGCTTGCCGGCCCCGCACTTGCCGCCCACGCACGTGTCGACCGTCGTGCACACCGAGCCGTCGTTGCAAGGCGCGCTGTTGGGCGAGGTCGTGCAGCCCACCTTGGGGTTGCACCCGTCGTCCGTACACGCCAGGCCGTCGTCGCACGCCACAGCGCCGCCGCCAATGCACATGCCGTCGGCGCACTGATCGCCTTGGGTGCACGCGTTGCCGTCGTCGCAGTCGGTCGTGCAGGCGATGGCGACATCGACGGCCACGGCCATGCCATCGTCGGCCGCGGCCATGCCATCGTCGGCCACGGCCATGCCATCGTCGGCCGCGGCCATGCCATCGTCGGCCGCGGCCATGGCATCGGCAGCGTCTCCCGCCGTCCCGCTCCCGTCGGTTGCCGACGCGGCGCCATCGTCCAAGAGTTGCGTGTCTGTATCGGCGCTGTCGACTGCAGGCGCCGCGTCGTCTTCGCTGTCGGGTGCCGTGTCCCCCGGAGCGCGGGTGGCGGAGTCGGCCTCCTCGGTGCCCGCCACGTCCGCGCCGGCCGCGTCGGCTCCATCGGCGGGCACCCCGTCGGCGGGGCCCGCTGTGTCGGCCGTCGCGTCATCTGGCGCGTCACCCGCCGCGCCACATGGCAACTCGGCGTCACCGCCACGTGGGGCATCCGCGACTTCCACGACACCGTCTGCAACGCCGGCGCTGTCGCGAGCAGTTGCCGAGTCCGTCGCGAACATGCCCGATGCGGGAATCGCAGGCGCCCGGCACGCGGCGACTCCGGTCAGTGCACACACCGCGAAGCAGCAGCGGAGCGCCAACGGAACCTGCAGGCGAAGCGGTGGCGACAGCAGCGGTTCGGTCGGCATGGCGACGATTGTCCGCAGCCCGGCCGGGCGGTCAAGCACGAGCTCGTGCAGCGATGCGGCAGCCGAGCGATTGCAACGGCGCTGCGCCCTCAGCTATCCTCCGCGCGCTTCCGGCGCCGGGCGTCCCTTGGCGCTCGAACGGAATCGGAGGAATCCTCATCATGATCGCGTCCTTTCGCATCGTCGCCGGCCTCACGCTGGCAGCCGCCCTTGCCATCGTCCCGGGGTGCCGACGCCCGACGGGACAGAACATCGTGCTCACCAAGGATCAGGAGCAGCAGATCGCGGAGAACGTGCTGGCCGCGCCGCCGGCCACGATCGGCAACAAGGTGGAGATCAAGTTCGAAGACAAGATCACGATGGTCGGCTGGGAGTTCAAGGGCACGCCGAAGAAGGGTGAGACGTTCGACTTGGTCATGTACTTTCGCGTCGACCAGCCCGTGCACGGCGACTGGAAGGTCTTTGTCCACCTCGAGGCGCCCGGCAAGCGCCGCCAGCCGTTCGACCACTACGGCGTCGGCGGTCTGTACCCGATCGCGAACTGGAAGAAGGGCGAAATCATCCGTGACACGGTCACCATTCAGGTGCCGGGCGACTGGCCCGACGGCGGTTCGCAAATCCTGGTCGGGTTCTTCGACTGGGGCGCGTGGAGCAAGGCGAGCCAGGACCGCCGGCTCAAGGTCACCGGTGGCGCCGACGGCAAAGTGCAGGGCGACGAGCGCCTCCTGCTGACGACCATCGACCTTGGCGGCGCGGCGGCGCAGGCCGGCGGCGAAGCGCAAGCCCCCACGCCACGACCTGCCGAGGCTCCGACGATCACTGCGCCGCCGACGCTGACCGTGCCGACGACGAGTTCCGCGCCCACCATCGATGGCAAGCTCGACGATGCCGTGTGGCAGCGGGGTGAGGCCTTTGCCGACTTCCGCCGCCCCGACGGCCAGCCCGGCAACGTGGACATCGCGACGACCGCACGCTTTGCCTGGGACGCCGACAACCTGTACGTCGCCGTGACCACGAAAGACGCCGACCTGCGCAACGCGCACACAGCCAATGACGCGACGCTGTGGGAGGGCGACGTCGTCGAGCTTTTCCTGCAACTGCCCGGCAAGGGTGGCGAATACGTCGAGTTGCAGTGGAGCCCGAACGGCAGTCGGTTCGACGCCCGCTTCACCGGCCACCGCAGCCCGGAGTGGCCCGAGGCGGCCAAGTTCGAGTCGGGCGTCAAGCACGCGATCCACACCAACGGCGACGTAAACAAGGATGGCGCGGACCGCGGCTATGTGGTCGAGGCGTCCATCCCGTGGAAGGGGCTCGGCCTCGACGCGGCGCCGGAACCGGGCACGCGCACGCTGGCCAACGTGTACCGCATCGACGACAAGGGCACGCACGATCTGGCGCACATGTTGGCGCTGGCGCCGGTCGGCGGCGACTTCCACAAGCTCGATGGAGCGGCCACGTTCGTGTTTGCCGGTCCTGTCGCCCCCGCGCCGTGACCGATCCGGCCGCGCTGCCGTCCGAAGGATTTGCTCGCCTCGTCGCCGTGATGGCGTGCCTGCGCGGGCCCGATGGCGGCTGCCCGTGGGACCGGACGCAGACGCTTGAGTCCCTGCGCGCGTTCCTCATTGAAGAAAGCCACGAATTGCTCGACGCGATCGACGCGCTGGGTGGGGCGGCGCGCCTGTTGCCCGCCGACCTGCCGCAGGCGCCCGCTGAGGTGCCGACCGCGGCCGTGGCCCAGTTTCGCGAAGAACTCGGCGACGTCTTGCTCCAAGTGGTGTTCGAGAGCCGCATCGCCGAAGAAGCGGGCTGGTTTGGCGCCGCCGACGTGGCCCGCGGCATCGCCGACAAGATGATCCGACGCCATCCGCACGTGTTTGCCGGCGCAGCAACGGGCTCACCGCAAGACGTGGTCGACCGCTGGGAGCAGCAGAAGCGCTCCGAGGGCAAGGGCGCACTCGACGGCGTACCGCGCCAGATGCCGGCCCTGTTGCGCGCCCAGCGCATTGCCGAAAAGGCCGCGCGCATCGGCTTCGACTGGCCGGACCGCGCCGGCGTGCTGGCCAAGATCGACGAAGAGACGGCCGAACTGCATGAGGCGATGGCCGCAGGCGACCCGGGTCGGATCGCGGACGAATTCGGTGATGTGCTGTTTGCGTGGTCCAACCTGGCGCGGCACCTCGGCGTCGATGGCGAGCAGGCGCTGCGGCGCACGCTCGACCGCTTCCAATCCCGCTTTGCGCATGTCGAAAAGCAGGCGGATGCCGCGTACGGGCGCGCCCACCGCGCCAGCCTTGCAGAACTCGATGGCTGGTGGAATGAAGCCAAGCGGCTCGAACGCGCAGGTGAACTGCCTGACGCAGCCCCTACTCCAACGCCTTGACCACGTCGGCGTCGGTGCGAGCGCGCACGGCAAAATGGCCGAACGAGTACCAGGCGTGGCCCGCGACGCTGATCAGCTTCTGGCCCTTGAAGAATTTCGTCTCGATCGCGCCCGTCGCCGGATTCTTCGCCGTCCACGTCACGCCGGGCGACGGGCTCACCCAGGTGTCCATCAGCCCCGGGATCGCACCGACCGTGAACTCGCCGTGCGGCTTGCCGTCGTCGCCCTTCGGGTTCGGGTCCACCACGACGACGTTATCGACGCGCACGAACACGCCCTCGTAGGGCTCGGCGACGTCGGTGCGCAGCTTGGCTGGCGGCACGATGTAGGGCTGCGGCGCGGCGAGCTTGCCGGTCACCATGACATCGGGGAGCGCCACCTGCAACTCGGTGTTGCAGAAGAACTCCTTGATCGAGCCCTTGAGCGCCACTACGTGGCCCGCCTTCACCGCTGGTGGCGTCGAGCCGGGAACGACCACTTGCAGTCCCGCATACTTGCCGTCGATCGGGCCGGACGCCGGCATGACGAAGAACGTCCACAGCGTCGTGTTCAGACTCGACGGGTCACCCGTGACCACCGCCGATTCCAGCTGCACGGACGCGGCGGTCGTCACGGTCGTGGTCGGCGACGTGCACGTCAGGCTCGTCGCCGCAGACTGGACCTCGAGAATCGTCATCGGCTGAGGGGCGGCGTCGGCACCGGTGTCCGACGGCGGCAGATCCGGCTCGATCGACACGTCCTGCCCAGAGGCGACATCGACCGGGGGTGCCACGTCGGCCACGCTGACGTCCAGGTTGCGTCCAGGGGCGTCCGCCTTGTCGTCGCCGTCTTTGCCCGCGGGTTTCGCATCGGCTGGTGCGGTGGTCCCCGCGTCCTGGCCGGGTGTCGCCGTGTCGCTCGTAGCTGGCGCCGCATCGCCCGCGACGGCCGCCGTCACGCAGTATGTGTTGGCGCACACGAGCGCACCCGGGCAGTCGGTCTGTGTCTGGCAGCGGATGGCCGCCACGCCGCCACCGGGGGTCGGCGCCGCGTTCGAGCAGGCGGTGCCCACGAGAAGTGCGACCGTCAGCGCAGCCCGGGGGGCGTCGAGCCGGACTCGACGGCAGGGCGTAGCAATGGCACAAGGCGGCGTCATGGCGGCACCCTTCGGACCCCGGCGCGTGCGAGGCGGTCGAAAAGTCTACACGCGTCCCCAGCCGGTTGGCCACCACGCCGCCGCAGACGTCGACGTGACGCTGACCGCGCTGGGTGGCCGCGGCGACGGTCTCGGGCGGCTGCCGTCGGGCGAAGTCGTGTTGGTCTCCGGTGGCGTGCCGGGGGAGCGCTGGCGTGTGCGCTTGCTTGCGCCGGGGCGCGGGCCGCGGCGAGGCGAAGCGATCACGCTGCTCGAGCCCTCATCAGCTCGTGTAGCGGCGCCGTGCCCGGTGTTCGCCCGCTGCGGCGGCTGCGACTTGCAGCACATCGACGCCGCTGTGCAGTCGGACCAGAAGCGTGCGTGGGTCCAGCGTCTGCTCTTGCCGGGCGACCCGGCGCTCGACTGGCGGATCGCGGTGGCGCCGTTCGGGTACCGGCGGCGCGTGCGCTTTCACCTGCGGCGCACAGCGGGAAGGTTGGCTGCCGGGTTCCTGGCGCGCGGCAGTGAACACCTCGCGGCCACCACGGCGTGCCTCGTACTGGTGCCCGCACTCGACCGCTTGCTTGCGAGCCTGCCGCCGGAACTGGATGCCTTCGTCGATAGCGGCGAAGTGCACGCCACCGCCGGAGCCGAAGGGGTCGTCGTTCGAATCGACGCGGCACCACGCGCCCACGGTGCGGCCCTGCCGCCCGGCTTCGCGGCAACGCTGGCTGCACGCCTCGGCCTGCGCGGTGTCGCGCTCCGCAGCGGCCGGCTGTCGCTGCACGCGGGCCTGGCAGAAGTGACGCTGGGTGAGACGGTACTCCCGCTGGCGCCCGCCGGGCCGACACTGCCCGTCCGCGTCGATGCCGCCGGGTTCAGCCAAGCCACCGAACTCGGCAACGTCGCAATCCGAGCCGCCGTCGTCGAAGCCGTCGCCGCACTCGGTCCGCTGCCACGCGCCCAGGAGTTTTTTGCGGGCTCGGGCAACCTGACGGCCGTACTCGTCGGCCGTGTCGCCGAACTGTGCACGGTGGAGGCCGACGCGGCAGCCGTCCGGCGCTCCCGGCACCTGGTCGCAGCCGCCGCACCTCTTGGAACGTCGATCGACGCCCGCTGCGGCGATGCGGCCAGCCTCGCCCAGCCACCTGGCGCCGACGAATTGTGGTTGCTCGACCCGGGTCGACCCGGCGCCGCCGAACTGTGCCAACAGGCTGCGAAGTGCCGGCCCCGCCATGTCGTGTACGTATCGTGCGCGCTGGACACGCTGGGCCGCGACCTGCGCACGCTGCGCGCCGCGGGCTACCTGATCCGCAGCGCGGTCGGCATCGACAGCCTGCCGCAGACCGTACACGTCGAAGTGGTAGTGCGCCTCGAACACCCGGGAGTCGGCGCCCCTACCACACCCGGATGCGCGACGTCGTCCCCGTGAACGTGCCCAACACCTTGGCATCCAAGTCGCTGCCGGCTGCACGGCGTACCCTGACCTCGAACGCATCGGCTGTACACACGCAGGTCTTTGCGGTCGCGCGGCCGTACTTGACGTACCACGGGTCCAACTCGTAGACGTCGAGTTCATCCCCAGTCGTGAGCATCACGGGGGCGCCCTTGCCGTCGCAGTCGGCGATGTGCGTGGTGCACGCGCTGCACCCGGCGAAGGCCACCTCCACGCCGCCGCCGTTCAGCGCGAAGAATCCCCGCGAACCCGTGGCATCGACGCCACCTTCGATGGCCGCCGCCTTGGCGAAGTCGTTGTTCGGGCACGTGGGCGTGAGCGAACCGACGAGGCGGGCGCTGCCGACAGCCGCCACTCCGACCAGTACCCCGCCACGGTAGAGCCCGATCGCGTCGAGTTCGACGCCCGGCGCGTCCGTCTTGGCGCAGTCGGCTTCTGCAGATCGGTCCGCGACCACGAGCCGCACCCACTGCGTTGTCGATGCGCCGGCGGGCAAGGGCGCCGCGTCGGGGGCCCCAGCGGTCGCATCGGCGGCGCACGAGTTGGCATCGCCGGTGGCGTCGGCGGGCGGCGCCGGCGTGCATCCGGCTGCCAGCGCGGCCTGCGCGAGCAACGCAACGCCCCATCGTGATAAACCTCGTCTCAATCCGGTCTCCCTTGCACGACAAGGTAGGGACGCTAGGGTCGCCGCGTCAAGGCGTGCATCGGTTGCGGGCGACCGTGGGCGACCGTCCCTGATCTCGACGCCCTCGACGTGCGTTGCTAGGCTCGCGCCGCTTGTCTCCTCGCCGTCGCGCGGAGCCTGCCCGTCCCCCTGCCGTCCGGCCCTAGATCGCGCCGGCGACCCGTGCGTCGAAGGACTCGCGCCCATGTGGCTCCTGGCGCTGATCGGCGAGGCTCCGAGCGACGAGGAACTGATGGATCGCTACCTCGCGGGAGACGCGAGGGCGCTGGGCACGCTCTACGACCGCCACGCACGGCCGCTGCGAGCGTTCGCGCTGCAGCAGGGGGCGCAACGGCCCGACGACGTGGTGCAGGACGCCTTCCTGCGGGTGGTGCGAAATGCGTCTGGATTCAAAGGGCAATCCAAGTTCCGCACGTGGCTCTACACGATCGGGCGCAATCTGTGCGTCGATGCGTCGCGGCGCGACAAGTTCCGGCGCGGCCCCTCGCTCGATGCCCCGCTGGGTGGCGACGCCGACGGCCCCACGCTGGGCGAACGCGTGGCGAGCGACGCGGCTGGCATGGACGCGAGCCGCAACACCGCGGACAAGCAGTTCCGGGGCGCGTTCGACGCCGCGCTCGAGCAACTGCCCGACGAGCAGCGCGAGGTCTTCGTGCTGCGCGAACTGTCGGACCTGAGTTTTGCGGAGATCGCCGACGCAACGAAGACGAACGAGAATACGGTGAAAAGCCGAATGAGGTATGCCCTGAAGTCCCTGCGCGAGGCGCTCAAGGACTTCGTCTAGCGCAAGAAGCCGCGGTTTGGCTTGCGGGGGCAGGCCGCGACGCTTAGCTTGCCAAGGTAGTCGGGGGCGTGGAGCCCCAACGGGACATTCTGCGGAGATGGCACAGCGCACGCACAACGGCAACGGAATCGGCCAGCACGACGACCCCGTCGACGCAGCCGTCATCGACGCGTACGAACGGCGCGCGGCCGGCGGTGCGGCGGACGGCACGCTCGAGGCGAGCGTCCAGGCCGAGGTGGAGGCCTATCTGCGCTTGCACCAACGTGTGGCGGCGCTGGAGCTGCCCGCAGTAGCGCCATCGGTCCGCTCCGTGGTGCTGACTGCGGCGATCGAGGCAGCGTCGGCGCATCGTCCAGCAAGCCCCTTGCAGCGGTTCTCGGCCTGGTTGCTGCGCCCCGGTGTTGCCCTGGCTGCGGTGACGGCGGCGGCGTTCGCCGTGGCTGTGGCCGTGCGCCCCGATCGCCGTGCCGAAGACGCCGGGCTGGCGCGCGACCCCGAGGCCGTGCGGGTCGGTGAGGGCTTGCCGGCGCTGCAGCCGATGGCGTCGGCCCCGCAGTCGGTTGCTGCGGCGACGCCCCCGCTCGCAGCCGCTTCTGGCGCCGATCGGATTGCCCCGGCTGCGGCTCCAGTTGCTGGTGCTGCCGATCCCGTTGCCCGTGGGCCCGAGCCGGCGCCCCCTGCTTCCGTGCCAGCACCCGAACTGGCCCAGGCAGACCCGGCGCGCGCCCGGCCGAGCCACGTGATTGAGGCCAAGCCGGCGTCGCTCGGCCCCGTCAGGACGGCGCAGATCGACGTGCCTGGCACCGTGGCCGCACCGGCACCGGCTCCGACGCTGGGCAAGGCAACCGAGGCAGAAGATCGGTCTGCGCTCGCCCAGCAGGAATCTGCGCTCGCCCCGCAGCAGGCTGCGCTCGCCCAGAAGCGATCTGCCGACGACGCCGAGTACGACAACGGCAACTCCAAGACGGTCGCCAAGGACGTCGCTCCCAAGGCGTTGCAGGCTGTCGCCGCCGCTCCGCCCGCACCCGTCGCCGCGACCGGTGCGGCACTTGCCGCCGACCGGGCCGATGGTGCCCCGTGGGGCAAGCAGCCGTTCCCATCGACCGCAGCGCGCAAGCCGGAAGACTCGAAAAAAGACGCGTTCGCCAACCTGGCGCCAGCGGCGGACGAACTCGCCCACGACAAGCCCGCCCAAAACCAGGTGCAGAACCAGGCCCAGTACCAGGCGCGCAGTGCGGCGCGCCCCCCGGAGCCCAAGGGCGCCCCGGAGCCCCAGGCCGCCCATTCCCTGGCGGCGTCGGAGTCCGCGAAGCCCGCGCCGCCTGCCAAGGTCGCCTACGACAATGCGGCGAACCGTGCCAACCGCGCGTTCGCCGACGAGGAGCGCCGCAACCAGACGCTGGCAGCCGATGCGGTCGCCGATCTCAAGGCCAAGGCCGCGAAGACCGACGGCGACGAGCGCTTGAAGCTGCTCAAGGAACTCATCGCCGCCGCCCGCCGTGCCGGCGACGTCAAGACGGAAAAGTGGGCATATGATGCGCTGCGGCTCGAGGCGCAGAACGTCGCGCGCCGCAAGGCCGCTGACAACCGGGCCGCCGAAACGAAGGCGGCGGGCGCCAAGTCGTCGGGTTCGACGCCGCCAGTCCAGCCCGCCCGTGCGGTGCCCAAAGAGCAGATGCCGGTAGACAAGGCTGCGGGCGCCCTCGACTAGTACCCGAAATCCTCAGTTCGCACCGGGTTCACGGGAGCAGGCGTCGCGCGACCTGCCCCAACCACCGGCGCAACCGCGTGCGCTTGCGGCGATCCACCGTGCCGAGCGCGCGAGCGACGAAGCCGTTTGGGACGGGTACGCCACCTACACCGACCCTCTGCAAGCCCGCACCGCTTGGGCCGGCCGCACCGTCGGCGCTGCCTGCCGCCGCCGCCCACGCGGCCAGCCCGTCTGCGGTCGAGAATGCGTGCGCCTGCCACGCCTGGCGTCGCAGCACCACGATCGTCGGCGCGCCAGCCGGCAGGGCGACGGCCGCGACTCCCCTCTTGGCGGCGGCCAGCGCGTCGTCGAGTGCCACCCCCGGAACCGCGCCGGCGTCCGCCACGACGACCAGGTCGGCGTCACACGACCGCAACAACAGGTCGAGTGCTGCCATGGGCTCGACCAGGCCGCCTTCGCGCACCAACACCCGCGCCCGGCACGCCTCGGCCTCCGCTGCGCTCGCATCCGTCGAACCGAGGTCGAGCAAGAACCACCGCACGTCGATGCCATCGACGCGCCGACGCCAGGTCGCAAAGGCGTCGGTCAACTGCCCGGCGTGGTTGCGGCTGACGAGCGCCACGGCCACCGACGACGCAACGAGGTGCTCGTCGGTCGCGGCAATGCTGGCGGTCGCAGGGGCCTCGACATCGCGGTGGCGCCGCACGGCTTCGGACGCGCGCTCGGCCATCGACGGACCCGCCGGCGCCGGAGCCCGGGACTGACCCCCGCGTTCAGGCGGCGCCGGTCGCTCGCGCTGGGCCCGCGCCTCTTCGAGCACCACGCGGCGTCCGAGGCTCGCACGCTCCGAACGCTCCGCTAGCGACCGCGGGGCCATTTCCCGGGCCGAACGCGGCGCGGCGGGCTCAGACGGGGCGATGGCCGGCTCGGATGGGACCCGGAGCCGATCGTCACCGCGCGGCGGCCGCACCGGATAGCGCGGGGCCAGCGGCCGCGGCGGTCGCGGGCCGCTGCCACCCGGCGTGTCGCTGCGAGGGGTGTCGTCCATATTTGCGTAGACTTAGCGCGGTACGTCGACGAACAGGAAGCGGCCCAACTGCGCGCTCAGGTAGGGCCGGCGATCCTTGAGCACGATCACGACACGCGCGCCGCGGCCCGGCACCTCCTCCGTCTTGATCTGCTCGATCGCCGTCGGGAACGCGCCGGTCAGGATTTCGCGCTTCAGGTTCGCATTCGGCACCGTGACCATCGGCAGGTCGATCACGATGTGGGCGTCGTTGGGCCGGTACACGTAGCCGCACGCATCCTTCTCGACCTGGACGAACACGCGGCTGCCGTCGGCACTGTTCTGGAAGCCGACCCACGTCAGCGGTTGCACCTCGACCTTGCAGCGCTGGCCCTGGTTTTGTGGCGCCGCACTGGTCCAGTCGGGAATCACTCCCGCGTACGGGCGCTCCTTGTAGAGGTTGCCGGCCCGATCTACGAAGACCTCTCGAACCTTGTCATCGCCGAGCAGCGGAAACGGGAACGGTCGCGGCGGCGCGGCAAACGGGCCCAGCCGCAGCGCGTCTTCACCGACCGGCGTCAAGGGAAGGTCGGGCGGCGGCGCGTCGGACTTGGAGGTCTTGTCGGGCTTTTCTGCGCGATCTTGCCCTGTGCCCTTGCCGGCTTTCGCGTCGCTGTGCCCGGCATCGGCCGCCGATGGCGCGGGTCGGGGCGAGGTCTTCAGCGCTCCCTTCGTGGAACCAGTCGCCGGGGCCTCGATCGCGGGCGGAGTCCCACCGGCTGCCGCCTGCGCTGCGGAAGCGCGCGCCAGCGCCAGCAGCACCAACCCGCCGACTGCCCACTTTCCGCTGCGGAACGGACTGACCATGACGACCTCGGTGCCGCGTTTTCGGCGCAGCATCCCTCGACTAGGGTAGCTCAGCCTCGCGCGGTGTCCAGAATGCCCCGGGTAGCAAGTCCCCGTGGGGGCGCCGCGCCACCTTGCTCCCTGCGGCGAACCGCTACCACACCCAGCGCGTCGGATAGCGCTGCAACACCTCATCTGCCGTGACGAGCGTGAGCCCGTGCACGATCGCCTGGGCAACCAGCAACCGGTCGAACGGGTCGCGGTGAATGGCAGGCAGGCGCGCGACGGCCAAAGCGGATGCTTCGTCGATGGGCAGTTCCAGAATCCCCATCGCCGTGCGCGCCTCGGGCACAAATACGTCAACCGGTGCGGGCAGCGGCAGCTTGCCGAGGCCGTGCTTGATGGCGATTTCCCATGCCGACGCGGCGCTCAGCCACACTTCGTTGTCCGGCGCAACGACATGGGTACGCGCGGCAGCCGACAGCCTCGGGTCGTTGGTCCCCAGCCACAGGAACACGTTTGTATCGAGCAGGAGCCTCACCTGCCACCGCCATCGAAGGCGTCGAGCAGCCATTCTGGCAGAGGATCGTCAAAACTGGCCGGCACTTGCCAGCCGGGATGCCGTTCACTCATCACGCCGGTCCGTCGCGGTTCGGTGCGGCCCGGATCGATGCGGCGGATCTCTGCAATGGCCACGTTGCGTCGGCACAAGACGACGACCTCGCCGGCCTCGACTTGCGCCAGGTAGCGCGACAGGTGGGTCTTGGCGTCCTGGACATTGAGGCGGATCATGTTCGGACAGTAGACTAGGTTCCTGGTCCGATTCAAGCGCCATCCCCGGGCCGCCCAAAAGCGCAAACGCGCGGCCCCCGTTCAGGGACCGCGCGTTCGCGATTCGAGTGCACGCCCCGCAGGACGCGCCAGACTACTTGACCTTGATGGCCTTGGACTGGAACGCCGTCGCCGAGCCCTTGAAGGTGCCCAGGCTGGAGCCGTCCTTGCTCACGCCGCCGTCCGTGACGTGCACGTAGACGTCGTATTCTTCGGCCAGGCAGGTGCACTTGTCGTCTGCGATGCCCGACTGCGGGCCCTTGCCGGCCTTCTTGTAGGTGTCGTCGACTTCGTAGACATCGAGTTCATCGCCGACCAGGATGTCGACCGACGCGCCCGCGCCGTCGCACACCGAGACGTCATCGGTTGCCTTGGTGCACGCGCCGATCTGAACCTGCACGGAGCCGTTCGACAAGCCGAAGTAGCCCGTGTCCGGCGTTGCGGTCGTGTACATCTTGGTGTCCAACTTGCCTTCGACGTCCTTGGCTTCCGCGTGCTTGTTCTCCTTCTCGCACAACGGCGTAGTGCCCTTCTTGTGCAACGCGGAGCCGACCTTGCCGACGCCCTGGAGCTTGCCACCGCGGAACAGGGCCACCACGTCGAGGTCCGCACCGGGGCTCGACGTCTTCGTGCAGTCCTCGGTCTTCAGCGGAGCGCCGTCGATGGTGACGTACTTGTAGACCTTGGCCACGGCTGCGTCCGTTGCCGCCGCCGCGTCCGTGGCGACCTTCGCATCGGTGCTTGGCACGGTATCGGTTGTGGTGGTGGCGTCGCCCGCCGCTGCATCGGTGCCGCCCGTGCTCGCCTCACATCCCGACGCGATCAGCGCGAGTGCGCCGAATGCCGCCAGAATCCCATTGTGCTTGCTCATGTTTCCTCCAGATCAGTGTGCGCCGATCGATGTCGAGCGCTTGCATTGTCAGTCGCCTGCCGCGCCTGTCGCGGACAGAGTTCGGTCACCTGTCCGCTACCGCTGCGGGCAGGGTCGGTCGCGTATCCTGCCGTTCCGGCGTTGTCCCAGCCGGTTCGGCGCCCCGCCGTCGCCCACAGGAAAACCCTGCTGCGCGGTCGAATTCCCGGATGGTCCGGGGCGCAACGACGCGGGTAGGATAGGCATCCGCGCCGCGCTGTCAACGGCGGTCCGCGCCTTTCGATTCAAACCTTCCACCTTGCCATGGACGCCGTGCCACGCCGCCTTCACCGATTTTCGCTTGTGTCCGTTCGCGTCCTGGCGCAGAATCCCGCCCCCCTTTTGGGCGAGGGCACCCGACCGATGCAGTGCAAGCGCTGCGGCCACCACAACGTCACGAGCCTCTTGTTCTGCGAGAGCTGCCTGGCTCCGCTGGGCACGACGGGCGACGTCCAACGCGACGTGGTCGGCCACTTTTTCGACGACGCGGACCTGCTCGAATCCAGCGGTTCGACGGAGATGTCGCGCGGTGCCGCGGTGCCCCAGCGTGTCGTGCTGCCGTGGCGCGGCGAGGCCGACAAGATCGCCCTGACCGGGCGCGATGAAGAGACCCAGCGTCTGGTGGGTGCCGTGCGCGCCGCCCTCGATGCGCGTGGCTTGCAGGCGATGCTCGTGCAAGGCGAGGCAGGCAGCGGCCGTTCGCGTTTGCTCGATGCGCTGCGGCTGCAGATCGGCGAACAGCGGCCCGGCACCCGCGTGCTCATGACGAGCGCCCAAGGCATGCACCGGCCCTACGCGATGATCGAGCGGCTGCTGCGGTTGCGCTTCGACATTCCCGACTACCTCGGTGGCACGATCGCGGGCGAGCGCTTCGAGCGTACAGTCGAGTCCTTCTATGGCGACCCGGCCGGGGCCGACGTGGCGCGCACGTGCGGGCCGATGCTCGGCTTTCACTTCTGGAACGAACACTCGATCGACTTCGACGACCGCGCCGAACAACAGCGCCGGGCGCGCGAGGCACTCGACAGCCTGATCCGCAAGGACCTCACCCATACCGCCACCGTGATCGCGATCGACGACGCAGGCGACGCCGACGAGCAGAGCCTCGCGTTCCTGCAGCATCTCGTGGTCGATGGCGCGGATCTCCCCGCAGTCATTGTCTTGTCGTCGGACCGCCGCGGCGTCAACCGGCGGCCGTGGCTCGGTGACCTCGAAAAACTGGAGTTGCAGCCGCTCAAGCCGGCCGCCCTCGACGCGATCGCGCGGCGGGCGCTCAACGGGGTGCTCGGCGTCGATGACTCCGTGCTGAAGGTGCTGGCGCAGCACGCCAACGGTCGGCCGGGGACGCTGCTCGACGAACTCGAAAGCCTCGCGCTCCACGGTGCGATCGTGCGCGACGCCGACAACTGGCGGGTGTTGCCGGCACGAATTCGCGAGCTTGCGGCAAGCGGCGGGCTGCGCTCGTCGCGCGGCGGTCGCCTCGATGGGCTCGACGATTTCCAACTGAAGGTCGCAAGCCTCGGCGCGGTGTTCGGCCAGCGCTTCTGGCTCGGTGGCGTGGTCGCGTTGCTGCGCGGCGAGCGCGCTGCCAGTGACGCCAAGAACGTCGCCGATCTCGGGCGCGACGAAACCCCCGAGCGGGTGCGCCGTGCGTGTGCGGGCCTCGTGGAGAAGGGCCAGATTGTTCCGGAACGCGGCGCGATCCTGCCACACGAGACGTGTTTTCGCTTCGTTGCGGAGTCGGACCTCGAGTCGCTGCTCGAGCAGCACGATCTGCAGGCGTTGCAAGCGCTGTCGCACCGCGCGGCGGTGTGGTTGCAGATGGTGGCGGGCGAGCGCGCGTTTGAGCTTTCTGACGTGCTCGCGCCGCTGTGGTTGCGGGCCGGCGAGCGCACGCATGCGGGCCACGTCTGCCTGCGCGCGGGCGAGCGGGCCCTCGACGAGTTTCGCCACGATCAAGCGGGCGTGTGGTTGCGCCAGGCCCGCGAACTGATCCCGGCCGAAGACGCCCACGTGCACACGGCCGTCCTGCTGGGGTTGGGACGTCTGGCAGAGTTCGACGGTCGCGCCGCGGAAGCCGAGCAGCACTACCGCGACGCGCTCGGGCTGGCCTGGCGGTTTCGCGCGCGTTCAAAAGGAGCCGCCGCCCTGCAGCGCATCGGACGCCTGCTGCGCAGCCAGGGCAAGGTGCAGGCCGCCGTCGACCACTTCATGGCGGCCTACAAGCTGCATGAAGCAGTCGGCAACTTGGGCGGCATGGGCGCGACGTGCGACGATTTGGGCCGCACATGGTGGATCGCCGGCCACATGGACCCCGCGCGGCAGTGGCTCGATCGTGCCGCCCAATTGCGGGGCCGCCTGGGGGACCGGGCAGGCCAGGCGCACACCTTGGCCAACCTCGGGCTTGTGTCGCTGAGCCTCGGCAACCTCGAGCAGGCCGCCGAGTGGCTGGAAAAGGCCGCAGAAATCCACAAGGAGAACAAGAATCTCGTCGGTCTGTTCGAAGCGCTCAACGCGACGTGCGGCGTCCAGGTTGCTGGCGGCCAGCACGACGCCGCCGTTTCGACGATGGAAGAAGTGCACGAACTCGCGCGCCGCATCGGCAACCGCCGGATGATCGCGATGGCGCAGAACAACCTGGGCGAAGTCCTGCTGCTCGCCTCGCGCATCGATGAAGGCGAGGCGTTGCTGTACAAGGCGGTCGAGGGGGCGGGTCGGCTCGGCGACAACGCGGTCTTGAGCGACGCGGCGCGCAACCTCGCCCAGGCCGCCCGCCGGCGCAACGATCAGGACCGCGCGCTCAAGTGGGCGCGGCGTGCCGTCGCCGCAGCGCAGCAGTTGGGTATGGTGCGGACACGGGCCGCCAGCCTGCGCACGCTTGCCGAAGTGCACGCCGACGTGCCCGACGCCGATGCCGCCCACGACGCATTCTTGAAGTCGTCCCAAGTGCTCGAATCCGCAGGAGAAGTGTGCGAACTCGTCGCGTGTCTGCAGGCCCATGCAGCGTTCCTGACCCGGGTCGGCCGCAGCGCCGAAGCGCACGCGTTGATGGAGAAGTGCGACCGCGTGACGGCCATTCCGTCGCTGGCCCCGCGCCGCACGGCCACGCCGGCGGCCACGCGCAAGTCGGGCGGCACACCCAAGCCGTGACGTGGGCCCCGGCGGCGGGCCTGCCAGCAGTTGAGCCAATCGTGCGCACTTCCCGTCATAAAGCCTGACACGCATGTCAGGTCGCCTCCTGCCTCGGCCGCGACGCGGTGGGCGCCAGAATTCTGAACCAATCGAAATCAAGACTGTCTCGCGAATCGTTGAGCAGTTGGTCCGTCCTTTGCATGGCTTCCAACCGCGGGCCGCATGGCTCGGAGGTTCGGCAAGCAGATGGCGGGAGACCGTACGGACGCAGGGCCGCGCTTCGACAGCAGCGACGGTTTCGGGGTCGATGCGACGCCCGGAGCTTTTCCCAACGCCGGAGCCGCAACACCGGACGAGGATTTCATGCACAGCGCCGCGCTCGCCGAACCTCCCTGCCTCGATGACGACTTTGCATTCGACGACGTCGCCCTTGCCGATCCGGAGCCAGGCGCGCACGACTCCGGAATCCACGACGTCGGCGCCCCGGGCGGTGCCGCACGCAAGATGAAGCGGCGTGGGGCGGAGGAGGCCGCACAAACCCATGTGGACCCGACCGTGCTGTACCTGCAGCACATCGGCCGCGTGGCCCTGCTGACACGCGAGGGCGAGGCCGACGTGGCCCGCCGGATCGAGGAGAGTTCCGCCGACATTCTCGAGACCCTCGACCGGGTGCCCGCGTGCCGCCCGTACCTGTCCGAACTGCCGATCGGCATGGCCACCGACCAGGACCTGCTGCGCAAGTGGACCGATGCGGAGAGTTGGCGCGACCGCGACGCCCGCATCACGACGCTGGCGCGCGCCGAGCGGTTCCGCGATCGCGTCCTGGCGCTCGACGGCGAGATCGCCAACCTGTGCGGTGAGGTTGGTGCCGAGCGGCCGCTGCTGATGATCCAGGCGATGCGCGCCAAGTACCGCTCGTTCTGGGAGGATCGCACGGGGGAGAAGCTGATCGTAGAAGCCTTGGCGCGCTTCCAGGAACTGGCGCGGGACTGCGTGCGCAGCGAGCAGCGACTGCGGCGCGCCCTGCACGATGCCGGCGTCGAACGCAAGGAAGTGACGGGCTTGCCCAAGGAGCCCAAGCGCATCCGCTCGGACCGGGCCAAAACGATGCATTCCTTGCGCGACGCGGCCGAGTTGGCGGCCAAGGCGGCTGCAGCGTACGGGTTTCCTGCCGAGCAGGCCCAGCGCGACCTGCGCAAGGTGCGCGAGGCCCAGAAGAACATCGGCGAGGCCCGCAGCGTGATGATTCAGGCCAACCTGCGCCTCGTCGTCAGCATCGCCAAGCGCTACCTGAACCGCGGCATGGCCCTGCTCGACCTTGTGCAGGAGGGCAACATCGGCCTCATCAAGGCCGTCGAGAAGTTCGAGTGGCAGCGTGGCTACAAGTTCTCGACGTACGCGACTTGGTGGATTCGACAGTCGATCACGCGGTCGATCGCTGACTCGGCGCGCACCATCCGGATTCCGGTGCACCTCATCGAAGCGCTCAACCGCATCATGCGCGAACGTGGGCGGCTGGAGCAGGAGTTCGGGCGCGAGCCGACTGTCGACGAGATCGCCGAGCGCACGGAGCAGCCGCTCGACCAGGTCGAGACGATCCTGCGCATGGTCAAGAGCCCCCTGAGCCTCGACGCTCCGGTCGGCGAGGATGACGCGCAACTGGTCGATTTTGTAGAGGACCACGCGGCGGTCAAGGGCATCGACTGCTGCATCCAGAAGGATATCGCGGCACAGATGCGGCGCGCGCTCACCCGGCTCCACCCGCGCGAAGAGGCGGTGCTCAAGCTGCGGTTCGGCATCGGCCACGAAGAAGGCCTGACGCTGGAACAGGTGGGCGAGATGTTCAACCTGACGCGCGAGCGCATCCGCCAGATCGAGACGGGCGCCATCAAGAAGTTGCAGTCGCCTGCGCACCGGGAAGCACTGACGCCGCTCGTCGAAGTGTGATACTCGTCGGGCGTCGTGCTGGCTCTCTTGTGCCGCGTCGGCGACGGCCGTGATCCTTTTGTCATGGTTGCGGCGGGGCCGGCGCAGATCCCCACTCGGCATTGCGAATCCGCGGTTCGACTTGTCGGCCGCGTCCATCTAAAATCCCGCGCCGCCCCACTGGCAACCTAGGGGCTGGGCGGCACGCGCGAACCCCACGGAAGCGCGCGGCCGAACCGCTGGCGGAGTCCGGGCGTGCGCACCTACCTCGTTGCATTCTTGACCGCAATCGGCGTTTCGGCGCTCGCCACGCCCGTCGTGCTCCACTTGTCGCGGCGCCTGGGCCTGTTCGACCCGCCCGACGGCGAACGCAAGCTGCACGTGACCGCCATCGCGCGCACCGGTGGCGTGGCGATTGCATTGGGATTCCTGGCGCCCATCTTGGCGCTGCTGTTCTACACCAATTCCTTCGCGCTCGAACTCCGGCAGGACGGCGACCGCCTCGTCGCGTTCCTCATCGGCCTCGGCGCCATTCTCGCGCTGGGCGTATACGACGACGTGCGGGGCTGCGGCGCGTGGGCCAAGCTCGGCGTGCAGTCGCTTGTCGGCGTCGTCTTGTGGCAAGGCGGGCTGCGGTTCGAAGGGTTCACGGTGCTCGGCGTGCCGTTCGACCTCGGCTGGGGCTCCTTGCCCGTCACCATCCTGTGGGTCGCCGCCATCGTGAACGCGATGAACCTGATTGACGGCCTCGACGGCCTTGCGGCGGGTGTCGCGTTCTTTGCAGGCACCGCACTCTTCCTGACCAGCCAACTCGACGGCAACGTGATGCTGTGCTTGTTCGCGGCGGCTATCACGGGCAGTGTAGTCGGCTTCCTGTTCTACAATTTCTCGCCGGCGCTCATCTTCATGGGCGACTCCGGCTCGATGACGATCGGCTACGTGTTCGCGGCGGCGGCGCTTTGGTCCACCGGCAAGCGCACGACGCTGCTGGCGGTGTGTCTGCCGATCGTGGCGTTGGGCGTGCCGATCCTCGACACGACCCTGGCTTTTGCGCGCCGCACGTTGGCCGGGAATTCGCCGTTTAATTCGGACCGGCGCCACATCCACCACCGGTTGCTCGACCTCGGCTTGAGCCAACGCCAGGCGGTGCTCGTGCTGTACGTCGTGTGCGGCCTGCTGACGGGCGTCGTCGTGGCGCTGCGCGTGTGGGCATTCTAGAACGGGCGGGCGTGGGCCGACGCGCTGGTCACGCGCCGTGCCATCCAACGCAACCCGAACCGCAGCGGATCGTCGACGCGCAGTGCCGTTTCGAACAAGACGTGCCATGGCCAACCCGGCTTTCGCGTGGCGCGTGCTCTATGCTGGCGCACAGACTGCAGGAGGGCGTCGGCATGGTCGCGGGCATCGCTCCGGTCCAACGCGCCCCAGGCCCGGTCGAGGTCCGGTGCGAATGCAAGCAAGGCTCTGCTGGCCGCGGCGCCTGCCCGCCGTGCTCCCCACGTCGCAATGCGCGCCAGGGCCGGCTGTGGCGGCACGCCTGCGCGGCGCACCCATTGGACCAGATCGCCGAGGTGGCGCAGGTCGGCGCCGACTCCCCAGGTGAGGTGCACGATCAGGTGGGCGGTCTGGTCGAGCGGATCGAGTTCGAGGCAGCCACTCGGACCCGGCGCCACCCGGTCGCTCATGGCGCCCATCGTCGGGCCCACCGCTGCCGGAAAACGCAGGGGACACAGCAGCGTGTGATGCAAGTCGATGGTGCCG
This sequence comes from Myxococcales bacterium, assembly GCA_009692425.1. GTDB lineage: Bacteria > Myxococcota_A > UBA9042 > UBA9042 > UBA9042 > SHZF01. The sequence goes on along the minus strand of SHZF01000029.1, from coordinate 24,398 downwards.
TCGGGTGCGGACCACGCTTGTTCGTGGCCGCTTGCAGCCAGGTGACCGGGCAGGAAACCGTGACCGAGCAAGGCCGCTTCGACCGTCGCCCGCTGACCGGGCCGCACCAGCAAGTCGAGGTCCGCTGCAGGGCGCGGCACCCCCGCCGGATACACCCGCGCCTCGATGGCGCGACCCTTGATCAGGACGCAGGCGGCGTCCCGACCCGTTGCCAGGTCGCGGGCGACGCGGGCGTGCAGGATGTCGGAGCGGAGCACCCGCAGCGCCAGGGCGTCACAGTGGCGGCGCAGGGCGAGCCTGTCGTTCGCCGCCAGCGTGAAGTCGGCGGCGGCCAGGTGCGCCTGCCACCACAGCGCGACACCGTGGTCCGCCGCGCGACCGAGCAGCGTCGGCCAGCGGTCGGCGCGACACTGCGGCAGCATGGTGCCCAACGTCGCGGCCTCGTCGGCCGTCAGTTCGGGACGTGACAGTAGGCGCAGTAGCCCAAATTCCGCCCAGGACAGTCGCAGGTCCGGTCGGTCGGGGCTGCCGCCCGCAGAGGGAGCCGTCCTGTCCATCATGGAGCCGGCTCCCCTGTGCCGCGCTGCCCGGGTGAACGAATGCCGTGCAGCACAGCTGCCAGCAGCGGCGCCGGGTCCGCCCATTCAAACACCGCGTCGCCGGCGGCCCGCGACCCAGTCAGTTCCGACGCCAGGGCGCGCAGTCCCGTCACCGAGCGCGCGCTGGCGGCCACGAGGGCAACGGTGTCGCGCAGCCCATAGCGCCACAGCGTGCCAGCGAGCGCCGCGGGCGCCAGCGGCAGCGCCTGACCTGTCAAGTCGGCCAGGTGGATGGCGACCGGCACCGCACCCGCCAGTCGGGCGACGTCGAGCCACAGGCAGGCGCGCGGGTTGACCTCAAGCAACCGCAGGGCCCCGCTGCGGGCGTCGCGCTTCCATTCGAGCCCGTGCAGTCCGCGCAGACCGAGGGCTTGCACGGTGGCACGCGCGGCGGCCTCGACATCGGGCAGCCGGTCGATGCGCACCGCGCTGGCCGACCCGTAGCCCACCGGCCACTGCCGCAGCTTGCGGGCGGTCAACACGTCGTGCACCACACCGTCGCGTTCCCCACACACGACAGCGGCGACGAGCAGGTCGGACTCTCGCCCGGGGACCTCAGCCTGCGCGACGATGGCGCTGAAGTCATTTGAGAATCTCCCCAGCGCCGCGGCGACCTGCCCTGGACCCGCCACGGCTACGAGCTTCGCCCCGCCTAACCGTTGGCGCCAGGCAAAACTGGCGCGCGGCTTGAGCAGTATGGGCCACCCCACCTGGTTGCCGAACGCAACCACGTCGCCAGGACCGTGCACATCGACCGTCTGCGGCGTGTCGAGGCCCGCCACGGCACATGCGCGCGCAAACGCCGACTTGTCGAGCAGCGGCTGTACGCGTGCGGAGACGTACGCCTCGGACAGGGCGAGCGAGGGAGACAGCACGGCCCGGTGGTCGGCGAGAAAGTTGCACGCCGGGTCGCTCGCGGCCAACACCACGCATGGGCCGGGCTGCGTCGCCGCCAGCGCGACAAGGTCGTTGGCGAGGCTCAGGTCGAGGGCCCGCGCAGCCAGGTGGCGCGGATGGGCGAGGTGACGCGTCCAGTGTGCGGGCTGCCAGCGGTCGGCGTCGATGCCGATCCCCTTGCAGTGCGCCGGCCCCAGCGCGCGTGCGAGCGCGAGCCCCGTCGCCGAGAGCCCGAGGATCACGACCGTGGTCGGTGGCGCCTGCTGCATCACTGGCAGCATAGGAGGGAGGACACCGCGGTGCTACCGTTGCTGCCGCATTAGGTTATGCCCGCGGATGGAAGCGGTCGTAGATCTCGCGCAGCCGTTCGCGGTGGACATGCGTGTAGATTTGCGTGGTTCCAATGTCCGCGTGGCCGAGCAGCATCTGCACCGAACGCAGGTCCGCCCCGCCCGCGAGCAGGTGCGTCGCGAACGAATGGCGCAGCTTGTGCGGCGAGATGCACTTGTCGATGCCGGCCACCAGGGCATAGCGCTTGACGAGTTTCCAGAATCCTTGTCGCGTCATAGATTTGCACTGACTCGTGATGAACAACGCCGCGCCGCTGCCCGGGCGCCGGCCCCGTCCGCCTGCACGTGCCAAGGTCGGCCGCGCCGCTTCGAGGTAGTCGAGCAGGCGTTGGCGTGCCACTTCGCCGATCGGCACCAAGCGCTCCTTGCGGCCCTTGCCAACGCAGCGGACGAGCCCGCGGTCGAAGTCGACATCCTGCAGGTCGAGGTGGACGAGTTCGCTGACACGCAGGCCCGTCGCGTACAACAGTTCGAGCATGGCCGTGTCGCGCTGGGCCCGCTCGTTGCCGGTGCCCGGCGCGCTCAGCAGGCGCTCGACTTCGGCGCGCGTCAGCACGTCGGGCAGGTCGTGGGGAATCCGAGGTGATTCAAGGAGCGTCGCCGGATTTTCGGTCAGAACGCCGCGGTCCACCAGCCAGTGCCCGAGTGTGCGCAGGGTCGAGAGATGGCGGGCCACGCTGCGCGGCTGCAGCCCGGCCTTGCGCAGGGCCAGCACGTACGTGAACAGGAGTTCGCGGTCGAGTTGCTCCGGCCTCGTGACGCCGATCGCGCCCATGTGGCGCACCATCCGTTGCAGATCGCGGCCGTAGGCGATCGTCGTGTTGCCTGACACGTTGCGTTCGAGCCGCAGGTGCCGCAGGAAGCGTTCGACATGGGACGTCAGCGTCAGGGCAGGGTCGTTCGTCATGGCGAAGCGAGCATGCCGCAGCGCTGGGAGTCGTCAAAAAACTTCCTTTTGTCGCAGGATTGTGCGAAAAACTTGACAGATCGCCTTACGTCCGATCACCCGGTGGCAGGTGCCGATCGCGCAGCGCACGGGCCCGCTCGACGTCGGCGCCCAACCGCTCCAAGGCCTGGCGCGGCGTCAGCGCATCAACATCGAGGCTGGCGAGGTCGGCGAGCCACTGCCCGACCGCCGGATCGAGCGCGGCCGGCCGCTTGCTGGCAGGGTCCTCCGGCGCGGCATCGAACAGCCCCAACTGGCGCCGCAACCGGCTGCGCCGCTCTCCGTCTTCGCCGAGCGTGGCCTGCGTCGAGCGCTCGAACAGGTCGAGCAGCTTGCGGGCGCGCGCCACCACGGCGTCGGGCAGCCCCGCCAACCGGCCGACGGCCACTCCATGCGAACGGCTCGTCGCACCCGGCTGCACGCGGTGCACGAACACGATCTCGTCGCCCCACTCGCGCACCGCCACATGCGCGTTGCGCAGGCGCCCGAGCCGGCCCTCGAGCGCGGTCAATTCGTGGTAGTGGGTGGCGAAAAGCACGAGTGCGCGCCGATCGTGCAGGGCTTCGACCACGGCCCACGCGATGGCAAGGCCGTCCCACGTCGATGTGCCGCGGCCCACCTCGTCGAGCAGCACGAGGGTGCGCGGGGTGGCGCGCTCCAAGATCGCGGCCGTCTCGCGCATCTCGACGAGGAACGTCGAAGCGCCTTCGGTGATGTCGTCGCCGGCGCCGATGCGCGTGAGCACGGCATCGCACACGCCCATCACGGCCGCATCAGCGGGCACGAAACCACCGGACTGCGCCAGCACGACGCTCAGTGCGGCGGCCCGCATGTAGGTAGACTTGCCGGCCATGTTCGGCCCGGTCAGCAGCAGTATCTGTGCGGCCGGCACGTCGCCTGAGCGCAGCAGGCCGTCCGCGTCGACTGGTGTGCGTTCGTAGCGCTCAGACTCCCGCTCGAACAGGGTTGGCGGCGCGCGGGCCGGAGCCTCTCCCGGGTCGCCGCGCAGGTCGACATCATTGGGCACGAAACTGCCGGGCGCGGCCAGGGCCTCGACCACCGGATGGCGCGCGGCACTCAGTTGCAGGATGGGCGCATCGACGAAGCGGGGCTGCACACAACGGGTCTCGGCGGCGTGCTCGGCGAACCCGGCGTGGACATCCAGTTCGGCCAATGCGAATGCCACCGTGCGCAGCCGGGCGGCGTCGGCGGCGACACGCAAGACGAGGGCCCGGAACAGTTCGGTTTCGCGGACGAGCCGGCGCGCCTCGGCGCTCTCCATCTTGCGCTCGAAGCCGGCGAGTTCGTCGGTCATGTAGCGCTCGACGTTCTTGAGCGTCTGCTTGCGGTGGTAGTGGGGCGGCACACGCTCCGCCTTGGCCCGCGTGACCTCGATGCCATAGCCCGTGACGCGGTTGTACGTCACGCGCAACGTCGGCAGGCCCGTGCGTTCGCGCTCGGCGGCTTCGAAGCTTGCCAGCCAGCCCTGGCTGTATTCGGCGAGCCCCGTCAACTCGTCCAATTGGGCGTCGTGGCCGAGCCGGATCACGCCTCCGTCAGCGACCGCCGCGCGCGGAGTCTCGGCCAGCGCCGCGTGCAGGACCGCACACAGCGGCTCCGTGCCACCCAGGTCCGCGGCGATGCCGGCCAGCGCGACGCCTTCTTCGAGCAGCGCGGTCAGGCGCACGAGTTGCGGCAACGTGTCGAGGGTGTCGCGCAGCGCCGCCAGTTCGCGCGGATGCGACAGCCCCGCCAAGGCCCGGGTCGCGATGCGGGCCACGTCGCCGTGGTGGCGCATGTGGCTGCGGATGGCGTCGCGGGTCGGCCGATCGGCGACGAGGCTGGCGACCGCAGCATGCCGCAACTCGATCGCCCGCCGGTCGGCGAGCGGTGCCAGCAGGAGTGTGCGCAACTGCCGTGCGCCGGCGGCCGTCACCGTGCGATCGACCGCGTGCGCCAGCGAACCCTGACGTCGGCCCCCGCGCGCGGTCGCCAGCAGTTCGAGATGAAGCACCGCTTCGCGTGCCAACTGGAGGTGGGCGATGCCGTCGAGCGGCTGCGGCGGGGCCAGCAGATCTGCCGCCGCCGGTCGCACTTCGCGCAGGTACGCCTTCAGCAGGCCCAGCGCCTGGGCCACCAGATCGACCCCTTCCGGTGCGGCGCGCACGGTGATCGGCACGCCGACAGCGGCACCGACGCCTTCGAGCCACGGTGCCGCGTCGGCAGGCGCCACGATTTCGCGCGGCTCGACCCGCGTCAGCAGCACGCCGAGGGCGGCGCGGTGCATCACCAGCGCCGTGCCGCATTGGCCGGTGGTAACGTCGGCAACCGCGATGCCGAGGCCGTCGCGCCGCCCCGGCACCAGCGCCGTCAGGTGGTGTGAACGTCGATCGTCCAGCGCGCCGGCATCGAGCACGACGCCCGGCGTGATGAGGTGAGTCACCCCGCGCGCGACAAGGCCTTTCGCCGTCGCCGCGTCCTCCAGTTGTTCGACGACCGCGGCGCGCCGCCCGGCCTCGACCAGCTTCTGCACATACGCGCCCATCTGGTGCCACGGGAAGCCGCACATCGGGATCGGCCGCGGATCGTTGCGATTGCGCGATGTCAGCGTCAGGTCGAGCAGGCGCGAGCCTTCGACTGCGTCCTCAAAGAACAGTTCATAGAAATCGCCGAGCCGGAACAGCACCAGCGCGTCTGGGTGCTTGTGCTTGGCGTCGATGACCTGGCGCATCACCGGCGTCAGGCGCTCCAGGTCGGCATCTTCGGTGGTCAGGTAGTGCGGGGCGTCCATCGGGGGCGCGTCGGGCGGGCGGCCGTCAGCGGTCAGTCCTTGCCGGTGCGGGCGTCGGCGGCGCGCGGCGCTTCGGCGCAACTGAACACGCGGACCAGGGTCACGCCCACCGTGTCGGCCGCCGATGCGGGTGGGCAGGCGACCTGCTCGACCCACTGCCAGGCCGTGTCGGCGCGCGCGACCACGCGGGCCTGCGTGCCACGTGCAATGGTGGCGCACGTGCGCCGCGGCTCTCCCGGGCGAAATGTGCCGGGCTCCAGCGTCGTGCCCACCATCACCTCGACCCTGCCGACTTCCGTGGCGCACGTTGCCGTCGAGATGTCGACCTGTACGTCGCAGACATCCTTGGGGCAAGCGGCCGGCGGCTGGCATTTGCAGGTGGGTGTGGGCACCGGGCCGAGCGGAACCGCCTCGCTGCCGCACGCCACGGCCACCCAGGCCAGCAACCACGCCCACGTGCTGAGCGTCATGCCGCGCGGGCTGTCACGCGAAGTGAAACGGGGGAGGAGCGTGTCGAGCATGGCCAGTGTACCGTTCCTTGCCGCGCCGAAGGATGCGCAGCGCCACGAACGCCCGTCAAGCGTGGGCCGAATGCCGTGCCCGCTCGCCTTTGCATCGCCCGCGCCGGTGTGCGACCCTCGCGGCCTTGGGCACGCGTTCGAGCACTCCTCGACCCGCCCTGCACGGCGCCGCACCGCCGACTTGGTACGTCATGGCCCGACTTGCCCTGCTCGCCGTGCTCGCGTTCGGCACCGCCTGCGGCAGTGCGGGGCCGAAAGCCCAAGAAGAAACGCGCCTCGACCCTGGCCTGCGGCCGCCCGGCCTGATCCTCATGCCCGTGGCGCTGGCGATTCCGGGGACGAGCGCGCTCGATATCGTTTCCCGCACGAACGATCTGGCGCGCTGGCTCATGCAGCGCACGGACCTGCCGCTGATCGGCCCGTATGACTACACCTTGAACAAGCCCGCCGACGAGGCGCAGAACGCGATGACCGATACGGACCTGCTCGCGCGCACTGACGCCCTGCACGCCGACGTACGCAACTGGCTCGTCATCCACGTGCTGGTGACCGAGAACCGCGCCAGCAGCGAGCGCGACATCGTCGACACGCGCGTCAAGGACCCGAAGAAGCCGAACACGTGGCGGCAGCGCAGCATCGAGGCCAAGGTGCGCGTCGATGTGTCGGTGCTCGACGCCCGGCGCGGCGCCAAGCTGGCGGGGCTCGTCTACGAGGCTGACGATGATCCGGCCAGTTTCGAACCGGGCGGCGACCCGCGACCGGGCATCACGCGCATCATCGGCGAGGCCATGGTCTTGCTGCTGGCGGGCTCCGGCAGTTCGCTGTACGGCACCGGCAGCCGCCGGACCCGCGGAGTCGGCATCGTCGACAGCGTGCCGGCGGTGATGGCCTGGACGCTGCCCGACAGCCCCAGTTGGAACGAGCAGCACCAGAAGGACCAGGACATCGTGCGCGAGGCCGCGGTGCTGAGCATGTTCGACCGTCTTGCGCCGAACCTGGACATGCGGACGATTTTCGCTGCGGCACGTAACTCCGGCCTCTTGGTCCAGCAGGTGCAGCCGGGGCTCGAACTGGGCGACATCATCGTCTCGTTGGGCGAAAGGCCCCTGTCGGCCGCGTACCAACTCGACCGCGGGCTCCAGGCGAGCCCACCCGCCGGCTGCACCGTGTCGGTGATGCGCAAGGGACAGAAGGTCGATGTCACCTTGCAGTGGCCCGCGTTGCCAACCGCGACGCCGCCTGCCGAGTAGGGGCCCGTGTACGCGCAGGGCGGCACCATGCTGCGGCGTGCATGACCCGCGCACCACAAACCGGGCGTTCCGGCGTTGGACCTGCGGGCAGAGTTGCGCGGTCGTCGCCTGATCTGATGCAGGTGTTCGCGCGGGCCGAACAGCGCGATGCCGAGGCCACCACCGCACCGCTCACGCCGGCCGTCGAAGGATCGCAGGCGCCAACCGCGGGGCGCCTCGGCCTGCGCGGCGTGCTGCAGAGGTTCGTCTACCGCGACGCCGTGCGCGGCTTCGGCATCGCAACCTTGCGCAACGAGGCCGACGGCCAGATGTGGACGATCAAGGGTTCGCTGTGGGGTGTCGAGCCCGGCGAATGCGTCCAGGTCTACGGCTGGGTCGAGGTGGACCCGAAGTGGGGGCGCCAGTTTCGCGTCGATGCGTGCCAGCCGGTGCTGCCGGCGACAGCCGTCGGCGTGATCCAGTACCTGCTCGCGGCGAAGATCGAGGGCATCGGGCCGGTGCTGGCCGGGCGCGTCGTCGAAGTGCTGGGGACCGACGCCCTGCAACGTGCGCGCGAGGACCCCGACGTGCTCGCGCAGGTGCCTGGGCTGTCCCGCAAGAAGCGCGCCCGGCTCGTCGATGCCATCCAGCAGCGTGGTGGGCTGGAAGACGCGCTGTTGTTCCTGCTCGGCCTCGGCCTGGGCCCGGCTCTCGCGCAGCGGGTGCTCAAGGAGTGGGGCGTCGATGCCGTACGCAAGGTCCGCGAGAACCCGCATCGGCTGGCCGACGAGGTGGTCGGGTTCGGCTTCAAGACTGCCGACCAGGTGGCGCGCAGCCTAGGAACGGCCGCGGACGCGCCCGCACGACTGCTGGCGGGGTTGCTGCACGCCGCCAAGGACCTTGCTCAATCCGGCCACACCGCGCCGCCGGCTGAATTGGTGCGGGAACGGGCCGCGAGTGTGCTGGACCTCGATCCGGCCACGCTCGGCGACGCCATAGAAGCCGCGCTGGCGAGCGGAAGGCTGGTACGGCTCGAAGTGGACGACCCGGCGGACGACCCGACTGGCGCGGCGACGACCCGGCTGGCGCTGCCCGACCTGGCCGCCGCCGAAGAGACCCTGGCCCGTCGCGTGGCCCAGTTGCTCGATGCGGCGACCACGCGGCCCAGCGAAGCGCGCGTCGAGGTGAGGCTGGCGCTGGCCGAGGAGTCGCTCGGGTTCGCCCTCGAGGGCACCCAGCGCGATGCCGTGGCTGCGACGCTGCAAGGCGGGCTGCTCGTCGTCACCGGAGGGCCGGGCACCGGCAAGACGACCATCGTGCGCGGCGTGCTGGCGGCGTTGGAGCCCGACCACGCCCGCGTCGTGCTGGCGGCGCCCACCGGCCGGGCGGCGCGGCGGCTGGCCGAGGCAACGGGGCGCGAGGCAAAGACCGTGCACCGGTTGCTGGAATTCGACCCGGAAGCCCAACTGTTCCGCCGCAACGCCGAACGCCCGCTCGATGCCGATGTGATCGTCATCGACGAGGTGTCGATGCTCGAAGCGCCGCTCGCCGCCGCGCTGGCCCTGGCCGTGCAAGATGGCGCGCGGCTCCTGCTGGTCGGCGACGCGGACCAACTGCCGTCGGTGGGTCCCGGCGCGGTGCTCGACGACCTGTTGACGTCGGGCGCGGTGCCGGCCGTGCGCCTAGACCGCATCTGGCGCCAGGCCGAAGGCTCGATTCTCATCGACAACGCCCACCGCGTGCGCCGCGGTCAGCCACCCCTGAACGCCGCGCCGGGTGCGGGCGATTTCTACCTCGTGCCGCGCGACGACGCCGACGAAGTGGTGCGGACGCTCATCGAAATCGTTACGGTGCGGCTGCCCCGCCGCTTTGGGTTCGACCCGCGCGAAGACGTGCAGGTGCTCGTGCCGATGCACCGCGGCACGCTGGGCACGCAGAGCTTGAACGAGGCGCTGCGCGCGGCGCTGAATCCGGACGGCGTCCCGGTGGCGGCCGGACTGCGCGCGGGCGACAAGGTGCTGCAGGTTCGAAATGACTACGACCTCGACGTGTTCAACGGCGACATCGGCGTGGTGGTCGGGCTCGCCAGCGGCACGCCCGACGGCGCCGCCAACGCCCAGGGGTTGCTCGACAGCGAAGCCACCGTGCACGTGCGCTTCGGCGACCGCGAAGTCTACTACCCGATCGCCCATGTCGAAAACCTGCAATTGGCGTATGCGGTCACGGTGCACAAGGCCCAGGGCAGCGAGTACCCCGCCGTGGTCCTCGTGTTGCACGGCCAGCACCACATGCTGCTGCAGCGCAACCTGCTGTACACCGCAATGACGCGCGCTCGCCGCTTCGTCGCCATCGTCGGTCAGGCACACGCCGTCGAGAAGGCCGCGCGCAACGATGCGCCCGTGCGGCGCTGGACGAGCCTGGTACACGCCCTGTGCAACGCGATTGGCGTGGCCCCGGTTGCGCAACCTTCGGCGACCCGAACCCCAGGGAGCCGTACACCGGATCGCCATGGTTGACGCCGTTGCCGCGCCGCTGGTGCTGGTCGCCATCCAGGGCGCACTGCGGCTCGGCCGCGTGGTGGGCGAGCGCCCGCGCTTGCCGGTCCGCGTGCAATGGCGCGACGATACGGGCCAGCCTCAGGTGACCAAAGTCGAGCGATCCGCCATCGCCCTGCGGCTGACGGCGCCGGCCGCGGATCTCGCCGAAGTCGACGCGCTGCGAATGGGCGCGCTGGCCGCGGTGCCCGCTGCCGACATCGACACGGCCTGGGCGCTGCTGGGAGCACCCGAGGGTCCGACGGAACTGGCGAGCCTTGGCGCGCTCGCCGCGCTCGTCGTGGGCGCCGATACGCCCACGCTGCGCGACCAAGTGGCCATTGCCGTCGCCCAGCACGACGACGCGTTCTGGCTCGAAGGCGGCTCGCTGTGGCGGCGCGGGGGGGCCGACCGGGCGCGCTACCAGCAAGATCGGGCCGTCTCGCTGCAAGCGGCCCGCACGGCAGCACCTTGGCTGGGCGTCGTCGAAGACCTGCGTGCCGGCCGTACGCCGTCGCCCGCCGCGCGCGCCGCCCTAGTGACACGGCTCGAAGCGTGCGTGCTGTCTCCGGAACCCGGCGACCTCGCGGTCGATCACGTGTTGCGGGCCGCGCGCAGCCAACGCACCGTGCCCTGGCGCGACGCCGCTACGCTTCTCGTCGAACTGGGCGCGTGGGACGCGTGGGACGACGTCGACCTTGCGCGCTCCGGGCTGTTGGCGGAGTTGGCCCCGGCCGTTCACGCCGCGGCTGCGACCGCCCGACCGGACCTGCCGCCGGGCGGGCTGCCGCGGCTCGACCTGCCGTTTGTCAGCGTGGACAGCGCAAACCCCCACGAGGTTGACGACGCCGTGTGGATCGAGCCCGCCGGCGATGGCTGGCGGCTCTGGGTGGCAATCGCCAGCCCGGCTTGCTGGACACCCGTCGATGGTCCGGTTGACCTCTCCGCACTCGAGCGCGGCGCCACGCTGTATCACCCCCGCCATGTGGTCGGGATGCTGCCGGACCCGCTGGCGCGCGGCCACGCGTCGCTCGTGCCCGGCGCACCACGGCCCGCGCTCGTGTTCCGGATCGACCTCGACGCCGACGGCAACGTCGTGGCGACCGATGTCGCGGAGGCCGAAATCGCCGTGCAGGCTGCCTGGAGCTACGACGCCGTCGACGCCGCCCTCCTGCGCACGGCGCCCGACCTGTCGGATGGGCCGGTCGACGCCTCGGTTGCCAACCGGTTGTGTGCAGCCGGGCTCGCGTCGGAGCGCGCCCGTGTCCGCAACGGTGCGTGGCTGCTGTACAAGCCCGACGTCGAAGTGCGGGCGCCGCGCGGCAAGCGCGTGGACATCCGTGCGGCCAGCCAGACGAGCCCGGGCCGCCGCTTCGTCACGGAAGCGATGGTGCTGGCCGGCCTCGCCGCCGCCCGCTTCTGTGCCGCCCGCCGCGCACCGGTGCCGTTTCGCGTGCAAGGCCGCCCCCACGACCCGCCGCTGCCGCCCGGTGTCTACACCACGCCTGCCGACGCCTATGCCCTATTCCGCACGCTGGCCCCGGCGCGCTATGCGTTGGAGCCGGCCCCGCACGGCGTGCTCGGTGTCGAAGCCTATGTGCAGGCGTCGTCGCCGCTGCGACGCTACCTCGACCTGCTGGCGCACCGGCAGATCATCGCGTCGCTGCGCGGGCTGCCACTGCCGCATTCCGCTGCTGAGGTGGGTGTGCGTGTGGTGCGGGCCGAGGCGGGGCAGCAGGCCCGGCGCTCTGCGCAACGCAACGGCGACCGGCGCTTCAAGCTCGTGTGGCTGGCCGAACGCGGCGTGGGCACGCGGCTGCAAGCCGATGTCGTGCGCATCTTGCCGGCGCGCGGACACCGGCTCGCCTACGTCTCTGCGCTGGGTCTCGAAGTCAGCGTGCACGACGACACGTTGCGCTTGGGCGATGCGGTGACCGTGCGCGTGCACGAGTTGAATCCTGCGACGGGCCACCTCGTCGTGCGCCCCGTGTGATGGCCACCTTGGTTGATTCGCGTTGCCAGCGCGGCAGGCGCGCGCGAGGATGGAGGAGGCAGACGGGAGGCACCGTCGCCCGCCTCGCGAGGTCCTGTGACTCCGTCCGCACCCGCATCGTCGTCGGCCTCTTCGGGGCGCCTCGCACCCGGCATCCTGATCGCGGTGCCCGGCCTGCACGACCCGAATTTCAGCCACAGCGTCGTGTTCCTCATCGAGAGCGGCCCGGAAGGCAGCTACGGCGTGGTCGTCAACCGCCAGGCGCCGGTGACGCTCGCCGCGCTGCTCGAGTTCGCCGGCATCCATCATGCGCTCGCCGACGGGCGCAGTGTGTGGTTGGGTGGACCGGTTCAGCCCCAAGCCGGCCTCGTGCTGTACGAAGTGGGGCCTACCACGCCGGAATACGACCCGCAGGCCGACGTCGTGCCCGGGCTGCGGGTGTCGTCGTCGATGGACATCCTGCGCGACATCGCTCGCGGCAAGGGGCCGTCGCGCTACGCGTTGTATCTCGGGCGAGCGTCGTGGGCGGCGGGCCAACTCGAGTCCGAAGTGCGCGAAGGCACCTGGCTGCCCGCCGAGCCGGACCTCGCGCTGCTGTTTCGTGCGGACGCCGGCGAAATCTGGCGTGACGCCGTCCGCAGCCTCGGGGCCGACCCCGGGATCGTGGCATCGACGGCGGCAGAAGCGTAGCGGACCCGCGATGACCCTGTGGCGCGCGCGCGGCAACCCACGCCCATGGACCCTCCGCAGGATCGACTTGCCGCGGCCCCCGCACACTGCGACACTGCCACGCGGAGGTGCTCTCGCTTGACGACGCCGCGCCCGGGCCCGCTCCCGCCCCCGCTGCAGCGGTTCGTGTTTTCGTGGGAGACGATGCACACCATCATCGGTGGCCGCTCCGCCATCGACCTCTCGCACTTGCGCCTCGGCCAGCGCGGGAGCGAAGGGGCCAACCGCTTCCTGCAGCGCTACGGCTACGACCTCGAGAACCCTGCCCACGCAGATGAGGCGGAGCGCATCCGGGCCGAGGCCATCGGCTTCCTGCGCGGCGTGTTGCTGCCCGGCATTCCCGGCCTCGACGTGCCGGCCGAATTCGACGTCCTGCCGATCCTCGACCTCGTGCGCATGGCGGCAGGCGATTTCGGCGCCGACTCTGGCACTGCGCACGAATCGGGACCGTGGCAGCCTGTGGGCGTGACGGCCATCGGGCCCGCCGACGACCTGCGCCGAGCGTGGGCGTGCGCGATCCTGCGGGTGATGCACACGAGCGCGCACGCGGCCAACTACTTCCAGAACAACTTCTACCGCGAGATTCGCGCGCGCATCCTCGACCGCTTCGTGGCGCAGGTCCGCACGCTCGACGACGGCTCGCAGGTGCTGCACGGCGAGAGCTTCGTGGTTCCGTTGGTCCGATTCGAGGTCAAGGAGACCAAGCCGATGCGCTCGGTCGTCCTCAAGCTCCTGCAAAAACAGGAAAACGTCGCGTACGACCTGTTCGACCACATCGGCGTGCGCATCATCGTCGAGCGCCCCGTGGACGCTCTCTTCGCGATCCGGGCCCTGCGCGAAGAGCACACGATCATGTACCCGAACATCAAGCCGACGCGTTCGCGCAACACGCTCGTCGATCTTGAGGCCTACGACGGGCACGTGCGCGATTGCCTCGTCCGGTTCCAACACGGTGAGGCGGACGAGACAGAGACGGTCCAGGCCATCGCGGCATTCGACATCAAGCCACTCGGCGACGCGCAGGTCGACTGGAACCCGTATTCGTCGGACAAATACCGCTCCATCCAATTCACCTGCCGGCAAATGATCCGCATTCCGAATCCGCTGAACGAGCGACTGGTGGCGGCGCACGCGGTAGCACGCAAGCACTTGGACGGCCGCGCGCTCGACGAGATGCTGGAGTCGTTGACGCTGCACGGCGTGGACCCCGAAATTCAGTTCTTTTTCCCCTATGAAGTCCAGGTGATGGACCTCGCGAGCTTCGAGCAGGCCACTGAGGGGCGCGCGTCCTATGCCGAGTACAAGCATCGCCAGGTGCTGTCGGCCCGTCGCCGCATCTTGCCGCAGGTGCTCGAACTGACCGACCACGCGTCTGCCTTGCGCGACGATGCGCCCGTGGGTGGCCCACGCTCCGGTGGCCACGGCGCCGTGCCGCTCAAGCGGGCGTTCGCGTCCACGGGCCTGTTGCCGTACACCTCGCTCGACGCGCTGCGCCGCGGTGGCGGCATCTGAACCTCGTCGCCGCCCGCCCGTTCCCGCCGCGGCCCGGCACCCTGCGACCGGGCACCCTCCGGCATGGCGAGCGCTGGCTGTGCCCGTACGCCGATGCGCTGGCCTTGCTCGACACGCTGGCGCAAAGGCCGAAGTCGGCACCCGATGTGATCGTGTTCGTCGAACACCCGCCCGTGATCACGTTGGGACGCAAGGGCGGTGCGGCGTCCGTCCATGCGCGCACGCTCGACCTGCCCGGTCACGCCGAACCGGTGCCCGTCGAAGTGTGGGACATCGCCCGCGGCGGCTCGGTCACCTACCACGCGCCGGGCCAACTCGTGGTCTATCCCGTGGTCCAGCTCGCCCAACTCGAAGGTCCGGTCGGGCGCGGGCCGCTCGGCGACCTGCCCGGCTATGCGCGGTTGCTCGAAGCGGCGATCCAGCAGGCGTGCGCGGCGTGTGGCATCGAGACGGTGGTGCGGCCCGGCTTCGCAGGCGTCTGGCTCGACGAGCGCACGAAGCTCGCGAGCATCGGCGTGGGCGTGCGCAATGGGTGGACGCTGCACGGGCTCGCACTCAACGTGTGCCCGCATTTGGAAGGCTTTGCCGCCATCACGCCGTGCGGGCTGGATGGCGTCCGCATGACGTCCTTGTGGCAGGTGGCCGATGAGCGGGGATTGCCGCGGCCGGCGTGGGAGATGGTGGCGGCGGAGGTGGAGGTGGGGTTGGTGGGGCGCTTGCGGCGGCGCCCTCGGGCCTGAACGCCACGCATCGCCTTGGCGTCTGGAGCGATGGCCGCCAAGCCCTGGCCCCTACTCGTAGCCCAGCGCGTCGACCACCTTGAGCCGCCCCGCCACCCGCGCCGGGTACGCCGCCGCGACCACGCCGATGACCACCAACGCCAGCGCGTACAGGGCCACCGTGCCTCCGGGCACCTGCATCGGCACGACCCAGCCCGTGTCCTGCCGATTCACCACCGTGACGATGTACCAGCCGTTGACGATGCCGACGACGACGCCGAGCGCGCAGCCGACCAGCGCCAGGCACAGCGACTCGATGAGGATCACCTTGGCAAGTTGGCCCCGCAGCAAGCCGATCGCGCGCAGCACGCCGATCTCGCGCATCCGGTCGAGCAGCGCCGTCAGCAGCGTGTTGACGACCGACAGCAGGCTGATGAGCAGCGTGACGCCTTCGAGCGCGCGGGTCACCGAGAAAAGCCGATCGATCATGCGCCCGATCTCGTCGCGAAACTCCTGGTTCGTCAGCACGAAAAGCCGGTACTTCGCACCCCAGCGCCGCAGGATTTCGTTGCGCACCTGGTTGGCGTCGGTTCCTGGCACCAGGTACGGCTCGAAGGTATCGACGAGGTCGTCATGCCAGTGGCGCATGTAGAACGCGCGGTCCATGAACACGGCGCCCTGGTCGCTCGAATAGTCGGTGATCGCTGCCAGGATGGGCAGTTGCAGCTTGCCGTCGGCGCTGGCGAGTTCGAGCGTGTCGCCCGGATGCAGGCCGAACTTGTGCGACAGCGTCTCGGCGACGATGACCCCTTCGCCGTGCTGCATGCGCGCGATCACGGTCTTGCGGTCACCGACCCAGCGCGTCATCGGCCAGTCGGTCTGGTGCTGGAAGCGGATGCGCACGTCGAGGCTCAGCAGCAGGATGCGCGTGTGGCGAAAATCGACGTTGCGCAGGCGAATCCGGTCCACGCCGACCACGCCGGGCAGTTGCGCGATGTCATTGGCCAGCTCGGGGCGCAGGGGCTGGTTCTGGATGCCGCCGAGCTTGGCCCCCGCGGTCACGAACAGGTCGGCGGGGATCGACTGGGCAATCCAGGTGTCCATGCTCGCCAGAAAGCTGTGGACCATGATGGAACTACCCGTCACCATCGACAGGCCCACCATCAAGGATGCCGCTGTGACCGCGCCCTTGCCCGCCGAGCGCGAGACGTTGTCGGCGGCGAGCCGCCCCTCGATGCCAAACAGCCGCGTGGCCAGCGGACCGAGCACCTTGTGCGACGCGACGACGCACCAGCGCGTCAGCAGGGTCGCGCCGAGCACCACGCAGAACATCGCGCCGAGCCCGAAGTAGGGGAAACCGTCGACCGTCGGCAGGCGCGCCACAGCCGGTGACACCGCGATGATCGCGACGCCAGCCCACTCACCCAGACCCCACGCCAGGCCAGGCGGCGGGTGCAAGTCCAGCGAAACCGTGCGGATGGTCTCGACGGGCGACAGCCGACTCGCGCGCCACGCCGGCACCAGCGCCGCCAGCGCAGAACACACCACGCCGAGCGCGAGCCCGGCCCCGACCAGCCCCGGCTCGAGGTGGACGTCGTCGATGTGGACCCGCACGTACACTTCGCTGATGCTGGCGGCCGACTGCCGCAGCATGCCGCGCGCCATCAGCGCTCCCAGACCCACGCCCAACAGGCTGCCGACGAGGCCGAACAGGGCTCCTTCGAACGTGAAAAGCTGCACGATCTGGCTGCGCGTCGCCCCGGTCGCCCGCAGGATGCCGATCTCGTGGCGGCGCTGGGCCACCGAAATCGACAGCGTGTGGTAAATGAGGAACATGCCGACGATGAGAGCGATGCCGGCGCCGATGGCCAGCGCCAGGCGAAAACTGCGCAACAGGTGCTCCTGCCGCTCCTGGCGCCGCGCCGGCCGCTCGACGTCGTACTTGCCTCCCAGGGCGGCCTTGAGCGCCGCGCTCACGGCATCGATGCGGCCTGGCGTCTGCGGGTCGGCCACCGCGACGTCGAAACGGTCCACACGGTGGCCGAGGCCAAATACTTCCTGGGCGTCCATGTAGTCAAGGATCGCGAGGCTGCCGCCGAACGCCTTCATCGGCCCCTGGGCTTCGACGATCGAGCGGATCGTAAACGTCTGGCGGCCGTCCGGGGTCATCAGGTCGACCGGGTCACCCTTCTTCTTGCCGTGCTTTTCCGCGAAAGCCGAGGTCACCACCAACTGATGCGGGCTGTCGAGCAGCGCGAGCGGATCGTCGCCGAAATCCGTCTTGATGGCACCCTGATCCTTGCCGTCCTCGCGCTTCAGGTGCGCGGCATCGAGGTCGTACAAGTGCTTGAGTGCTTGGGGGTCTTCAGTAAAATTGACGCCGAGCAGCCCCACCATCGCGCCGGGTTCGTCGGCCAGGTCCAGCGTGCGCTCGACGACCGGCGTAGCGAAGCGGACGCCCGGCACGGCCAGCACCTTGTCGAGCAGCGCCTCGTCGAGACCGGTGTCGCCGCCTTTGACCTCGACGTGGACCTTGCCGCTGATGCGCTCGATCGTGTCCGAAAACGAGCCCGCGATGCTGCGATTGACGGTGGACACGGCGATGAGGACGGCCACACCGAGCGCGATGCCGACCGCGGTCATGGCGCTGCGCAGACGGTGCTCGGCGAGGCGGCGCAGGCTGATGGGGCGGAGCAGGGTCCACATCGGGCGGGTCTCGCGGCGCGGCGGGCGACGCACGGCGGCAGGAGGGTAGCGGAGGCTCCCGTCGGGCGCCAGCCAACCGATCCGTCCCGATCCGCCGCCTTCGGCGCATTTCGTCGTTGCCGTCGTCGGTTGGCGGTTCGACGTACCTTTTGATGGCCTTCACCGCCAACCACCTAGTCGCCTAGAACTGCATCCGAATTCGGCGGCCGTGGAAGGTTGGCCGGTGGATCCTGGTCCGCGCGCAACTGCTCCGGAGGTAGTGCGGCCAACCTCGCCAGACGTCGATGCCGTCTGGACGGAACTGAGACAACTTCTCATTCTTGAAAGCATAGCCTTGGCGTACCGGCCCGCGCCGTCCCGCAGCTAGCGCACCCCTGCGACAAGCTGCGTTGCATCCGAGCTACCGCCTCGCCCCCGCCACCAGCCCCTGCCACGGGCCATCGAGCGCAGCCTGTGCGTGGGCCAAGGTCGGCATACCGCGCGCGCCGAGGACCACCCAGACAGGAGCGGACGACACGACTCGATAGCGCAGTTCGACCGAAGCCTCCGTCTCGGCCCGCCGCGGAAACCGCACGCCGGGTGCGACCTCCAGTTCGGTTGTCGCGTCGGCCTGCAGCGGCCCCGCCGGCGTGTCGAGGTGGCGGGCGCCGGTGCAGCGCACGCCAGGTGCCAGCCGCAGTCGGCCCATCCCGCTAACGGGGGGAGCCGCGCCCGCATCCAACCGGTCGGCAACGGCCAGCGCTCCCGACGTGTGCAGCGCCACCAGGCGAAGGTGAGCGAGCGAGGGCACACCGGGCCAGAACGCCAGCGCCGTCACCCACTGCCAGCCGTCGCTGCGGCCGCGTTCGACGACCGCCACCCGCCCGCGGGCGCCCACGCGAAAGGTCGCCCACAATTCGAGCGCGGGCCGGCCCGGCACGTCGACCACGGAATGGCTCGCCGCACTGCGGTTCAGCGCCCGTCGCGGGTCGCCGTCGTAACCTGCGAGCCCGGCGCCGCTGACGATGCGGCGATCCTGCCAACTCCACTCGACATCGAGGTGGTCGGCGTGCGCGTGGCCGGGCTGGGGCTCCCACAATGCCGGTGCGACGTGACACACCGCGAAGTGCGGGCCCTGCCGCGCCGCCCATACGCTGCGCTGCTGCTCGGGCCCCAGCGGTCGCGTCGGCGTCACTGCGGCGTGCGCGAGCACGAAGGCGGGCATGGCGTCGGGGTCGGTATCGCCGAAGCACGGCAGTCGGCCATCGGGGTGCCGTACCGTGGCGAGCCACGCGGTCGCTCGTACCAAGACCGCCTGGAGTCGCGCCACGGCGGGACCGTGATCGCGCCGGAGCGCCCGCAGCGTCAGGAGGTCGTCGAGAAGCATGGCGTGGTACATCGGCGTCGCCTCGACGTGGCCGCCGTCGCCAGGGAACTGGCGTTCCGCTTCCGCCACCGCCGCCCGCAGGTGCCCGTCGCCGGAACGGAACACGGCTTCTGCCGCCGCGAGCGCAATGTGGTCGGTGAGCAGATGGTTGCCGTCGAGGTGCGTCTCGAGCATCCACTCGAGGTCGGCTGCTGCCGCCGCCGCCGTCGCCAAAAGGGCGTCGCGCAAACCGCGACCGAGCCCACGCGTGCGGTCGCCAGCGTGGGCGTGGGCGGCGACGAGGCGGGCGGCGCCGCGCAGCGTGGCCAGCGTGCGGCGGGCGCGCACCCACGGCTCCCACGCGCCGGGAAGGCGCAGCGCGGCGTGATGCCACGCGGTCAGCGCGGCCTCGGCGAGCGCGCACGCTCGGGTCGAGGCGTCGAGGTCGGCACCCCAGGCCGCGACGGCCGCGAGCGCCTCGACCCAATGCAAGCTGTGGGCCTCGCAGGTCTCCCACGGCTGCGCGCCGGGCAGGGCCCAATCGGCTGGCGGGAACGCCGCGACCTCGCGCCCTGCCGCCCACAACCGGCCAGCCAGCAGTTCTGCCGTCGGCGGGGCCGGCGCGGCGTCGAGGGCCTCGCCGAGAGCGAGCAGGGCGTCGTGACGGGCCTGGCTGACCTGGTCCCCGCCGCGTTGCGCCCATGCCCGAGCCAACGTGGGCAGCAGCGGCCCCCAGGCGCGCTGGCGCGACTCGTGTAACAGGCGCGCGCCGTGGCTGCGCGGGTGCAGCGGCGCAAGCGTGCGCCACCAGCGGGCAGCGCCTGCGCTTGCGGTCTTGGACCCGGCGTCGGGTGCAGCGTCGTGAGTCATACGGGCTCCATGACCAAGCTCGCCAGCCACCCATCCCGCGCACCGAACGCACGACCGGCCTGCAGCCAGGCGCCCGCGCAGGGCTGTCCCGCTGCCCCGCAGCATTCCGGCAGCCTGTCGTTCACGCTCAGGGTCATGCGCGCATTGTGCAGATCCCGCGCACTTTCCGCGCGCGCGATTCAGTTGTACTCGGCGCCGACCGTGCGCGTCTCGCCGCTACCGGAGCCGGCCGCCGCTGCGCTTGCGCGCCCGCATGAATTTCGCCATGATACCGCCCGCCGGCGACCCTGTGACCTGCTCCGGGTTTTCTGCCGGAGCCGTGGGCGCGCGGTCAGGTGGAGCCACCTCCCATTGTCGGCAGCAGCGCACATGACTCCGAGAGAGCCCGATGGATTTGGCCAGCATCGCCCTCGCAGTCTGCTTGCTCTGGGCGCTCTGGGCGCTGGGGTACCCGCTGATTTCGCGCTGGCTGCCAGTGACACCGGTCGTTGCCGACGGATCCGCGCCCGACGGATCGCACGCTACGGTGGTGGTGGTCGCACACAACGCCGCGGTGACAATCGCCGCCCGCATCGCCAACCTGTTGGCACAGGAGTGGCCGGAACCCTCGCGACTACAGGTGCTTGTGGCGTCCGATGGCTCCACCGACGCCACGGTGGCGATTGCCCGCAGTTTCGGCAGCGACCGCGTCCAGGTGCTCGACCTTCAGCGCTGCGGCAAATCGGAGGCGACGAATCGCGCGGTCGCTGCCACGCCGGCAGATGTGTTGTTGTTCACCGATGCCACGACCCGCTGGGACCTGAGCGCCGCCGCGGAGTTGATGGCGGCGCTGCGGCAGCCAGCGATCGGCGCGGCCTCGGGCATCGTGCGCTACGAGCTGGATCGGCCCGAATCGGCAATCGGCAGGGCCTTCGTGCTGTACAACCGTTACGCGCGCTGGATTCGCACTGCCGACGACCATGCCAACCAGGCATCGGTCTCCGGGGCCTGCCATGCCATGCTGCGGCGCTGCTGGTCACCGCTGGCCGGCGAGGAGACCGCTGACCTGCTGGTGCCGGCGATGGCCGCTGCCGACAACAAGCGCACGGTTCTGGCGCACCGCGCGCTGGCGTTTGAGGCGACTCGCAGCACACTGCGGGGAGAACTGCGGGCGCGCGAACGCATCTGCACGCGGGCGTTTGCATCGCTGCCACGGTTGCTTCGCACGCTGTTGCGCTCGGGGCACGGTGCAGACCTGGCGCGTACCCTCGCCCACAAAGTGCCGCGCTGGCTGATCTGGTGCCCAGGGCTGGCCGCGGTCGCGGGCGCGCTGGTCGGTGAGCCGGGCTGGCCGCGGGTCACCCTGCGCGTGGCCATGGCCGCGTGGGCTGCGGCGCTGCTGCACGCTTGGCTCCTGCGGGACCGGGCCAACACGGTCTCCCACGCCGCCAGCTACCTGGCTTTGGCGATGGCGGCGTCGCTGATCGCCCTGTGCAAGCGGTTGGCCGGCCAATCGGTGGGCAAATGGACGCCATAAGCGACTTGGCGACGGACAGCGGGTGGTAACGGCGCTGGGCTGGCTCACCTTAGTGGCATTGCCGCTGGCCGCCGCGGCGCTGCTCGCCTGGTGGTGGCAACAGGAGCGTCATGCCAGCGTGCGTACGGCGATTCTGTGTTACCACCGATTGGTCGTCGACGACCGCGCCATCGGCAACTCCGCGGCGCCGGCCGACGATGAGCAGGGCTGGGTAGTCACGCAGGCGGAGTTTCGAAGCCAGATCGCGGCATTGGTCGGCGCCGGCATCCCGATTGTCGATCTGGATGCGTGGCTGGCGGCACGATCGGGTCGCGAGCCGATGGCCCGCCGCAGCGTCATCCTGACGTTTGACGACGGCTACACCAGCGCCCTCGAGCTGGCTGTGCCCGTCCTGCAACAGTATGGCGCAAAGGCTGTTTTCTACATCGCCGTCGCGCCGGATGCCGAGTCTCACGAGAAGATCGCCGGCCGCGACTCGTTCCTCAGTGCCGACCAGATCGCCGAACTTCACCGCGCCGGCCACACCATCGGCTCGCACACCATGACCCACTGCCTGCTGCGCGAACTGGACGCTGAAGCGGTCGACTGGCAGCTGCGCGAATCAAAAAGCCGACTTGCGAAGATGGTCGGCGCGCCGGTCGATCACTTCTGCATACCGCGTGCCGGCGGGCTGCCGCGCCATCGCCGCGCCATCGCCGCCGCGGGGTACCTGACCGCGACAGGCAACGCCAAGGGCACCGCGGACCTGGGCCACGATCTGCTGCGGTTGCCCCGCCATACCGTGGTGCGGGGAACCAGCGGTGCCAGGCTCCTGCGCGACTTGGCGCCAGCCGGCCAGGTGCGAGCGCGCTGCGCGGGCGAATTGCGACGTCTGGCCAGCGCGTTGCTTGGACCTCGGCTGGCCTACGGCGTTCGGCAGAGACTGTATCACTCGCCAGCCAGACACCTCCTTGGTCCCCAGCAACTGGCCACTACGCTGTCCTTCTTGGGCGCGCTGTGGTTGCTGGCGGCGGTGGCGTTCGTGATCTGGCAGTTGCCGTGCCAATGCTGATGGCAGAGCCGATGGCAGCGGCGGCCGACCCGGATCCGCCGATATGGGCCCATCTGCGTCGTTGTCGGAGCGGCGTGGGTGCTCAACGTACCCGCGTGCGCCTTCGCCCCAACCCCTTGCTCCGCCTAGCATCTGGACCCATCTCGGCGTCCCGGGAAGGTCCAAGGTGGTGGATTTGGGCCGACGCAGCTACTTGACGCGGCGCAGGTGCCCGCCGGGTTTTGGCGGCGGCGGCGCGTCGGGTGCCGGGTCGGTGCGGTGCGGAGGACTGTCGCGCATCGGCATGGGCTCTTGCGCTGGTGCCGTGCGGGGTGCGCGCGGGGCATTGCCGGGCTGGCCGCCGTCGAGGACCCGCAGGCCGAGGCGGGCGGCAGCCGCTTGCGGGGCCTCGCGCGGTTCACCCTCCAGCAGGTCGCGCGCAGGTCGCTTCGTGGCAGACGCCGGGGGAGTTGGCGGCTTGCGCCCTTGCTTCACGCGAGGACCGGGTCGGCGGTCGTCGTCGCCCGTGTCCGCGCTGGCTGCCGCATCGGCGACCCCAAGCCGCCCGCGCACCGACGCCGGCATGTCCTCGCGCCACAGGCGGCCTTCGGTGCGGTCCTTGTTTGTGATGGCGAAAACGGCGGGCCATGGGACGGTGCAGGGGAACGCCTGACCCTGGAACGACAACGACGCCCGCACACCCTTGTCGTCAAACGTGAAATCCGCCAGGTGGAAGCGGTACGAGTAGTTCAGCACCAGCCACTCGTCGCTGCGCAGGTGGGGGGGCACGATCACGCCCGGCCGCCGCGCGTCGAGGTGCAACGT
This sequence comes from Myxococcales bacterium, assembly GCA_009692425.1. Lineage (GTDB taxonomy): Bacteria > Myxococcota_A > UBA9042 > UBA9042 > UBA9042 > SHZF01. The sequence continues at coordinate 1,286 of SHZF01000029.1, read as the reverse complement.
CGCGACGCCATCCTGCAACAGCAGGTCGAACAATCGAAGCTTCTGGTCGGGGCGCCCGCCTGCGCTCACGGCTCCGCCTCGCCGTCCCGCTCCCACTCGAAACGGTAGTAGAACCGCTCGCGGCCCAGTCGCCGAAAGCCGAGGTTTCGGTAGAGCAGCGCCGCCGGTGCGTTGCCGTGGTAAGCCTCGAGATCGATGCCGCGCACGTCGTTGGCGCGAGCGATCTCGAGCAACCGCACGACCAGGCGGCGCCCGATGCCGCGCTGCCGGGCGACGCGGGCCACGTAGAGTTCCTCGATCCACATCGACCAGCCGGAGAACTTGACCGACGGCACGCGGTTCGCCACCAGCACGCCCACCGCAGTCCCATCGGCTCCCTCGCGCACCACGAGCACGACGGCCCGCGGGTCGCCGACGAGCGCGTCGAACACGGTGACGAGGCCGTCGGCGTCGACGGGCAGGCGCAAGTCTGCGAGGTCCTCGGCAAACAGTTGCACGACGGCATCGCGGTCCGCGGGCCGGGCGAGGTCGATGACGAGGTCGGGCGTGGTCATCTGGTGACTGCAGCCGACCCACGGGTGTCAGCGGCGCGCGAGCATAATCCAACCGCGGCGTCGTGGCGAGCGTTGCACGGCTGCGACGCTTGTGGCACGAAGCATCGACGCGACGCCCGCGCACCCGGCCGATTCTGCGGCCGCCCGCCCGCGCCCGGAGGAATCCAATGCCCGCTCCCCGCCTCCCGTTGTCGCGCTTTGCCGTAGCCGTGGCTGTCCTGTCTGCTGCATGCCTAACTGCCGCCACCGGACTCGCCAAGCCCAAGGCGAAGAAAGCTGCCCCCACGAGCCCCGCCGCGCCGCCCGCCGCACCCGCGCCCGAGCCGGTGGACGACGGCGTCTCGCGGATCGGCCCGATCAAGGCCTTTCCCAACGGCACGCCCGACTGGCTGGTGCGCGCGGCGTTCAAGTGCGCGCTCGACTATACCGACGAGGCGGCAGGCTTCGACTGCTACCAAAAGCTCAACGTCGAACTGAACCGCGACAACGACAACGCCCTGACGCACCTGCGTCTGTATTCTTGGAAGTACTTTCGCCAGCGCGCCGCCAGCTACATCGTCTCGACGGAGCCGTTCACCCTCAAGGTGACCCGCCGCGACCCCACCTCCATCGACGGGAATTCGAAGACCGTCAAGGTGTTCCTGTACAGCCGCCACCGGGACAACCCGGCGCCCATCATCTTGCGGCGCGAGGCCGGGCAATGGCGGGTGTACGCGAATTCGTTGTAGGATT
>SHZF01000102.1 GCA_009692425.1 Myxococcales bacterium | reverse complement strand
CGTGCGCGGTGCCGGGAGTGCCGACCTGTGCGGCGACCACCGCAGCCAGCGCGACGGCCAGCGCTGCCGCCGCCCGTGCGGCCTCGCCGAGAGTTGTCGCTTGTGTCCACCGATTCATGAACCCTCCACTGAGTTGCGTGCCCGAGCAGCACTCTACACTTTGCATGATTCCATGCAACGCAGCAAGGGTTCGATCCTCATGGTCCGCCAGCCTCCTTCAAGGTGCCGGCACGAACGTCACCAGCGCTTGTGCGACGCCGGCCTCGACCTTGGCCCAGCGTTCGAACGGGCCGGCCGCCTCGACGATGACGACGCGTTCGCCGACGACGAAAAGCGTCACGGACAGCACCCAGTCTTCGGCGCCGTGCGGCACGACGAACTCGGCCGAGCAGCCGTCGAGGCCCGCCTTCGTCTTGAAGCACCGGTCGGCCTTGGGTGCGTAGCCGCGCGCCGCGAGGTGGCGGGCCAACGCGTCCTTCCAGAACGCGAGGTCGGCCGCTGGGTAGTTGCGCGTCTCGCGTGACCGCAGCCGCACGCCGTCTGCCGTGATGAGCGCGACACCCGCCTTGTCGGCGTAGCGCACGAAGCCTGCCGGTGCATCCATGTCGTGCGCCGGGCCGCTGCATGCCAGCGGGGCGATCGACGCAGCGACCAGGGTGGCGCACCAGATCCGCCGTCCGTCACCGCGCATCGAAGCCTGCCAGGAAGCGGCCGAGTTCGACCGAGTTGAGCCATTCGAACGGCGAGCGCACGTAGCGCAGCCTGCCTTCGCGGTGGAACTGGAAGGCCGTGCGCACGACGGCCCAACGCACACTCTCGCGCTCGACTTCGGCCTCCCCTTTCAGCGCTTCGAGCTCACCGACAAGTTGCGTCATGCTGCGCTCGATCCGCAGCGTCGCCGAAACGTTGGAGTCGTCGATGAAGCTGCGCAATCGCTGGAAGATCTCGTGCTTGGACCGCACCTTGGCGTCGAGTTGCGCGATCGCTTCGGTTCGGTCCGCCCGGTTCAGCGACTTCTCCAGCACGATGCCCGCCGCGCACAGGTGTTCGAGGATGGCGGGCAGGGCCGTGGGCGGCACCTTGAGCTGCAGTTCCCCATCGCTGACCAGCGTCGGAAAGCCTCCAAGTTCTCGGGTCTTGGCGATCACGGCGGCGCGCACGGCATCCGGGTGAACGACCTTCAGGGTCACGGAGGCCTGGAGGGCCGCCAGCCGCTCGACGACGGCAGGGGCGGCAGGCCCTTTCGGCAGCCCGGCCGGGTCGGTTGCGGTCTGGTCGCCGGTCGGTCGCTGCGGATCCGTGGCGGCGGCGCCAGGGCCTCGCGCCTGCCCTCCGGTCGCGGGAGGCGCCGGAACCTTAGACGGCGGTGTGGCCAGGGCGCTGGCCGGTGTGATCGTGACCCAGAGCGCCAACGCGACCAAGAAGGCCAACGCCGCCATCGGCCCGCCGCTGCGACGGTCGAAGTCGCCACGGGCGGGCGGCGCCAGAGCGTGGGAGGCGGCGCGTGCCATGCTCTACTTCCCTTGCAACGAGGCGAGCGCGGTCTTGATGCCGTCGCGGTGCGCCTGCCACGCGGCTTCGTTCGGCAGGAACGCCTCGACGACGTACAGCCGGTCGCCCACGACCAGGGTGCCGACCAACCAGTAGCGCGGCTTCAGTTCCTTGTTGCGCCAGACGCGGTACCGCACGGCGCCCGCGCTGCCGTCGTCCACCTTCTCCTCGTCGCGACCGTCGAGTTCGAACTGGACCGCATCGACCCAGAAGGCCGCGTCGCCGTGGGGCTCGTTCTTGACGCGACCGACCCGCACCATCGAAGTGTCGGCGGCCTGGGCGCGCCAGACGTGGTCCTTCTCGAACAGCACGAAACCCTTCGGCGCCGCGAGTTGCACGTCGTCTTTGCCTTCCTCGAGCGTCACGGCGTGCGGACTCAGCCCGCGAATCCAAGGGAACGGCGACCGGTGCACCGCGGCAGCTCCGTAGTTGGCGACCACCGGCTCAAGTTCGATCGTAATCGTGTATAAATTTGCGAGGTTGCGCAGCGTCGCCAAGGTGGACTCCGCGGTCTCGATGTGCTCGCTGAGGCGCTTGACCTCTTCGAGAATCTGCAGTCGCTCCTCGACGTTCTGCACGGTCTTCAGCAGGGCGAGCAGCCGATCGCGCGCATCGACGGCAACCTGTAGCCGGGCTTCAAGATCCGTGTACTGTTTCGTGACGTCGAGCGCCTTGACCCGCCGATCGACGACCTCACCCACGCCGGCAAACGCCAGCATCGCCGCATCGAAGTCGGCACCCGGCACGCGGACGACGATCGCTTGCGGCGTCATCGACTGCACGTAGCCGCCCCGGCTTTGGGCGAGCGCCGTAATGGCATCGACCGCTTCGATGACGCGCTTGACCCGCAGGCGCAGCCAGCCGAGGTAGACGACCATCGGCTCGTTGAGCAGGGGCCCCCCGCGCGGTCCGGACGCGTAGTCCTGCCGCTGGCCAGTCATCGCCGCCTGGCTCAAACCGCCCATCGCCTTGGTCCCGTGCTTGCGGGGCGTGGCGGTCGGCGCGCGCGCGGCCGTGGGGACCGGTGCGGGGGCGGAATCCACGGTCATCGTCGCCGCGAAATCGCCAGGAGCCCCGTCGTCGCTGCCGCGCTGCGCCTCTTCGTAAGGAACCTGCGGATACGACGCGCCGCCGCCGGCCGACACAGCCCCGCCGCAAGCCGACGCGACGGCGACGGTGCAGGCAAGGAGGGCTACGTTTCTCGTCATCGCAACAGCGACCGTAGCGTAGCCGGCCCGCCGGGGCAAGGTGCCCGGAGACCCCAAATCCACCACCCCACGACCTTCCCGGGACGCCGAATTGGGTCCAGATGCGAGGCGGAGCAAGGGATTGAGGCGAAGACGTGCTTAGGCAGGTTGACCACCAACGCCGCCGCGACCACGACGCAGACGGGCCCAAGGCGGCAGACCTGGGAGACGAGCGCTGTTTGTGAAGATTGGTTTGGGGTGGCCGCGCTGGGGAGAGCAGGCCGTGTCCGCTGTCGTCGACGGCGATTCCGTGCTTGCGCGCGGCGGGCACCGGGGCTATCGTCACACGACGGGGTCGTGCACGCGAAGCGCGGTGTGACCCTGTGGAGGGTCGCCATGGGTACGGGCTGCATCGGGTCGCTGCGCTTGGATCTTGCAATGTCGTGGCTAGTCACTGCCATCGCGTTCTTCGCGTTGGCCTGCTCCAACCAGCCGGAGAACCCGAGCGCCTCGACAGCCGGACCGTGGGGGCTGCCGCCGACCGGAGCGAGCGGGACGGTGAAGTCCGATGCGACGGCAGGCAAGGACACCGGCGCCGGCACTCCGACGACGGAAGCCGACGTTGAGGCTGCGAGTGAAGACGGCGCGGCGGCGGGCGAAGATGCGGCGGCGGGTGAAGATGCGGTGGCAGCTGAAGACGCGGCGCCAGGTGAAGACGGCACGGCAACCGGTTCCGACGCGGGCCAGAACGGCTCCGGAGACACCACCAAGTCTGCAGAAACAGGGGCAGCAATCGACGGCGGCACGCCTGCGGGTGGCACGGACGCCAAGGCAGACTCGGGCGGATCGACCGGCGGCAGCGACGCCAAGGCCGACACCGCTGGCGGCGTGGACACGAAAGGCACGCAGTGCATCGACGAAGACGGCGACGGCTACGGCAAGGGCTGCCCGCTCGGCTCCGACTGCGACGATTACAACCCGTACTTCGATCAGGCCTGCCCGGATTGCACGAAGGGCAACAGCCCCGGCTGCCCATGCAAGGGCAAGTCGGCGGCGTGCTACACGGGCGACACCGCCATGGTCGGCAAGGGCATCTGCGCCGCCGGCCTGCAACTCTGCAAGGACGGCTTCTGGGGCGAGTGCACCGGCGACGTGCTGCCCGAGATCGAGAAGTGCGACGGCAAGGACAACGACTGCGACAGTCAGGTGGACGAGGGCGTGAAGTCGACGTGCGGCACCTGCGACTTGACCTGCACCCAGCAGAACGTCGGCAAAGGGACGGCCGCACCCTTCGACCTGAACAGCGAGAATGCGAACGGCGTAGGCCTCAACGCCGACGGCGAGATCGTGCTCGACCCGAGCCAGATCAGCATCAACCTCAAGTACATCTGGATTGCGAATTCGCCGCAGAACTCGGTTTCGAAGATCGACTGCAAGACCGGTATCGAGGTCGGCCGCTTCAGCTTGACGAACTGGACGTCGCCGACAACTGGCCAGAACATGGCCTGCATCGATCCATCGCGCACGTCGGTCGATCTGCTTGGCAACGTGTGGGTGGGTTGTCGCGGCAACGGGTCGGTCGCGAAGATCATGGCCGAGAAGAAGTACTGCATCGACAAGAACAACAACGGCATCATCGAGACGTCGGTCCCGGCTGGCGGCATTCAGCAGCAGGCGTCGATGGTGGCGGACGACGAGTGCATCAAGTTCATCGTGAATCCCGACGGCGCCACGGTTGCGCGCGGGGCTGCGGTCGACAAGGACAACCACGTCTGGATCGGCTTCTGGAACTCGCACAACCTGCGACGCCTCCACCCCGACACCGGCCAGACGGTCGATACCATCAACATCGGCTGCCATCCGTACGGCCTCACGATCGACCAGAAGGGCACGATCTGGGCCCAGGGCGCGGGCTGCGGGCAGTTGATCAGCGTAGACCCGGTGACGAAGCAGGTGAACAAATTTCCGTACCCCTCCGGTGCCTATGGCCTGAACGTAGACAAGTACGGGAACCTGTGGGTCGCGTCCGGTGGCACCGCGAGTCGCTACACGCCGTCCAAGAACCAGTGGACCACGGTCGCGCTCGGCTGCAGCGGCGGGCGCGGCGTGGCGACGTCCAACGACGGCTACACCTATGTGGCGTGCGATTCGATGTCGGCCGTGGCGAAGATCAACTCGGCGACCGCGGTGAAGGAAGCCAACTTCATGTACGGCAACCAGACCCCACCTGGCATGCCCGCCGGCAAGTTCCCGGTCGGCATCGCGCTCGACTTCGACGGGTTCGTGTGGACGGTGAACCAGAACAGCGGCAACGCGACGAAGATCGACCCCAAGACGGGCCAGATCATCGGCACCTACGGCGTGCTCGCCTCGCCCTACACCTATTCGGACATGACGGGCTACACCCTGAACTACTTCACCGCGCCGAAGGGCCAATACTCGGCGGTATTCTTCGGCAAGCAAGTTGCGAACCCGGTGCAGCAAGGCAAATCGCCGGTGATGTGGACCTCGCTCGCGGTCGATGGCGAGACCCCCATCGGCACCTCGCTGGGCGTGCGCTATCGGGCCGCCGACACCGCCGCCGCGTTGGAGAACACGCCGTGGTTGACCGAAGACGCGGCGTTCCCGCCCAAGACGTTCCCGATCGATCTGTCCGCCATCAAGACGCCGGCCGGCAAGCCCGCGCTGTTGGGGCAACTGCTGCAGGTCGAGATCTCGCTGCAGACGCAGGACAAGGCGCTGACGCCGTCGGTGAAGTCGCTCATGGCCAAGTCGCAGGTCTACAAGCCGTGATGTGCGTCGGTCGAAGCGTGCGGCGCGACGGACGCTCGCAAAGTTGAAAGCGCAGCGGACAGAGACTACGTTGCAGCGCATGACTGCTCGTCACCTGCTTCCGTTTCGATCGTCGCGCGCCTGTGGGCTGCGGTTCGTGCTCGCAGTGCTGGCAGGGCTGGCGGTGGTTTGCCTCGGAGCGTGCACGACGGCGCCGCCTCCTGCCACGACGACCGGCCCGTTTTTCGGTGGCCTCGACACCGCGCGGTCGGGCATCGACACCGCCCTCGCCAAGCCTGACCTCGGCGCAGAAGTCGATGCCGCTGCCGACACGGGCGGCCTCGATGACGCCGACGCGGACGACGGCACACAGACCGAACCTGTCGATGGCGATCCGAGCGACGCGACCGTTGCCGACGTGCCGCCTGCCGCTGCCGACGCCGCAACCGACGCCGCAACCGACGCCCCCGGCGACAGCGTTGATGTACCCGAAGTCAGCAACCCCTGCAAAGACGATGTCTGCACGAGCGCCAACAAGTCGGTGTGCAGCGTGGTTGCAGGCAAGGCCAAGTGCACGTGTGACCCTGGGTTTGCCGAACAGGCCGACGGCACGTGCGCGACCCCCTGCATCAAGCCGGCGACGCCGCCGTTCAGCCAGGTCATCGCCAAAGGCGATCTCGTCATCACTGAACTCATGGTGGTGCCGGCCGCGAGCGTTGATGAAGACAGCGGCGAGTGGTTCGAGGTCAAGAACGCCTCGACGAAGACGATCAACCTCAACGGCGTGCAGTTCACGGACGAGAAAGGCGAAGCATTCACCGTCAACCACTGCGAGCCGCTGACGCTCGAGAAGGGCAAGTCGATCGTGTTCGGCCGCAACGGCAATCCCGATGAGAACGGCGGCTACAAGCCCAACTACCAATACGACGGAATGAAATTGGGCAACTTCACGGACCAGATCGCGATCCTTGCCAAGTTCAAGTCGGGCGCGACGACCCAGACCGTCGAGATCGACCGCGTGCAGTGGAACCAGACGTGGGGGATGGCGTCGACGAAGGGCCACGCACTTTCGCTGGATGCGACGCAGTCCAACTACACCGCCAACGACATTCCCGAGCACTGGTGCTACGCCACGACCGCGATGCTGGCCGGCGACTTCGGTACGCCCGGCGAGACGAACCCAGCGTGCCCGGCGCCACCCGACACCGACAAGGACGGTGTGCCCGACCCCGACGACAACTGCCCGATGATCCCCAACCAGGACCAGTTCGACCTCGACATCGACACCGTCGGCGACGCCTGCGACAATTGCGCCAAGGCGAACGCCGATCAGGTCGACAGCGACGGCGACGGCGTGGGCGACGCGTGCGACGGGGCGACGTGCGGCGACAAGGAGGGCGACCTCGGCGAGCAGTGCGACGACGAGAATACCGACGATGGCGACGGTTGTACGGCCCAGTGCAAGAAAGTGCCCGTGGTGGCCGGCGCACTGGTCATCACGGAGATCGCGGCGGCGCCGAATGGCTGCCCGTCGAAAGACGTGTGCGACTGGATCGAACTGTACAATCCCGGCAGCGTCGCCGTCGCGCTGGCGGGGTGGAAGGTCGAGGCCCCGAAGCAGGGCTCCTTCACGATCGACGCGAAGAGCACCGTCATGGTGTTGCCCGGTGGCTACGTCGTCCTGGGCGGGCAGGGTTCGACCGCAGTCGGCGTCAAGCCCGCGATCGAATGGCCGTCGCTCGGGCTCGACGACAAGGGCGACGTGCTGGCAATTCGCCTCGGCAGCGTCGTTGCTGACAAGGTGGCCTACGGCACGCCGCCCGCGCCACTGAGCGCACAGACGCCGCCGGTCAAGGTGGGCGCCTCGCTGCGGCTCGATCCGGCGCGCGCGAAATGGTGGGCCAACGACATGGCGTGGAGCTGGTGCTACAGCACGGCGACGTACCCCGGTGCCGTGGGCGGCAACAACGGTTCACCGAGCCAGACGAACCCGCCGTGTACGACAGTCGCGCCCGACGCCGACGCCGATGGCGCGCTGAATGGAAAGGACAATTGCCCGCTCCTGTCCAATCCCGACCAGAAGGACGTGGACAGCGACGGCTACGGCGACGGCTGCGATGTGTGCCCGGGCGTCGCGGACCCTCTGCAGGGAGAAACGGACGGCGATGCTGTCGGCGACGCGTGCGACAACTGTTTGTACTTTCCCAACCCGCTCACAGACACCAAGCTCGGCCTGGCTCAGCCCGACAAGGACGGCGACACCTGGGGCGACGCGTGCGACAGCCCCAACTGCGGCAACGGCAAGCTCGACGCGCTTGAGGCCTGCGACGACGCCAACACGGTCCCGGGCGACGGATGCTCCCCGGGTTGCGACGCAGAACTGCCGGTTCCGGTCGGGTCGGCGATCGTGGTCGAGTTCATGGCGAACCCCAACGACGTGGCGGACCAGGTAGGCGAGTGGCTCGAACTTTTCAACCCCACGGCACTGGTGGTCGATCTGCGCGGCTTCGTGCTGCGCGACGCCGGCAAGGACAAGGTTCGTATCACGGCGCCCGGCTTGCTGCGGCTGCTGCCCGGGGCGCGGATGACGCTGGCCGCGAGTGCGAACACGGCGACCAACGGCGGGGTCGAGGCCGTCTTCGGCTGGGCCGAGCCGGGCAAGCCGACCGGGTTCTCGCTGAACAACGGCAGCAAGGACGAGATCGTGGTCGAGTGGAACGGCGCCGTCATCGACAAGGTCGCGTACGAGCCCAAGGGCCTCGCCTGCGACCTGCCGCAACCGCCGCCGAACTGCAAGGACATCGGCTTCACGGTCCCTGTCGGCAAGTCGACGAGCCTCGATGCGGCATGGGCGAGCGCCGCCGACAACGATCTGGCCATGGGCTGGTGCGCGGGCGTGGGCAAGTACGGGGCAGGCAGCGACGAAGGGACGCCGGGCAAGGCCAACCCGGCGTGCGGGGTGTGTGCGCCGGGTGGCACGCCGGTGTGGACCCACGACTTCGAGGGCTCCGACCCCAAGGGCATGTCGATGGCCAACAGTGCCGGTCCGTCGAAGGGCTGGCAACTGTGGCCCGCGTCGGCGCTGGCCAAGTCGGGCCAGGGAGCGCTGTACTACGGCGACCCGACCAAGGTGAACTTCGACTTCGGCGTCTCGAACGGGAGTGCAACGACACCCAGCATCGCGATCCCCGCGGCGGGCCCCGTAGAGTTGAAGCTGTGGTTGTGGTTCGACGGCGAGATGGCACCGGAGGGCGGCAACGACGACCTGTACGTGTTCGTGGTCCAGGATGGCGGGGCGCCGGTCAAGGCGTGGACGAAGTCGAGCCCGGGCGCGGCCACCAAGGTGTGGCTGCCGATCACGTTCGACCTGGCACCGTACGCGGGCAAGTCGCTGCAGGTGCAGTTGTCGTTCGCCACGAAGACGGCGCAACTCAATACGGGCAAGGGCGTCTTCATCGACGACCTGCGCGTCGTTCAGCCCTGCTTGTAGCCTCGACGTCGCCCCTAGTCCGACCACCCCGACCCGTAGCCAAGATCCGCGAGACCCTCGGCCAGCGTGCGGGTACGTCGCGAAACTACAGGCCGATCGCCCGCTTCAAGCTGTCGAGCGACAGGTCCGGGGGCGTGTACTCCGGGCTGAAGCTCGCAGTGAAGCCGCCCGAGCCGGCCTGGACGCGGCCCTTGGCTCCGATGGCCATCTCGGCCAGCCGCAGCGGGTCCGGCGACTTCTCGTACTGCCACACCGTCTTCATGATGCTGAAGAAGCCGAGGTCGAGGCCGACGCGCACCTTGGCAAAGAACGTCAGGATCAGGTTCAGCGCCGCCGACAGTCGCGCATCGACCGGCATGTCGAAGCGCAGGCCGTTGCGATCGACCGTGATGGTCGGGTCCGCCGACAGCGCCGCTTCGAGGTGCAGGTTGAGTGACGCCCGCAGGCCGGCCTGGACCGCAACCACGGCCGCCGATACCTGCACCGAGCCCTCGATGTAGGCGTTCAGGTCCACGTACGCCGCCGACGCCATGTGGCCGGTGACGCTCATCGACGCGAACGACGGCTCCATCAGATCGACTTCGCCGCTGATCACGATGTTCGAGATCGTCAGCGGGTTGATGCCGGCCTCGATGCCGAGCCCCGCGCCGACCTTCACCGACACCGTCGGCGGCGAATACACCATGAACGACAGGTCCAGCAGCTTGATGTCCTTCTTGTACGGCTCCGGCTTGAACAACTCGAACGGCCCCGGGATCGTGACCGAACCCTTGAGCTTGACGTGGCCCTCCTCATCGAGCGCGGCGCCGACCTTGCCGGTGATCTTGTCGCTGATCTTGACCGTCAGTTCGCCCTCGCCGGTGAACTTCTGCTCGCGGCTAAAGTTGACCTTCAGCAGGCCCTCGACGCGATCGTGCGGCTTGAACGAGATTTCGCCCGAGCCATAGAAAAGCGCCTTGCCGCCGATGTCCTCGTAGTTGACCTTGAAGGTGCCCTTGCCGAACTTGCCAGCGTCGATCGCCCCCTCGCCCGAGGCACCCGTCAGCTTGTTCTCGGTGATGGTGGCCGAGAGCTTAGCTTTCTCGATCTTCACGGGGCCGGCCTCCCACGGCTTGATTTGCGTCAGTTCGCCCGAGCCGCTGAACAGCTCCTTTTCGACGTCGAGCGAGCCCGACACCTTGCCCTTCGCGATGCCGGCGAGCTCGGCTTCGATGCTGCCCGCCAATTGCGTGAGCTTCGATTTCTCGACGCGCGCCGTGACCTTGCCGCCGGTGATCTTGACCTTGCCGCCGGCGAGCTCTTTCGGTTCGGTCAGTTCGACGCTGCCCGAGCCGGTGATGCTTTCGAGCGTCGAGCCTTGGTCGATGGTGACGTTGCCCTTGCCCCAGCCGATCACCTTGATGTCGACCGAACCGCCGAAGTCCTTGAGTGCGTTGGCTTCGAAGTTGGCGATGATCTCGCCGCCCGACAACTCTGCGAACGTGCCAATCTTCTTGGGCGTGGTGAGCTTGAGCCCCGCCTGGCCGGTGAAGCTCGGTGGTTCGAGCGTGGTGGCCTTGTCGATCTTGATCCAGCCTTCGCCGAAGTCCTTGATCTCCGCCGTGGCCTCGCCGTAGATGCTCGTGATCTTGTTGTCCGTGACCTCGGCGCCGAGCATGGCGTGCTTGATCGTGACGTGCTCGCCGAACTTCTTGGGCTCCGTGAGCTCGACCTTGCCCGAGCCGCTGACGCTCTTCGTCGTCGAGCCATCGTTGATGGTGAGCTCGCCCTTGCCCCAGCCGTCCACGCCGATCTTCGCCGTGCCGCCGAAGTCCTTGAGGTCGGAGTTCTCGACGTTCACGCGCACGTAGCTGCCCTGCAGGATCGAGAGCGGTCCCGCGATCGGATGGTCGGTGATCACTTCGAGCGAGCCGCTGCCCGAGATGGTCTCGAGGCTGGCCGCCTTGAAGTTCAGGTTGCCCTTGAGCCAGTCCTCGTAGCCGACCTCGATGTTGCCACGGTATTCCGTGACCGTGTTGGCTGAGAAATCGACCGCCAGCGAGCTGCCCTGCTTGATCTCGATCGGCGCATACGTCTTGGGCTGCTCGGCGATGAGGGTCGCGTTGCCGCTGACCGAGTCCCACGTCGAGCCTGGCGTGATCGTGATCGTGCCCTTGAGCCACTCGTCAAAGCCCAGCGACAGCGAGCCACCGAACGACGTGATGCCCTCGGTGCCGGAGAATTCCGCCTCCGCCGAGCCGCCCTTGAGCAGCTTGATGCCGGCGCCGACGTCCTTTTCCTTCAACAGTTCAAAGGTCGCCTTCCCGCTGATCGACTCGAACGTCGACCCGCTGGCCAGGCTGATCGAGCCGCCGACGTACTCGGTCCACTCGAAGTTGACGGTGCCGGACGCCTCAGTGAACGTCAGCGCACTCATCTGCGCCTGCGCCGCCGAGCCCTTCTTGATGGTGACTGCGCCCGGCAGCGGCTTGTCTTCGGTGACTTCGACGTGGGCTTGGCCGGACAGTGAGGCGAGTTCGGACTCGCCGGAGATCAGCACGCCGCCCTTGAGCCACGTCG
>SHZF01000028.1 GCA_009692425.1 Myxococcales bacterium | reverse complement strand
CCCGATCGCCCCGATTGGGACTCAGGAGGGCGCGCTGGCCACCAGCCGGCAACGCACGCTCGTTGTGCTGCGGGGCCCCACGGCCGCACCCGGATCGGTGCCGCTCCCACGTGCCACAGCAGCGTTCTTGGCGGACGTGCCCCCTGGCCTGTTCGCGGTTGAGCGCCGGCTTGACACGATTGGTGTCGTCGTCGGCAGCGCAAGCTCCGCGGGCATGGCGTGGTTGCGCCGTCACCCCTCGGTCGCGGACTTGCAGGCGGATACGCCTGTGCACAGCCAGCTGGTCCAAGTGGCCAAGGTCACGCGCGCCGCAGTCGCTTGGTCGTACGGCGCGTTGGGCGCGGGCGTGCGCGTCGCCGTGCTCGACACGGGCGTCGACGCCACCCATCCGGCCTTGGCAGGCAAGGTGTTGGCCCAGCATTGCTTTGCGGGGCCGGGGACCGGGGGCTGCCCACCCTGGGGTCAGGCGGAGGCGGACGCTGCGCCCGATGGCAATGGGCACGGGACTCACGTCGCGTCGATCATCGCGGGTGCAGCCGGCGCCGTGACGCCAGGGCTCGCCCCCGCGTCGGAACTCGTCGCCGTGCGCGTTCTCGGCAAGAACGGCAAAGGCACGACTGCCGATGTCGTCGCTGCACTGGACTGGGTGGGCGCCCGGGCGGCGAAGTGGAATGTCCGCGTGATCAATCTCAGCCTCGGCTCCGACGCCGTGTACGCGGGCTCGTGCGGCGGCAAGGACCCTGCGACTACGAAGGCGGTGGCCGTCCTGCGCACCAAGGGCGTCGCGGTCGTGGTGGCTTCGGGCAATGGTGGGGCCTTGGCAGGCCTGTCGGCTCCGGCCTGCGTACCCGGCGCGATCGCCGTCGGCGCGAGCTATGACACGGCGGCAGGCTCTGGGCAGTGGCCCGGCCTGTGCACGGACAAGACGACTGGCACACGTCGCATCGCCTGCTTCACCAATCGCGGCCCTCGCCTCGACATTGTCGCGCCCGGCGCGTGGACGCTGGCTGCCAAGATGGGAGGAGGCGTCACGGAGATGGCGGGCACCTCGCAAGCCGCGCCGGTCGTCGCCGCCGCCGCAGCGCTGCTGGCGGGTTGCAAGCCGACGCTGTCTCCGTCTGCGATTCGCTCGGTGCTCGTGGGCACGGGGCGCACGGTGACGGACGCATCGACTGGCCTCTCATTCCGGCACCTCGACATCGGCGCGGCCGCCGCTGCGGTGTGCGGTCCATGACTGGGCGCTCATGCAAAGGTCTAGCAGGTCTCGCGGGCCATGCCATGGAGCGCGAGCCAGGCGCGCAGCAGCGCAAGTCCAACCGCGCCCGACTTCTCCGGGTGGAACTGGACGGCACACAGTCGGTCGCGCTCGACCGCCGCGACGAACTGCAGGCCGTGCTCCGCCGTACCCGCCACGTCGCGCTCGTCTTGGAGGACACAGTGATACGAGTGCACGAAATAGAAGTGGCTGCCGGCTGGAACCGCATCGAGCAGGGTACCCCGCCGCGCGGCGTGCACCGCATTCCAGCCTATCTGCGGGACCTTGACCGGCGGGCAGAACGCGACGCTGTGCCCTCGCAGCCGGCCAAGCCCCTTGACGCCGGGCGCCTCGTCCGAGCCCTCTGCGAGCAGTTGCAGGCCGAGGCAGATGCCCAAGAAGGGGCGACCCTCGGCACACGCAGCATCGACCGCGCCCCACATTCCCGTGGCAAGCAAGCGCCGTGCGGCCTGACCGAAATGACCCTGGCCGGGAAACACGATGGCGTCTGCGCTCCGCAAGGCAACTGGCGAGGTCGCTGCCTCGGCGTCCGCCCCCAGATGGCGCAGTGCCCGCAACACGCTCGCGACGTTGCCGGCTCCATAGTCGATGACTGCAATGCGCGCCATGGCCGCCCCCGCCGATCAGCCGTCGAGCATGCCCTTTGTCGATGGCAACTCGTGCCCGGCCCGCGGATGCATGGCGACCGCGAGTTCAAGGGCGCGGGCAAATGCCTTGAACAGCGCCTCGATCTTGTGATGGTCATTGCGCCCGCATACCAAGCTCAGGTGGATGTTCGCTCCGAGCGCGATGGCAAAGGCCTGAAAGAACTCGTGCACGAGGTCTGTCTGCAGATCCCCGACCCGGTCGGCCGCAAACTCCGCCGAGAACACGAGGTGGGGCCGGCCGGCGATGTCGATGGCGCATTCCGCCAGGGTCTCGTCCATCGGAAAACGGCACCAGCCCGTGCGCCAGATCCCGCGCCGGTCTCCCAGGGCGGTGCGCACCGCCTGGCCCAACACCATGCCGGCGTCCTCGACCGTGTGATGTTGATCGACATGCAAATCGCCATGCACCGTCATCGCGAGGTCGATGTGTCCGTGGCGCCCGAAGGCCTCGAGCATGTGACCCAAGAAGCCGATCGGGCACTGCACGCTCGTCTGCCCGACGCCATCGAGATTCAGCGAGCACGCCACCTGGGTTTCGCGGGAGAGGCGCTCCACCTGGGCCAGTCGGCCTGCCACTGTTGGCAGCGCTGCGGGTGCATCGAGATCGGTTCGCGTGACCATCATTTCCGGGTTGCCGCCTCGAGCCATCCTACCACCTCCTCAACTGAGGCAAACACGCAATGAGCGCCCGCATCATACAGGCGATCCACGAGGCCGTCGTCCCACGTTGCCTGGGGCGGGAGCACGCCAACTGGGAGCACGCCCGCCGCGACGGCTGCGCGCATGTCATCGACGCCATCGCCGACATAGGCCGCCAGGTCCGCCGAACCGGATGCGCCACTGCGACGCAACTGCTCGAGCGCGCAAAGAATCGGTGCCGCATGCGGCTTCGGCGGCTCGGCATCCTCCAGCGCCACGACAATCGGCCAGGTGTCGCTGACCGCGTGGCGCCGCAGCGTGAAAATGGCCTCGGTGCGCGGCCTGCCGGTAACGATGGCGGTCGTGAATCGCCGACCGATGCGGCCGACGACGGCTGCCGGAACGAGCCAAGGTTCCCTGGCGATGTACCCCGTGCCGTCGTTGCCCCAGTAGCGCTGTTGAAACGCCTCCACGATTTGGTGGCGCGGCACATCGACGCCAAACTGGTGCAGGAGTGCAATGGTGCAGTCCCAGTCATTGTTGAGCCCGCCGCTTCGCTTCAGGGCCTCGACGGTCGCATCATCGACCTGATCGATGACGCTGGCCGGGGCACCGGACCGGCCCAGGAATTCTCGCGCCGTTTCGAGGATCGCGCATCGGTAACTGGCCGACACGTCGACCAGAACGCCATCCATGTCAAGAAGCAGCGTGGTGATCTTCGGCGCCGACACGAGGCGCTTGCGCAGGGCGCCGGCACACCGCCTCATCTGGCTGGAACTGCCGATCGCGATGCGCACCCACCCGTCGAGTCGCGCGTGCGTGCCCGTGCGATCGCGCACGAGGATGCCCTCGGCCCGCAGCCCGGCCACGACGCTGCCGGCCTGCGCGCCCAGATTCGCGAGGACAAAATTCGCGTGCGCCGGCGCCGTCTCGATTCCAAGGTCGCGCAATGCCGCAACGAACTCGGTCCGGGCGATCATCACATCGGCCACGTGCTGCCGGACGGCCTGGGGACGCTCCATCACGGCCATCGAAGCCACAATGGCCGGCCGCGACACGTTGAACGGGTTCAGCACACAGCGCAGCGCGTCGATGTTCGCCGCAGACGCCACGACGGCACCCGCGCGCAGGCCGGCCAACCCGTGCGCCTTGGAAAAAGATCGCACCACGAACAGGTTCGGGTACTGGTCCACGAGGTCGCACACGGTGGTGCCGCTGAAATCTGCGTACGTCTCGTCCACGACGACCGCGCAACGGACCCGCGACAGCGTCGCCTCGATCACGTCGCGCGGCACCAACGTGCCGGTCGGGTTGTTCGGCGACACGATGGCGATCAGGCCGACGCTGCCGGCGAGCGCGTCGAACCAGGCCGGTCCATCAAACGCAAACCCCGCGCCAAGCGGAACAGCGTGCAGAGGGTTGCCGTACAGATTCGCCCAGATACGAAACATGTCGTAGCCAGGATCGAGCGTCACGAGCGGTCGCCCCGGCAGCAGGAAGGCTTCGCAGATCGCCTTGATGGCCTCGTCTCCGCCCGCAGTCGGCGTCAGTTGGTCGGTGCGGACGCCAAAGTGCTCAGCCGCCAACGCCAGCCACGCGGTGTAGCACGGGTAGGTGGCGACGGTGGCCGCCGTCAAGCCATCGCGCAGCGCATCGATGACGAAGGCGGGCGCTCCGCCGGCGTGTTCATTCACGTCCAGGCGCAACCAACCTGCCCGCTCGTAGTCCGGTATTCGGTATGGACGGGTCGCGTCGAGGTGCAAGCGCGAGGGAAGCTCACGCTGCGCGTCGAGCGGCGTGCAGCCCCCGGCATCGGCGGTCGTCATCGGTCAAGCCCTCGTCCCGACATGCTAGGCCACGACCTTGCGGATCGCCGTCTCGAGAATGTCGGTCGCGCCGAGGCGCCGCAGTTCCGGGATGAGACGTGCAACGTCCGCACGCCGCACGGCAACCTTGACCGCAAAGCCGGCGTCGCCAAACAGCGGGGCGACCGTCGGCGACTTCATGCAGGGCAGGGTCGCGACCAGCGCAGCAAGCCCACCTTGTTGGATGTTCATCTCAAGCAGGACGCGATCGCGCGCGTCGAGGACAGCCCGCGCCACCACCAGCACCTCGTCGATGAGCTCGCGGCGCACCGGATCGGCCCACGCCGAAGGGTTTGCGACCATGCGCGTCGTGGAATGCAGCAGGGTGTCGAGGATGACGAGCCCATTTTCGAGCAGCGTGCGCCCCGACGCTGCGTTGTCGACGATCAGGTCGGCATCCTCTGGGGGAAAGACCTCGGTCGCGCCATAGCTGCGCAGGAAGTGAAACCGTGCAAAACCGTTGTGCTCGAGCCAGGCCCGCGTGAGCGCCTCGTACTCGCTGGCGACGACGATGCGGTCACGGCGCCGCAACGCGCCCAGGTCGGTGCCGGACGGAGCAGCCGCGACGATGCGCACGGGGTCGAAACCGAGATCGAGCACCTCGATCACGTCAGCTCGGGTTTCCGCGACCCAGTCGTGCCCAGTAAACCCAAGGTCGTGGGCGCCGAGCCCGACGAGCGACGCGATATTCTGCGCTTTCAGCAACTTCCACGAAAACCGCTCGTCGCTCCCTACCGGACGATAGCCACGGTCCGGGATGCGCAAGCCATAGCCGCAATCGTCAAGGAGGGATTGCACGCGCGGCTGGATTCGGCCCTTGGGCAGGGCGACGCGCAGGGTGGCATTGTTCATGCGCGAGGCATCCGAGACGGCGCCAGAGCCGTGGCCGCGCAGTGTAGCGGCGTGCCGGGCGACAGCAAACAGGGCGATCATGCCCGCGAGCCTTCCCGCGGGACGCCGCCGGCGCTACCCTGCGCACCGTCGCGAATCCGAAAGGCCCCGGCGTTCGCGTGGATGAGGCCCCAAATGCAGCACAGGTCGAAATGGGATGCAGCACTCCGGCTCCTAGCCGCTGCGGCGTGCGTGGCGGGGCTTGCTCTCGCATTGGACGGGTGCGGAGCGACCCAAAGCGTCGGCATTTCCGAGGTCGGCGTTGACGACGGCGACCTGGATGTTGCGATCGTCCGCACGGAGGCCGCCCTCAAGTCCACGCGCCGGGCTGACGAGCGCGCTCGCCTGGAACGTCGATTGCGAGAATTGCGCGACCGTGGAGTCAGTGAGCATGTCCTCCAAGGCGACACCGCGTTCGCTGGGCGCGACCTCCTTCGCGCCGAAGCGGCATACCGTCACGCGGCGACCTATGTGCCTGACGACTATCGCGTTCAGCAGGGCTTCGCCAAGGTGACGCAAGTTCGCGCGCGCGCCAGCAAGGCGGTCGTCGATGCCCGCGAGGCATTGACGCGGTGGGTAGGCACACCGTATCGCGACGACAACCGTGGCGCCTGGAGCAATCTGGCCGTCAACCTGGATTGGCTGGGTCAATGGGAGCGCGACGTCCCCGAGGCCGCATCGCTT
Organism: Myxococcales bacterium; assembly: GCA_009692425.1. GTDB lineage: Bacteria > Myxococcota_A > UBA9042 > UBA9042 > UBA9042 > SHZF01. Next base: position 44,753 of record SHZF01000028.1, on the reverse strand, counting down.
CGGCAGGAGGGCACGCCGCACGTGGCAGCGTTTTTCGTGTGGGATGCCCAGGTGCAGGCCGCCGCAGGCGCAATGGACGGCGCCATCGTAACCCTGCACAAGGCTCTCAAATGGGCGCCGCAGCATCCAGACGCGGTCAGGCTCCTGGCTGACTGGCAGACCACCGCCGATGCCGCGACCGTGCTGAAGCAGGCGCAACAGTTCGTGGCAGAACTCCGATTCGAGGACGCTCTGTCGTTGTTGCGGCGCACGCTCGAGCGCAATCCCGGTGCCGAAGCCATACGACTGGCGGAACTCGACGTGCGAAAGCGCTTCGTGACGGACCGCATGGATGCGGCGCAAGTGGCCGATCGAGCCGGACAATTGGGTGCTGCGGTCGCGGCGTTGGCTCAGGCGCGTGCAGTCGGCACGGAGGATGCGGACCTCGCGTTGGCGCTGCAGAAGCGCAGTTTGGATGTCGATCTGCGCGCCGCCAAGCGCATCTACCCGCAGTTCCAAGCCGCCTTGTCGCGTCGGCTCGATGGAGCCGCGCTGGTTTTCGGCCGAACCATCCTCGCGCTGCTCACCGACTACAAGGACGTCGGCAAGCGGATGCAGGCGATCGAGGCCGCGCTGCCGCAGCGACTCGTCTACCGGGTAGAGGTTGTCTTGGGCACCACGCCGAAAGCCGCTCCGCCGGAACTGGGCGCGATTGTCGTCGCGGCAGTTCGGCGCGCGCTTGAGACCGCGGGGGCTGCGCAGCATCTCGTTGTCGTTGTTCCTCGCGGTGCCAAGCCCGACACGACCCTGCGCGTCGATGTGCCTGTTTTTTCTCTCACCTGGCGTTCGGACCCCGAAGAACGCAGCAAGTCCTACCTCGACCGCGTCGACGTGGTCGACAATCCGGACTGGCCGACTACACAGGGTCGGCAGACCAGCGCGCTCGCCGGTCTCAACGCGGCGTTGGACAAGCTCCGACCGATTCTCGACGAGGTGAACACGGCCGAAGCGAACCTGCACCTGATGCAAGAGCAGTTGCTTCAGATTCGGAGCCGCATCACCGACGAGGACGCTACCTGGTACAAGACGCGGCCCTCACCCTGCAAGGATTCCTCGCTGTCCTGTCGCGAGACCCGGGCGAATCAGCGCTGGCAAGCCAACATCGACTACTATGTAACCGGCATCGAACGGGAAAACGCCAAGCTCCTGCGACTTGGTCCGGAGCTGCGCCGCCTTCAGCAGGCCGTGGATGAGACGCAGAAGGTGTTTGACGCGGCCCAGAAAGCGGCAGCGGACACGCCGCGCCGGCAACCCCACGAGGTGTGGAAGGCGCACGGATACCAAGTGATGCGCCATACGCTGGCGGCCGAAGCGCGGCTCGAGTTCCGGATCGGCACCGGTGCAACGCAGACATTCGCTCCGGCCGAATTGAAGGAGACGCGCACCGACTTCTCGACGGAGACCGTGATGGTCAACGGTCAGGTGTTGGAACCGCAGAAGGGCAACGACCTGCCCGACGATGCGTCTGCCACCGCGGAACTGGTTCGAACCTTGGCTGCCCAAGGGCTGCCGGCAGTTGCCGACCGATTGATGAGCCACGCGCAGCGGCACGTCGATGCGGCTCGCACGGCAAAGACGGACGTCGAGCGCGTGCATCATCTGGTCATGGCTGCGCTGTCGTCTGCGGCACTGTCGGTCGCCGCCCATGCCGAGGCGGTTCAGCGGCTCGCGGACCTGACTGGGTGGCGGGCGGACTCCGGAGCGCTGGAATTCGAGAGAGCCGTCCCCGCCAAGTAGCGCCGCCACTTCGAGGAGGTGTCGATGTTGAGAACGGTTTCAACTGCCGAGACGCTGGCGAGGCGACAGGCTGCGGTTGCGGTTGGCGCGTTTGCCGTGCTTGCCACGCTCTATCCTCCTCGATGTGCAGCGGCCCAGGAGCCGATCGAATGGAACGGCGCTGTCGCGTGGCAGGAATTCGAGCCGGCAATGGCGCGTGCCGCTCAACAGAACAAGGCCGTAATGGTCGTCGTGTACGCCGACTGGTGTCCCAAGTGTCGCACGCTGGCCCCCTTGTTTCGCAGCGGTCCGCTCGTCGCAGCCTCCGCCCAGGTCATTGCGGTCCTGGCGAACCACGATCAGCGCCCCGAGTGGCTCGAGTCCAAGCTGGGCGACACCGCGAACTATGTTCCCCGCGTGTACTTCCTCAGGCCCGACGGACAGGTACTGCGCGACATCACAAGCGACAACGCGAAGTTCCCCCACTTTTTTCATCCGAACAAACCCCAAGACTTGACCGCCGCCATTGCACGGGCCGTCGCCAGTGTTTCTGCGGCTTCCAGTGCGCAGACCGTGCTCACGCCTGTGGCGTCGCCCCCACCTCCGCCTGGGAAAGCGGGCGCGGTCAGTCGTGCCGTTGCCAGTCCGCCCGATGCTGCGCCACCGTACGGACAAGCCTCTGGTGACCTGGATCGGGACCTCGTTGCGGGCACACTCCTTGTCGTGCTGCTGGGCGGTGCCACGTGGTGGATCCTGCGTTCCAAGCCGATGGCCGAGTCGGCCGCCGACCGGCCGCCGGATCCATAGCCGGTCGTGCATGGGCGCCTGAGCCACGCCTCCGTGTCCATCTCCAGCAGGCAGTCCCTACTTCACCCCACACTTCGCTCCCTTGTCGAGGCAGCAGTCACCCGTGGCGTGGCACAATCCATCGCACCAGCAAGGGCCAACTTTCGACTTGCCGCCGCACACCCCTGCGCAAGTGCCGCCGCACCGCTGGCTGAAGTCGGCGCAGCAATCGCCGGTCGCGGCGCACAGGTCGTCGCACCAGCAACTGCCGTCGATGGCCTTGCCACCACAGGCGTTCGCGCACGAACCTGACGCGATCGGCTTGCAGACCGCAGGCTGATTCGCCGTCGACGCGCTGCACCATTCATCGGCGAGGCAAGCCGTCCCAACAGACCAGGGTCCCGCCGTCAGCAGATCGGGTAAGCACGTCGGCGAGGCGCCGATGCACGTGCCCGTCAAGCTTCGTTGCAGCGCCAAGCCGCCTGCAGTGGCCTTGGAGCATTGGTATTCCTTCTGCAGCGGCGCACCGCACGGGGTCGCGCCCTTGGCCCATAGTCCCTTGGCGGTGCAACAGGTCGTCCCGGGAACACACAGGGGCGACTTGGCACCTCCGAACCCGATCTTGACGCTCACTCCTTGGCAATCCTCCGTTCCGTTCTTGACCGTCAGGAATGCAACGCCGGAGTCATCCGCAGTTCCGGGCGCGTCGGGCGCAATGGCTAGCGACCCGCTTGCAGCCAGCACACAGCAGCCGTTCGGTACCGCAGCGCCTGCGCCGAGTTCACTGGCTGCCGAGGCGCCGAGCGGGCACGTCAGCGGGGCACATTCCTTGCCAGACTTGCCATTGACGCATTGAAAGTGCAGGCAGACGGTGACTGCCTGCTTGGCAGACCATTCGACCAATGGCTTGGGATCGAAGAGGTTGGCTTCGTCGACTATGCCGAACTTGAACACGTCCTTGTCGATCGCAGACTTCAAGTGAACGGCGGGGTCGAGCCAAATTGCGGCGTCGGCGTCGTGCCAGGTGCCGAGGTCGATCGCTGCTGCAAATGACTCTGGCCCTTCGTATGGGTCCGCCTTCTCACACAGGGATGGCGGCATCGGCAGGCCGCATGACGGCGGCGTTGCGGGATCGGAGCCCGCAAGGCAAGCTGAATCTGGCTCACATTCTCCATACGCATGCCATGCCGACCATGCGGCGAGTTGCGCCGCATCGGAGCACCCCACCGCCGACCCGATACAGCCGTCGAAGCGCTTGCGCACCAGAAGCTTGGCGCCCAATGTCGTGGAGTTGTCGCACTTGTATTCCACGACCTTTGCAACGGTTCCACACTTCGTCCCGGGCGGAGCGAAATCACCTGTGGCCGTGCAGCACGTCGTTCCCGGCGTGCAGGCCGTCTTCGACTTGCAGAGGCCCGGCAGGGTCGGATCGACCACTTCGCAGACTTCGTTCGGCGCGCAGGCCTGGGCGATCTGCCAGGCACTCCAGGCCCAGGTCGAAACGGTCGACGCACAGCTTGCGTCGCTTCCAGAGCAGCCAGCAAGTGCCTTCCGCGTCAAGACTTTTCCGCCGAGATTCGGACCGCTGCACTTGTGCTGCGCCCCAAGGGTCTGCGCGCCGCAGGGCGTCGCCTTGAATGCGTAGTTGCCGTCCGGTTCACAGCACGTCGAGCCTGGTACGCACGTCCCCGCCGCGTTGGCACCGAACTGGATCTCCACGGCGACCGTTTGGCATTTCGGGGCGGCGTTCGTGATCGTCAGGGTTGCGTTCCCGGTCGTGTCCCACGTTGTCCCCGCCTTGGGATGCCACGCCAGTGTGCCAGTCGCCGCCGTCAGGCAGCAACCGTTGGGGTTCGTCGCGCTGATGGTCGGTCCTGCCGCCGGCAGCGCGCCGGCAGGGCACTGCACGGGCGCACAGTCGGTTCCCTTGGCGCCCAGGTTGCACTGAAAGTATGTGCAAACAATCACGTTGTTCGGCGCAGCCCACGTAACGTTGACGGACGGAGACTTGCCGTTCACACCATCGACCACCGTCCACCGAAACGTATCGGTGTCTTGCGGCGCCCCGAGGTGAACACCGGAGCCGACGAATTTCGGTGGCGCGGCATCGGAAAACGTACCCAACCACCACGACTGCGTCAGTGAAGTGCTGCCCTCATAGGGATCCTTCGCCCCGCACAGGGGGTCGGCGCCAGATTCGCACGCGCCGGGCTGATCGGGGGTCGCCGGCACGCAGGCCTGCCCTACGCCGCACGCCTTCCATGCCTGCCAGGGTTCCCACGCCCAGTTCGCCGGCTCCCCAGAGCACAGTGGACCCGCCCCGCTGCAGCCCTCGAATGCTGACCGTGTCTCGACCGCTGTGCCGTCGTTGCTGCAAGTAAACGCCACTTGTTTCGGTGCATTGCCGCACTTCGTGCCGTGGGCCTTCAGCTTGCCGGTCGCAAGGTCACAACACGGACCCGACGAGCACGTACAGCCTGCAGCGAGCGTCCATGCGTTTTTCGCGACCGACGACTGGCACGCCAGACAGGGGTCGGTGGGGTGCGCGGTCCCCTCCGCGACGCAGACGCTGTCGATCATGCAAGTGCCTGGGTTGCTGACCAGCGCGCACTTGCCGGTCGACCCGACGCAGACGCCCTGCTCGCAGGGAGGTTTGTCGGGGCATTTCTTTAGTAAGTTGACACATTTCCCCCCAACACATGCATCGCTAGTGCAGGCGTCGCCATCGACGCAGTCGGTGGATGTCGTGCACCCTTTCGGCGTGAGCGGCAGGCACGTGGGCGGTGCGCCCGCGGCGACCGCGCACCGTTGTGTGGCGGCACACTTGACGGTCGCCTTCCAGTTGGTCCACGTCGACAGGGGTTCAGTGGTCGAGCACCCCGCGGCGGACTTCCCGTCACATCCCGGGAATGCCTCGCGCTGCATCCCGATGTTGCCGTTGCACGCGAAATCGACCGCAAGGAGCGCGCTGCCACAGAGGGCCCCAGCCGGCTTCCATGTGTGCGTCGCGGCGTTGCAGCAGGTGCCGGTCATGCAGCATCCAGGCTTTGCAGTGAACGTGCAGGTGCCCGAACTCGGATCGCACTTGGCGGTCTGGCACGGGTCCGCACTGAGGCAGCCCCCGTCTGCCTTGCAGCACGCGAGCGTCGCAGTACCAACGCAGGTTCCCGTCGTGGTACATGTGTCGGCGCTGGTGCAGGCCGACCCGTCGTCGCAAGGAATGCCAGCGATGGCCGACCACGCGACTGCAGAAGTGCTCGGCGTACACAGCAGGCACGCAGTCGGACCTTGCTGGCCGGCTTGCCGACATGCGCCGTCGATCGCGCAGGTTCCGGCGCTCGGCGTGTTGCTGCAGTGACCGTCAGCCAAGCTGCAGGAATCGGCCGTGCAGGGCAGACCGTCGTCGCACGTCTTCGTGGTGAACTTGCAGCCAGACGACGTGCACTGATTCGCCGTGCATGGGTTCTTGTCGTCGCAGTCGGGATCCGCTTTGCAACAGGCGCTGGTGCCGGTATGGACGCATGCGCCTTGCGCGCAGTCGTCCGCGGTACACGGGTCGTGGTCGTCGCAATCGACCAGGGCCGCACAACTCAAACCTCCCGTACCGCCGGGGTCTGTACTTGACGAGTCCGTGGCAAGCGCGACATCGGCAGGCGCCGACAGGTCAACCAGGCCCTCGGAGAGGCTGTCTGCAACGTCCAGCGGACCGCTGTCGAGGTCGTCGGCACCATCTTCGGTTTCGGGTCCTGCGCCGACGCCATCTTCGGTTTCGGGTCCTGTGCCGATGCCATCTTCGGTTTCGGGTCCTGTGCCGACGCCATCACCGTCCGAAACCGGCTCGGCGCCGTCGTGCGCAGGCGCATCGACTGCCGTTTCCTCACCCGTGCGCGCCCCTGCGTCGTTGCGACCATTGCTCGTGTCGCCAAACTTGGGCGGCGCTGAGCCGTCGCCGGTATCGGGTATCGCGGTGGCCGGCGATGGCTCCGTTTCGCTGCAAGCAAAGACCGCCAGCGCGAGCAATCCGCAAAAGCGGTAGTGGACACTCATGACCATGGGTCATCGACAGGAGCCAGAAACTCCGCAAGCCCGGGAATGCGCCCCGCCGCTGCCCTCGCCAACCGTCGGGCCCGCGCGAACGCATGCTCGCTGGCAAACAACTGCTCATACGGGAGCACTTCGGTTCCCGGAGGATTCACCGCAGCAGTGGCGGACCGTTCAAGTCGCAACGCCACACGGGAGCCGAAAGCCTCCGACCAACCTGCGTCGTACATGGCGGTGTGGGGGAACAACTCCGCAGCCACCCGGCACGCCAGTGCCGGCCCACAGAGTCCGCGGCGCACGGCATCTTCCATCGACCCGGCCAGGGCCTCCGGACCGAAGTCGCCCAGCACAGCCAACTCCTCGGCAACGGCGACCAGCGCGCGATCGTCGCACAAGCCCTGCGTGGCCAGGTCGAGCGCGATTTGCAGCGCGTTGAAGGTCGCCACGACGCGACCCCGGTAGGCTCCGAAACGAGCAGGCGGCGAATTGCCCTCTAGGTGGATGAATACCCGGCGCACAGGATCGTGGCGCTCGAGTTGCACGACGCGGCCCAGGATCGTTGCGATCTCGTCAGGGTAGCAGCCGCAAACCTCGAGCACGCGCGCGAGCCGAGGCGCTGACACGCGGCGGGCGCAGACGTCGGCGTATAGGCAGTAAACCAACGCGTCGACCTCGGCGTCATCGCCGAAACACACTTCCGGTGCCGCCTCGCCTCGCGCCGTGAGCCACAGTCGGGTTTCGAGATGAGCGCCCAACTTGTAGCCGACCTGATTGCGGATCGCCCGCAGTCGCCCGCGCCGGACTTGTGCCCCGAAGTCCTTGAGCACCAGTCGATCGCATCGAATCGTGTGCAGTGCGAACATGCGCAGGATGCGCCGGCGCAACCAAGTGGGACTGCCCGACACCACGACGACTCGGGCATCCGTCGCTTCCGACAGGGCCTTGAGGAGCGCCCGCATGCCGGGAATCGCCCGCTTCCGGTGGGGCCCCTCGATGGCGGCTTGGAGCAGGCCACGCACGGTCGAGAACTCCGTCTGCAGGTAGGTTTTGTCGAGGTCCCACCGGTAGACGACGTCGGGCGTTGGCCCGGCTGCGGCCGTCATCGGCCCACCGCAGAGGTCGGTGTGCCGGAGTCGTTGAGGGCGCTGCGGAGCGCAGAAGTCAACCCGCGGGATGTACAGCGGGTCGCCAGCTTGATCGCGTTGGCCAGTGCCGGCGGAGCTGAATCGGCGTGTGCAAGCAGCACGAGGTGGTCACAACCGAGCAAAGGCGCGCCCCCATACTCCTGGAATTCGCTCACCGTCTTCAGCATGCCGACGCCCTGCGACAGCAATCGGAGCGCCATCCGCCAGGCGACCTTCGTGCGCCAGGCGTAGCGGGCGGCTTCGACGGTCATCGTCGTCAGGCCTTCGAGCAAGCCGCGCACCGTATGTCCGACCAGCCCATCGGCAACGACCACGTCCGCCTGGCCGCGTGCCAGGTCCGTCGCGCGCAGGTTGCCCACGAAGCGCACGCCCGCAAGGTTGCGCAACGCCCGGTGCGCGGCAACCACCTCGGGCGGGCCATCTTCGGGTGCCAGTCCGGTCGACAACAGGGCCACGGCGGGCGACTCGACGCCGGTGACGACCCGTGCATAGGCAGAACCCAACAGCGCAAACTCGACGAGTTCATCTGCGGTCGCCGTGCGCGCTCCGGACACGTCGAGCAGCAACGCCAACGGCTCCGTGCGACCCGGGCGTGGCATGCACGGAAACACTGCAGCCAAGGGCAACGTGTGCGCCCCCTGCAACATCGGCAGCCCCGCCCGCACGGCATCGCGGACGGCGTCTGGAGGCGACGCCGTCACGAGCGCGTCCGCATCTCCGTCGCGCAACAAGCTGATCGCCGTTGGCAAGGCGGCCCGCGCGGCATCCAGCACCGCTGCCACGTCGTCGGCGTGGCGCGGGTACTTCACCGCCACGTGCACCACGCGCAGCCAAGCCGGGTCGTAGGCGAGCAAGCTCAACTGGTCCTGGATCGGGCCAGCATCGCCCACCAAGATGATGCGCGCCACCGCGTGTCGTGCCGTCTGCGCTGCTGCGGCCACCGCCGCCCGTGGCGCGACGGCCCCGCCGTAGGTGTCGATCGCGATCGTGGGCCGCGCGGCTGCTGATGCGGATTTCCTGGGCTGGGCCACGGCTGGGGCGCGCACACGAAGGTGTGCAGCATGCGAGCATACGATGTGCCTCGCCGCACGCAAGGCAACGGCAAGCCGCGCGCCGACCCCGCACCGGAGCCAGCGCGCACACGACGCACCGCGTCAAGAATGCTTGCGTCACGCAGCCAGCTGGGGCACCCTCTTGCCCCCCGGAGGCATCGTGCCCGAAGCCTTGACCGCGCCTCGCCTGACGCAGTACGCCCAGTCCGCGGGGTGTGCCGCGAAGATCGCGCAGGTCGACTTGCTGGCTGCGCTCGCGTACCTGCCCCACCGGGCCGACGCCCGCGTCTTGGTTGGCTTGGAAACCGGCGACGATGCCGCGGTGATCCGCTTGACGGATGACCTGGCGCTGGTCGAGACCGTGGACATCTTCACGCCCATCGTCGACGACGCGTTCGACTTCGGTAGGATCGCCGCAGCGAATGCCCTGTCTGACGTGTATGCGATGGGCGCACGCCCCTTGTCTGCGCTGTCTTTTGCCGCCTGGCCGGTGGCAACGCTTGGCACGGAACTGTTGGGGCGCGTGCTCCAGGGCGCCGCCCAGGTGTGTGGGCTTGCTGGCATCTCGATCGTCGGCGGGCACTCCATCGTCGATCAGGAGCCGAAGTTCGGGCTGTTCGTGACCGGTCTCGTCGCCCCCGACCGCATCATCTCGAATGCAGGCGCGAAGCCGGGCGACGTCCTCGTGCTGACCAAGCCACTGGGGACGGGCATCCTGACCACCGCCGCGAAGAAGGGCCTGGTTCTTGCTCAAGACCTGCGCCCCGCCATCGACGCGATGACGACGCTCAACCGTGCGGCCAGCGAGGCCATGGTCGAAGTCGGCGCCCACGCCGCGACAGACGTGACAGGCTTTGGACTCCTGGGCCACCTCGGAATCCTGCTGCGCGCGTCGAGTGCTGCGTTTGGCGAGCCGTTGGGCGCCCGCATCGACGCCCGCGCCGTTCCGATGTTCGACCGCGTCGAGGGGCTCGCTGCGCAGGGCGTCTGCCCCGGCGGTTCGCGCCGCAACCTCGAGTTCGCGGCGCCGCACACCCGATTTTCCGAAGACCTGCCCGCCCACCTTCACCTCCTGCTCGCCGATGCGCAGACGTCGGGCGGCCTGCTGATTGCGGTGGCGCCCGACCGACTCGACGCGCTGCTCGCGGCGCTGGCCCACACCGATGTGTTGGCGCGCGCCGTCATCGGCGAGGTGATGCGCCTCGACGAGCCCGGCGAGATCGCAGTGCTCTGAATCGAATTCACGCCCCCCGGAGACGACGATGGCCACGCCCAAGACTCCTCGACCTGCCGCTGCGACACTGCCCGGAACCGAGCCCACGGCCCCGCCTGCCGCTGCTGGCGTGCACATTCGGATCGGCGGCGCGGATCGGATTGCCATCGTGGCCGGGGTCCGTTCGCCGTTCTCCAGGTCGTTCGACGTGCTCAACGACGTCGATCCTGTGGAACTCTCGACGCAGGTGGCGCGTGAGCTGCTGTTCCGGCTCGAGATTCCGATGCAGGACGTCGACCAGATCGTGTGGGGAACGGTGGTGGCCGTGCCCCGCAGTCCGAACATCGCCCGCGAAGTCGCGCTGAACCTGGGGATGTGGCACGCGTCCGGGTTTTCGGTGTCGCGCGCGTGTGCGTCGGGCATCCAGGCGGTGGCGACGGCGGCCGAGATGATCGCGTCGGGCCAGTGCGAGGTGATCGTCGCCGGTGGCGTTGACGTGGTCAGCCACGCACCCGTGACGTACAAGAAGCGCCTCGTCGATCAGTTGCAGCGGTTGCAGCGCGCCAAGGGGTTGGCGCTGGTGCGCGAACTGTCGAGCGTGAATCCATTGGACCTGCTGCCGACGCCGCCCGCGCTGACCGAGCGCTTTACCGGGCTGACGATGGGCGAACACGCCGAACAGATGGCCCAGAACTTTGGCATCACCCGGGCGGCCCAGGAGGAGTTCGCGATCGGCAGCCACCGCAAGGCCCACGCCGCCACCCAGGCGGGCTTGTTGCGAGACGAGATCGTCACGATCCAGACGCCGCGTGGCCCCGTCGCCGCCGACAACCTCATCCGGGCCGACATGGACCCCGACAAGCTCGCCAAGCTCAAGCCGGTTTTCGATCGCCGCAACGGCACGATCACCGCTGCGACGTCGAGTGCGCTGACCGACGGTGCGGCGGCGTGCCTGGTGATGCGCGCGAGCAAGGCCAAGGCGCTCGGGCTGCCGGTGCTGGGTTTCGTGCGCAGTTTCGCGTTTGCCGGTCAGGACCCGCGCGAGAACATGCTGCTGGGCAATGTCTACTCGACGCCAGTGGCGCTGCAGCGGGCGGGCGGGCTCGGCCTTGCCGACCTGGATCGCGTCGAGATCCACGAGGCCTTCGCGGCCCAGGTGCTGTCGAACCTGAAAATGTTCGCTTCCGAAAAGTTCTTCGCCGAAAAACTGGGCGGGCGCCACGCGCCGCTGGGTGAACTGGACCCGGCGAAGTTGAACGTGCGTGGCGGATCGCTGGCGTTCGGGCATCCGTTCGCGGCGACCGGCATTCGCATGATCACCGGCCTGTTGCGCACGCTGCAGGCGGACGACGGCAACCTCGGGCTCGCGACTGCGTGCGCGGCCGGCGGCATGGGCGGAGCGATCGTCGTCGAGCGCAACTGAGATTTTCCCGAACCGATCGATGCAGGAGGACCCCATGGCAGACGGCGGAACGCCCGGCCAGATTCTGGCCACCACCCCCAGCCTGCGCCTCGAGGCGCCGGACTCAGACGGCGTCGCCACGCTGTGGATCGACTGCCCCGGCAAGAAGGTCAACACGCTGTCGGTGGCGCTGTTGCCCGAGTTCGAGACGATCTTCGCCGCCTTGCAGGCGCAACGCTCGGTGCGCGCGATCGTCGTGGCGTCGGCGAAAGAGTCCGGGTTCATCGCGGGTGCCGACATCGACGACCTTGGCGCGGTGAAGTCTGCGTCGGACGGCGTCCGGTTGTCGGCCCAAGGCCAGGCCGCCATGGCTCGGATCGAGAATCTGTCGATTCCGGCGGTGGCGGCGATTCACGGCGAATGCCTCGGCGGCGGTCTCGAACTGGCCTTGGCCTGTCGTGCCCGCGTCGTGAGCCTGCACCCGAAGACGAAGCTCGCGCTGCCCGAAGTCATGCTGGGCCTGTTGCCCGGCGCGGGTGGCACCGTGAGGCTGCCGAAACTGGTGGGGTTGGCCGATGCGCTCGACATGATGCTGACGGGAAAGAACATCCGCGCGGAAAAAGCCGTGCGCATGGGGCTCGCCAACGCCGCCGTGCCGCCGGGCCAGTTGCTCACCGTGGCGCGCCGGTACGCTCGAGACCTCGCCGACGGCAAGCCCGTGGGCGACAAGCCGAAGCAAACGATACAGGCCGAAGTGCAAAAACTTCTGCTGGAGCAGAACGTCGTCGGCCGCAAGCTGGTGCTGCACGAGGCGCGCAAGAAGGTGATGGCGCAGACGAAGGGCCTGTATCCCGCGCCGCTCGACATCCTCGACGTGGTCGGCAAGGGCACCTACGAGGCCGAGGCCCAGGCGTTCGGCAAGTTGTTGCTGACGCCGGAGTCGCGTGGCCTGCGTCACCTGTTCCACGCGATCACCCACTGCAAGAAGGACGAGGCGGCTGGCATTGCCGGCGTTGTCGCGCGTCCGGTCGCGCGTGTGGGCATGCTCGGCGCCGGCTTGATGGGTGCTGGCATCGCGACGGTGCTTGCCAACAACGAAATGGCCGTGCGCCTCAAGGATCGCGACTACGAAGCGATCGGCCGCAGCATCGAGTATGCGCGCAAGGTCTACGGCAAGGCCCGCAAGCGCAAGGTGTACGGTGAGGCGGGCGTCCAAGAGCGGCTGGCGCGCATCTCGGGGGGCACCGATTGGGCCGGGTTCGGCCGCTGCGAAGTGGTGATCGAGGCGGTATTCGAGGACCTCGACCTCAAGCAGCGCATGGTCGCCGAGATCGAGCGCGTCACGAAGACCGATGGCATCTTCGCCAGCAACACGTCCAGCCTGCCGATCGCCGAGATCGCGGCCAAGGCGGCGCATCCTGAGCGCGTGATCGGCATGCACTTCTTCAGTCCGGTCGAGAAGATGCCGCTGGTCGAGATCATCGTGACGCCCCAGACCGCGCCCGAGGTCATCGCGACCACCGTTGCGGTCGCCCGCAAGATGGGCAAGCACGTCATCGTCGTGAACGACTGCGCGGGCTTCTACACGACGCGGGCGCTTGTGCCGTACATGACGGAGGCGACGTTCCTGCTGTGGGAAGGCTACGCCGTCGAGGACATCGACGCGGCGGCGGCGCGCATCGGGTTCCCGGTTGGACCGATCACGCTGATGGACGAGGTCGGCATCGACGTTGGCCTCAAGGTCATGAAGGTGATGAAACACTACTACGGCGAGCGCCTCGAGTTCCCGCCCGACGTGTCGGCCAAGTTCGTCGAAGAAGGGCGCCTGGGGCGCAAGGCGAACAAGGGTTTCTACGTGTACGACCCGGCCGCGACCGCCAAGAAGGGCGGCAAGAAACCCGTCGATCCGGCGGTGTACGCTGCCCTGCCGCGCGGCACGAAGACCCGGGCACCCGACCTCGACCAGATGGGCGAGCGCATGGTGCTCGGCCTCGTCAACGAGGCGGTGCGGTGCCTCGAAGACGGCACGCTGCGCGATGCCTGGGCCGGCGACCTCGGGGCGGTGATGGGCATCGGCTTCCCACCCTTCGAGGGCGGCCCGTTCCAGTACGTCGACCGGTACTCGGCGCGGGTTGTCGTCGACAAGCTGCGGAACTTCCAGAGCAAGTTTGGACGCCGCTTCGACCCGACACCGCGCCTCGTGCAGATGGCCCAGACAGGGGCGACGTTCTTCGGGTAGCCGCGCCGCAGGCAACAGACGACGGATTCAGCGTTCTGGTTGCCGCGCCAGATCCCCCGTCACGGGCACCATTTCGCCTTGTCTGCGCAGCAGTCGCCGCTCGACTGACAGAAGTCGTCGCAGAAGCACGGGACGCCCGTCGCTGTCTTGCTGGGCTTGCTGCAGTTGTTCTGACACCCCACCGCGGCCGGGGCGCAGTCCTTCGCGCAACTCGTCGCCGTCTCGTTCGACGCGCACACGCCGTTGCCGCACGACGCCGAAATACACACCGTCCCATCGGTCTTGCAGTCCTTGCCGATCGAGCACACCGCCCCACAGGTGCCGCCGCAACCGTCGGGGCCGCACACCTTGCCGGAACATTGTTTCGTACACGTCGCAGCGCACGTCTTGCCGTCTGCGCTGCACGTTGACGGCGTCACGCACGGCCCGCACGTGCCGCCGCAGCCATCGGGGCCGCACACCTTGCCCGCGCACTGCTTCGTGCACGCCCCAGCACACGTTTTGCCGTCCGCGCTACAGGTCGAAGGCGCTGCACACGGTCCGCATGTGCCGCCGCACCCGTCAGACCCGCACACCTTGCCTGTACACTGTTTCGTGCACGTGCATGCCGTTCCATCCGTCTTGCAGGTCTGTCCGCTCTGGCACGGGCCACACGAGCCTCCACAGCCATCTGGGCCACACTTCTTGCCCGCGCACGCCGGTGTGCACGTCGCCTTGCAGTCCCCTGCGCAGTTCGTCGCCGTCTCGCCCGTGTCGCAGATCTTGTTGCCGCACGTCTTGGGCACACACTGCGTGCCGCCCGTGTTGCAGTTTGCTCCCGTTGCGCACTTGGCGCACAGCCCGCCGCAGCCGTCCGAGCCGCAGACTTTGCCGTCGCACGTCTTGACGCACGGGCAGTCCCCAGGGCACGTCGCGGTGTCTTCGCCGGCATCGCACACCTTGTTGCCACAGGTCGATACGGTCTCGCACGCGGTGCCGTCGGTCTTGCACTTCGCGCCGTCCCCGCAGGGGGCGCATTCGCCACCGCAGCCGTCGGGGCCACAGACCTTGCCGGAGCACTTCTTCGTGCATGTCGACGGGCACAGAGTCGCCTTGTCGCTGCAGCAATCTGGCGGCACCTGTTCGGTGCACAGATCGTCGCAGAAGCACTGCTTGCCGTTTTCCTGGCTTTGCTTGCCGCACAATCCTTTGCAGCCGCTGGTCAGCGGCGTCTTGCAGTCCTGGTTGCAGTTCGCTGGCGTCTCGCCGGGCTCGCACTGCCCGTTGCCGCACGACGCGCCGCCATCCTTGCAGTCGCCGGGGCAACTGCTGTGCGATTCGGACGCGACGCAAATGTGGTCGCCGCACACGGGGCCGCCGACCTTGCAGTCCTTGCTGCAGTTGACGCCGTTTTCCGACGGCCCCTGGCACGCACCGTCGCCGCACTTCGTGGGATAGCACTGGTTGTCGTACGCGCAGCCGACGACGCCTTTGGCCAGGCCCAGCGCGCTGTCGGCCAGGCCCACGAGACACAAGTCGATGCACTTGACCGTGCCGCCGCAGTCGATCGCGCACTCCATGAAGGGACCGCACGAATCCGACAGGTTGCACTTCTGGTACGGTGACTTGCACTTCGCCTGCAGGCACAGCATGAACTCGGAGGCATAGGCGCAGTCTTCGGGACAATTCGACTCGTCTTCGCCGGGCTCGCACAGCGCGTTCCCACAACTCGCGGGCGCCTGGCAGTCGATCGGGCACGTGGCGATATTCTCCGGGGCGTTGCACTTGCCGTCACCACAGGCGTTCTTGGGCGCGTCTGGCGTCGGCACGTCCCCGCTCGCCACATCGACTGTACTGTCCGCGCCGCCCGCATCGGGCGCACCGATGATGTCGCCTGCGGCGTCCACGACGGCGACCTCCGCACTGCCCGCGTCGGGGGCGGTAGGTAGGGCACAGGACGCCTGTATCTTCTTTTCCGGCGTTGGCGTCTCGACGCACACGAGGCCGGGGTCGCACACCTCCAACTTGACCCACACGCCCTTGTCGCACTGCCAGCGCTCGTCAAAGCCTCGAGGCTTCATGCACTTCTGTAGGTCACGCACGCTATCGCAGGGATTTCCGGCCGGCGCCGACGTCGTATCCTTCGGGTTCTGGATGCCGGCCCCGGTCACGCCGGGATTCTCCGCCCCGCATGCCGCCAGCGCATTCCCTGCAACCATGAAGAGCGTCGCCACCCGCGCCGCAGTCCACCATCCCGGCAACGTTGGCGCGGGGAACCCCGTGAACTGCGTGCGCTCCGTCAGCGCAACGATACGATTCGACTGCATGGACTCGGCTCCCCTCCGCCTCCGGGCGGGGCGGGGCGGTTGAGAGCAGGACTCTACCGTTGCCCTGCACAGTGCGGCAAGCCGCAGCAGACCCCCCGATCCGCCGCCTTCAGCGCATTTCGTCGTTGCCGTCGTCGGTTGGCGGTTCGACGTGCCCGGTGTACGCCTTCACCGCCAACCTCCTAGGCGCCTAGAACTGCATCCGAATTCGGCGTTCGGGAAAGGTTGGGTGATGGACCCTGGGACCGTCGGCTGAGCGGAGTCGGCACGAGGATCGAGCGTCCTCAAGGGCACGCCAGCGCCTCGCACTTGCCTGCCTTGCCGCACTGGAGCGCCGGGACGCAGGTGTCGCCTTCATCGCCATAGTCTTCGCACACGTCGCCCTTCTTGCCTTCTGCCGCGCATTTCTCCTTGTCGTTGCACCAGGCGGTGCCCGCGCACCACCCCCCGATGCACGCCTGACCGACTGCGGGAAGCTCCGCGCACTTGCTCGCGGCACTGTCGCAGACGTAGGGGAAACGGCATTGGTCGAAGCCATCGGGAACCTTGGCACACTCCGCCGCTTTGTCAGGCAGTACCGCGCACTTGCCGGTCACGCCGCTGCACCACGCATCCAATCCGTTGCATTGCAGCGTCGATGCACATGATGCGCCCAGATCGACGAGGTTCGCACAGACCGGCGATGCATCCGCCGCGAGCGCGAGGCACGCCTGCTTGGCGCCGCACTGGCCCTCCCACGTGTCGAACGCCGGGTCCTTCTCGTCTTTGGGTTGCGGCGTGCAAGGCGCGCCGGTCGCCATGGCTGCCGTGCACTTGCCCGTCGCCGCACCGGCTTTCGCCTGCTTGCACCACGTGTCAGGCTTGCAATTGTTGAAGCTGGGCGCGCACGTCGCACTCACATCGAGCGGCGGGCCACAGGCCAGCTCGTCGGTGCCCTTGGGCTTGCACGTCAGCGACTTGTCGCAGAACCAACCCGCACAATCCTCGCCGAATTTGGCCGCCGTGCCGTCGGAGCACTCGCCGTTGCGGCACCACAG
Source organism: Myxococcales bacterium (assembly GCA_009692425.1). Classification (GTDB taxonomy): domain Bacteria; phylum Myxococcota_A; class UBA9042; order UBA9042; family UBA9042; genus SHZF01. The sequence goes on along the minus strand of SHZF01000028.1, from coordinate 27,777 downwards.
GGCTCCCTCGCAATCGTCGTCGAATTCGCACTCGTCACCCTTGGACGCCAGGGACTCGCACTCCCCGGGACATTTCGGCCCCACGCCGTCCAGAGCGACACAGAATCCCGACTTGCACGCGGCGGCGCTCATGCACGCGGCGCCGTCGTCGAAGATGCCCTGCGCAACAGAATGGCACGGCGCCGGCATCTTGAGACCGTAGCTGAAGTTGAGCGACTCGAAGTAGGCGCACGAGCCGTCCAGCGTCTGAAGACAGGCGGCAGCCGAGGTTGCGTTGTACGTCGCCATGCCTGCTGCAACTGCGGCCAACTCCGCACCGAAATCGGACCACTGCTGCGAAGCAACGAGTGTCTTGCAGCGCGCCAGATCCGCGATGGCGCCGTAGGGATCGCACGCGAGCTTGGCCTTGCACCAGGCGTCGATGTACTTGGCGTGCCAGGCCGCGAATTCCGCAGCGGCACTGCCTATCTGGGCATCCGTCAGGGCGATGTCCGTAGTCGGCTTCGCGACGTCTGGCGGCGCGGCACCGTCGGCAACTCCCGTGTCTGCGGCGGTGTCGGCCAAGGCGCCCGCTTCGGGTACCCCACCGTCCTTGCTCACGGTGTCTGCTTTCGCCGTCCCGCCAGCAGGTGTCGCGTCGGCCGCGCTGGTGTCGAGTGAACTGGCATCGACGGCGAGCGGACCCGCGGCGGATGGTGGGGTGCTCGCGCACGCGGCGCAGGCACCGAATGCGGCGAACATGGAGATCGAGAGGGAGCGCGGCGGCATCGTGGCATACTCCGTGCAGGCATCGGGCGCACCATGATGTGACTTGCCCACGACGCGCGCAACCGCCGTGCTTGCCGTGTCCATGTCCGCGCCGCTTGAACCCGCCCTGGCGACAGTCGATGCTGCGGGCAGGTCCGCGCCCGGGCCGCCGACATCCTCCGCCCAGGAGCGTGTTCGTGATGCAAACGGAAGCTTCTCCTGCGCTGCGCCACGCAGTGGATCAACTGTCCGGTGCCTCGATTGAGGCGCCCGGCCTGATCCGGGTGCCGTTGCCTACGCCGACCCTGCCGCCCGCGACCACGACCAATCACTGGATCGTCGGCCATCGCCGCGCCGTGCTCGTCGACCCCGCCACGCCGCATCCGGCCGCACGAGACCGCCTGTGCGGGTTGCTCGCCGCCCTGAACAGGCTGGGCACGCCGATTGGTGGACTCCTGCTGACGCACCACCACGACGACCACGTCGGCGCGGCGCTCGACCTGCGGCGGCGGCTGGACTTGCCGGTGCTGGCCCACCCCGCAACGGCGGAGCGACTGCGGGGGCGCATTCCCGTCGACATCGAGGTCCACGATGGCCAGGTCGTCGCCGAAGACGCTGACGGCACCACGTGGACCGCGCTGCATACCCCCGGCCACGCACCGGGTCACCTCGTTCTCGCCCACTCGCGCAGTGGGGTCGTCGTTGCCGGCGACCTCGTTGCCGGCGAGGGCACGATCCTGATCGATCCCCGCGACGGCCGCATGGCAGACTATCTGGCCAGCCTGACGCGCGTCGCAGCACTGAAGCCGACGTTGCTCGCTCCAGCGCACGGCCCCGTGCTGACGGACGCGGTCGGTGTTCTCGCGCACTATCGACGACACCGCCTGCAGCGCGAGGCCCGGATCGCTGCGGCGTTGCCCGCCAACTGGACCGCCCCCGACGCGCTGCTGCCCGCCGCGTATGGCGATGTATCGCGGCTGCTCTGGCCGATCGCGCTCCGCTCGCTCCTGGCGCACCTGGAGCACCTGCGAGAACAAGGACGCGCCACCGAGCAGGCGGGCCGTTGGCGCGCGGCGGCGGGGCCCGACGAGGCGGCCGATCCGCACGAATTCGATGCGTGATGTCGACCCAGCGGCGTGGTTGCGTGCTGTCGGCGACCGCACTATGCTGCGCGGCGACCGGAGGCGACGCGTGCAGGGCTAAGGATGGGTTTCGGCACGGCCAGCCCAACATGAGTTGACCGGGCACACTTGCAGGCGTCGCAAAGAGCGGCTACGGTCCAGACCCGGACGAACGGGTGCGGTGAGGATCGGTCCGAGCAGTCCAGTACGGTTCGAGCAGTCCAGTACGGTCCGAGCAATCCAGTACGGTCCGAGCAATCCAGTACGGTCCGAGCAGTCCAGTACGGTCCGAGCAGTCCAGTACGGTTCGAACGGTCGAGAACGAGTTGAATGCCCGGGGCCAGCAGGGAAACGGGACGCAACAGCACCCGGTGCGAGCCGGACGAACAGCAGGTCGAAACAGCAACTGCGGCGCGGCGAAAAACAGGACACGCAACCGCAGCGCGCAGCATAGGGAATCAGGGAGTCGACATGAGCTTCTACATCCAGCGTGACGGTCAGCCCAAGGAGTTCTCCATTGAGGCGCTGATCGAGATGGTCAAGAACGGCAGCTTGCGCTCGGACGAGTATGTGTTCGACGGCCGGACGCAGAAGTGGGTTGGTGCGACGCAAGTTGCCGAACTCGCTGCGGCGTGGAAGGACGTGCGCGCAGCCTCGACGCCTGCCATGGCCGCCTCGCCAGCTCTGGCCGCCGGGGGCCAGGCCAAGCGCAGCAAGAAGTTCAGCGAGACCTCGTGGTTCATGTCGGCCGTCACCTACGAAGAGGGCGGGCTGACACCGAGCGAAATGCCCCAGCACGAGGTTGGCGACAAGTTCGAGAACCTGCCGCCCGTGCCCGATGAGTTGCGCAAGAAGTTCTCGTTGTCGATTGCAGACTTGGACGACGGCAAGAAGAAGAAGTAGACGGCAGGTCCCGAGACTTCGGCAGATTCTGGGCACTCGGCGCGTTGGCGGAATTCCGGCGGGATCGGAGCTCTCTCGTGCTGCTTCGCACCCTTCCCGGGACGGACCTCCGGCTCTCAGTCATCGGTTTTGGTTGTTGGGCGACGGGTGGCCTCTGGTGGGGCGACGACGTCGACGACGACCGCTCGATCGCGGCGATCCGGCGGGCACTCGACCTCGGCATCAACTGGTTCGATACCGCTCCGCTTTACGGCCACGGTCATGCGGACGCCGTGCTGGTGCGGGCCCTCGGCTCCCGTCTGCGCCACGTCGTGCTTGCGACGAAGGTCGGGGTGCGCTGGGACGGCGAGGGCGCCCATGCTCGCAGCGACCTGAGCCCGCAGCACATGCAAGCCGACGTCGAGGCGTCGCTGCGCAGGCTTGGCGTCGATCGGATCGACCTGCTGCAGGTGCACTGGCCGTGCGAACTCGGGACCCCATTGACCGAAACGCTCGGGGCTCTCGACGAGTTGCGTCAGGCCGGCAAGGTGCGCCACATCGGCCTGTGCAATTACAGCGCGGCCGACCTGTGTGCGGCTGCGGCGACCATTCGGATCGACAGCCTGCAGACGCCATACTCGATGCTTCGGCGCGAGTTTGAGCGCGAACTGGGACCTGCGTGCCGCGGGCTGCAAGGACCTCACGGCGTTGGCGCGCCGCTTGGCGTGCTAGCCTACGAGCCCCTGTGCCGCGGCCTGTTGACGGGGAAGTTCAATGCGCGCTCCACGTTTCCGGCCAGCGACTTGCGGGCGCGCGACGACCGCTTCCAAGGGCAGCGTCTGCTGCGCGCGCTGACCCTGGTCAGTCGGCTCGAACTCGTCGCACGGCGGCAGCATGTGCCGATTGCGGCCCTCGCGCTGGCATGGGTCTTGCGCCAAGAGGGCCTGACCGCCGCGATTGCCGGCGCGAAGACGGCGGCCCAGGTCGATGAGCACGTGCGCGCGGCAGAACTGTTGGATGACGCGCCGTTCTGGGCCGAAGTCCAGCGCATCGTCGATGCGTACCGCGGGTGACGGTCGGCCCGTCCTACAGCGTCTTTCCCTGCGGCACGATCGCGGCGACATCGGCCGACTCCACGCCCCGCAACAACACGTCGACGCTGCCAAGCCATGGGTCGCTGACGGAAATCTTGTGCGGCGTCCAGTCCTGCGCGTCGAGCCACACAGTTGCGGTGCGCGTGATCGTACAGTCCGTCATGCGCAGCGCGACAGGCAACGCGGTCCGTGACCCGAGCGGAACGGTCACGATCTGGGCCGCGCCCACCTCAGCGTGGAGTTCGCAGACCTGCTGGCCCACGTACAGCGGCGCCGTGAGCTTTTGGCCGGTCCGGACCTTCTGTTGCACCAACCACGGCAGCACGCTGACCATGTCCTGCGGTCTGCGATCAAAACTTCGGTCGATGTCTGTGCGCGGTTTCTCGGGCCGCACGAACGCGGCCTGCAGGCGCTTGCCGTCATAGCGCGCGTCGGTATCGGAGTGGTTGCGCGAAATGCGGTTGCGCCACTGCGCGCGCACCGGGCTCCAGTCCGCCGCGAGCAGCCAGGACGTGGCGCTCAGCGTGCCTTGGTAGAACAATCCGATCAGGTCATCGGACTTGCCGTCAATCGTGACGGCGCGCACCGATCGCCCGGCCACTGTCTGCTTCGGACCGACCGACACGCTGGCGCTCGCGATCCGCACGTCGCGTGCCCTCAACTCGTAGCGCAGCAACAGGCCGGTCTTGAAGGTCTTCTCGTGCGGGGCCGCGCTTGCCGCGTGTGTCGGCACGGCCAGCAAGAGGGCGACGAGTGCGGTGGCGATCGTGGCGTGAGCGAGCACGGGTTTCTCCACGGCCTGCGTAGGCGGCCGTGCCCGTGCAACGCGGGCCCGCCGTAGCTACTTCACGTTGAGCAGTTCGGTCAGGTTCGGGATCAACAGGAATTCGACCCGTCGATTCGATTGACGCCCCCCGTCTTGCGAGTTGTCCGCCACCGGCTGGAATGGGCCGTACCCGCCTGCCGACAGCGCGCGGCCGTCGATGCCGCCCGTCTTGATCAGGAACTGCACGACCGACAGCGCGCGCTGCATCGACAGTTTCCAGTTCAGGTCGTCTGCCCCCGCGTTGTCGGTGTGGCCGGCGACCTGGAACAGGCGGTCTGGCATCGATTTCAGCACACCGGCCAGTTCGCTGAGTACGGCCTTCGCCTCCTCTTTCAGCTCGAACTTGCTGCTGTCGAACAGGATGTCGCCCGACATCGAGATCACGAGGAACCCGCGCGCCACCTTGACCTGGAGCTTGCCGGCGTCGCTCATCACCTTCAAGGCATCGCGCACCTTCGCGATGCTGGCCGTGACGCGCTCCAACTTGGAACGAGAGTCGTTGGCATCCGCCTGGCAGGCGACGAGACTCTTCGCACAGTCGCCGCCCTTGGCCGTGAGATCGGCCAGCGCCTTCTTCGTGCGATCGTGGTCCGCGACCAACGCGGCTTCGCGGGTGGCGTCCACAGCCTCGTATGCCGACTTTTCATCGGCACAACGCTTCTGCTCGGCGGCGATGCTGGTGGCGCGTGAGGTGGCCGCATCGCGATCCAGCGCCGACTTCTGGTCGTCGAGCAGTTTCAGGTGATCAGACTTGAACATGCAGCCGTGCGCCGCCAAGGCCAGCACGCTCAAGGCGAGGGTGGAATGCAAGCGACGCATGGCGACCTCGGTGCGGACCCGGCCCGACGCGGCGACGCTAGCACGGCACCGCGATCGCCGCGAATTCCTGCACGTGTCGTCGCTTGCCCGGACTGCGGGACGGGTCGACACTGCCAGCATGGCCGCATCGCCCGACACGCGAGTCAACCCGAATTTCGGCGGGACCGGCACGCGGCGGGATGCGGGCTGGCTCGCGCTTGCCCGGACCGGTGCGCACCTCTGGACGGCACTCGTGCTCCTCGAGCTTGGCTGCCGGGCTGCCGAACCACCTGTGCCGCCCCACCCGACACTGCCGATGCCGCCACCGCGAACCGTGCCGCGACCCGGCGTGGCGGGGCCTGGCGTGGCGCCGCCTCCCTCGTTTGTGCAGGACGCGCTCGTGCGCGGCACGTATTGCTTTGATCTGCCCGGTGCCCCACGCATCGGGTTGGCCCTGCGCGCACAGCGCCTGACCTGGCTCGAACTCGCGGGCGACGGCACCGCGGCGGCTTGGTGGCCTACGTCGCTCGACCTGTCCACCGCGGCCTCTGCGATCGAAGCTGCGGCCCCGGCGACGCCGACCGACGCCGAACTCGCCGGTTCTGCCACCCCGGTCGTCCTCGCCTACGACGTCTGCGCCACGCTGCTGCGCCACGATTCGGACAGATCGGGGGCCGCGACGGCTGCGGATGATGAGGCCGACGTGTGCCTCGTCGCACCGACCCTGACGCCCGTGGCATCCGAACGGCGCAGCGTGCCCAAGCGGTGGCTGCCGCACATGCCCACGATCGAGGCTGTGTTGGCCCGCATGGCGCTCGCGACCGGACTGGATGTGGTGGACTGGAAGGTGGCAACGGGTCGGCTGCGTGTGCGAGCGGCGATTCCGGAGGCTCCCGTTGCGGCAAGCGCAGGCCAACGGTTGGCGGCCGCGGTCTCCATCCTCGCGGCACGGCTCTCTGCGCTGCGGTTGGACGTCCGGATTGACGTCGTCGATAGCAGTTCCTGGCCGCGCGCAGCGGTCGCGACGTGGCGGCCCGACGGCCTGCTCGAGCGGCGCACGCGCTGGCTGGATTGCGTGGACGTGGACCTGCCCGGGGCCGTCACCGACGGAGATGTGCCGCGACTCGTCGAGGACTTGGCATCGGCGGCCCAGCGCTCGCTCCATGAGGTGGACTGGCACAACGTCCTCGCGGGCGCTGCCGGACTCGGCTTTGAGCCCGACCTTCCTGCCGCCAGCACCGCGGATTCGCTCGGGTCGCCCGGTTGCGATCACCTCTGGACGCACTTCCGCACGCAACACGCGCTGGGGACGTCCGGGGCGACGGCACCGCAGTCTCCCGCGCTGCGCTTGTGGCGGCTCATCGCGACGCACGCCCCACACCACGACCCTGCGCCGCTCGTCTTGTCGATCCGGCATGTCGCGTCGGGCCGTACTTGGACGTGCGATGGCCGCCGGTTGCGCGAACGCAAGCCATTCAGTTCGCCGCCGTAGCCAGCACGATGCCGACAGGCACGTGATCGCTGGGCTTGTCGCCCATGCGCTCGTTGCGGTCGGCAAACGCGTCGACTGTACGCACCGCCGCGGTGGCCAGCACGTGGTCGATGCGCAGGCCGTCGTTCTTGGGGAAGCCGCCTGCCCGGTAGTCCCACCACGAAAAGATGCCGGGCTCCGGGCGGTGGCGGCGGAATGCGTCGTTGAGCCCCCAAGCGGAGACTTCAGCGAGGTCATGCGTCATTTCGTCGCTGTACAGGACCGTGTCGCGCCACGCCGCGGGCCGACCGACGTCGCGGGCGTCCGGCGCGATGTTCAGGTCGCCGCACAGCACCAGGGGCGCGTGCGGGTCGGCGTGGCGGTCGAGCCACGTGCGCAGGCGCTTCAGCCAAGCCCGCTTGTAGGCGTACTTGGCGGAGCCGACTTCGCTGCCATTGGGCACATAGACGCAGACCACGCGAATCCCGGCCACGGTCGCCGCGATCAAGCGCGCCTGCTCGTCCGGATCGCCGTCGGCCAGGCCGCGGGTCACGTCGGCAAGTTCCAGCCGCGACAAGATCGCCACGCCGTTGTACGTCTTTTGGCCGAACACCGCCGCCGTGTAGCCGCGCGCTTCGACGGACTTCCAAGGGAACTCGGGATCTTCACACTTCAATTCCTGCAAGCACAGCACTTCGGGGCTGAACGCATCGAGCCAACGCAGCAGGCGCTCCTCGCGGCTGCGAACGCTGTTCACATTCCAGGTGACGATGCGCATGGGACCTCAGCCGGCCGTGGCCAAGACCGGGCCGCAGCGTACCAGAGCCGGCGCGCTGCGAAACGGTCTCGATCCGCTTGACGCCGCCGAGCGTTCGAGGTGGCCTGTACCGCCCGCCCGAGCGAGCGGAGGTCGCCAGATGGACATAGTCACGCGCGCCCGGCGCATCCAGGCCGTACTCGACGAACTGTACCCGGCGCCACCGGTCCCGCTCGACCACAAGGACCCGTACACGCTGCTGGTCGCAGTGTTGCTGAGCGCCCAGTGCACCGATGTGCGGGTCAACAAGACGACGCCTGCGCTTTTTGCGCGCGCCGCAACGCCCGCGGCGATGGCTGCCGTTTCCGTCGAGACTATCCGTGAACTCATCCGGCCGTGCGGGCTGTCGCCCCAGAAGGCCCGGGCCATTCACGGTCTGTCGGAACTGCTCTTGCGCGACCACGCGGGCAACGTCCCCGCCGATCTCGACGCCTTGGAGCGACTGCCCGGCGTCGGCCACAAGACGGCCCAGGTCGTGATGGCGCAGGCGTTTGGCGTGCCGTCGTTCCCGGTCGATACGCACATCCACCGTTGTGCCGCGCGCTGGGGCCTGTCGACGGGTCGCAACGTGGTGCAGACGGAGCGCGACTTGAAGGGTCTGTTTCCGCCGTTGGCGTGGAATCGGCTGCACCTTCAGATCATCTGGTTCGGGCGCGAGCGGTGTCCGGCGCTGCGGCACGATGTCGCCCAGTGCCCGATCTGCGTGTTTGCCGGTCCGTAGCTACTTTGGTGGCTTGCGGACGAACCAGCGCACGGCAAGTGCGGCAGCCACCGATGCGATCAGCACCCACGGCAGCCAGGGCGCGGGCGTGTCTGGCCTCGGCCGCGGTTGGCCATCGGGAGCCGTGCCGACGGGAGTTGGCGGCGGCGGCAGGGCGACGGTGGGCGTCGGAGCCCCGGGCATGGGCGCGGTGCCGGCGCGGACGTCCGCCGAAACGGGCTTGCCACGCTGGTTGGCCGGATCGAACGGCACGCGATCCGGGCCCGGCTTGTCCCAGTCTGGTGGCAGTTCGCCGCGCTCCAGGCAGGCCAGTTCCGCCGCAACGCGGTCGGTCTTGATCTTGGGGCCGATGGACCACGGCTGCGACGTCATCGCCTCGTAGCGGCGCAGGTCGGCGATGGCCAAAGGCAGGTTCCAACCGCGCACGATCTGCGACCGACAGTAGAACACATCCGGATCCGACGGTCCGATCGCGACTGCGCGCTCGATGTGCTCGACCGCGACCGCGCTGTGCCCGAGCCAGTGATGGGTCATGGCAAGATACAAGGGCAGGCGCGGATCGCGGTTTCCCGTGCCCTGCAAGGCTTCCAGTTGCGGCAACGCTTCTGCCAGTCGGCCCGCGTAGTAGGCGCGTGTGGCGACCACGAAGCGGGCGACCAGGTCCGTGGGGCTGGCGGCCGCGAGTTGCATGCGCGCCTCGATGGCGTCGAGGTCGGCCTTGGCGCCAGCGTCCTGGCCAGCCGCAAATGTGAGGAACGCGAGCAGGCCGGCGATGCGACCGAGCACGATGTCTCGCTCCGGGTGTGCGCGCACGAGGTCGTGCAGCGTCTCGATCGCCTCGCGGTAGCGCCCCGCCCGGCCGAGGCCTGCCGCGACGAGATCGGGCCCACGCGGGTCGTCGGGCCAGGCGGTGACCCAGCGCCGACCGAGCGCCAGTTCGGCGTCGGCGTCACGCAGGGCACTGGCGAGCCCAAAGCGCAGCTTCAACAGATCCCCCGGCGGAACGACACCAGGCCGCAGTGGGCCCGCGTCGAGCACCCGCGCGGCGGCCTGGAACTGGTGCGTCGCCGCCAAGGCCCGCACGACCGCGATCACGTCGCACGGACGCGGAGCTGCGGCGCACCGGACCGCGGCATCGGCCGCAGCCGTCACCTCGCCCGCGAGCGCCTGGATCGCCCTTGCCAACTCACCGGCCGCCCGGATCGCTTCGGGCCCGGGGTCCTTCGCCACCTGGCCGCGGGTCACGCGCGTCTGCAGCGCCGTCACCGCCGTGCTCGACTCTGCTGCCGCACTGGCCTCGCCGGCCAGCAATGCGAAGTCGAACAGATCGCGCGAGTTCATGGCATCGATGGGCACCGCTTCAACGGCCGTCGTCAGCGCCCGGCGGGCAGCCGCATGGTCGGCCGTCGCGCAGGCCCGTTGCGCCGTCTCCAACGCGAGCGTGAATCGACCCGCCGCGCTGCCCGGCGCCGAACGCACGTGCTGCCATGGAATGGTCGCTTCCCGGGCCCGCACCCGTCGCGCCAGTTCCGCCTGGACGGCACCACGTTGAGCGAGGCAGGCCGCGTCGCAGGTGACCGGAGGGCTCGCGACCTCCAACACGAACTGCGCCGTCGCCGTCAGCCCGGCATCCGTGGCGGTGCGGGCGCGCACGGCGATCGACCACATGGCGCCTGCACACGTGACCTGACCGGTGATGCGCGCAGGTTCGACCGTGAGATCGCCCAGTGCGCAGCCCGGCGCAAGGTTCGCGCCCGGGCCCGTGAGCATCTTTTCGATGAAGGGCGCGGCCTCAGGCCCCAACACGCGGTCGGCTGCGGGCCCGAACACGACGTCGTAGCCCGCGTACGGCTCCAGCAGCGTCGGCGGCGCCTCGGGCGGCGTGGCCCACGTCACACTTGCCACGCAACTGCCCGCCGCACAGACGAGTGCAGCGCAGGCGGCCGGTCGGCGGTCGTTCAAGGTACGATCTCAGCGCGCAGGATGTAGTCCAGATTCGGGAACTCCTTCTTCAGGTACGCGTTGCCCTGCATCTGCACGAGCGGCTGCACCGGACCGCAGCGGCGCATCGACGGCGGAGCGTCCTTCTGGCAGCCGGCCCCGTCGGGTGCATGCATGCCTTCGCCGTACTCATTGTTGAGCTTGTCGACGACGGACTCGAGACCTGCCGACACCTGACCGATCGGCGCAAACCCCATGGAGTCGAGCGTCGTGTTGTCTTTGAAGTTGATGAACATCTGCGTAGTGCGCGTGTTCGGGCCAGCCGTCGCAAACGTCAGGTAGCCGCGCTTGTTCGACTGCTTGCCGGGCGGATCGTCGTCGATGCGGGCCTCGCGCCATTTCGTGGTCATCTCCGGATCGCCGTGAATGCCGAACTGCACCATGAACCCATCGACGACGCGGAAGAACGCGATCTCGTTGTAGTAGCCGATCTTCACGAGATTGTAGAAGCGGTCCGCTCCCTTGGGAGCCCAGTCGCGCGTCACGTCGACCACGATGTCGCCCTTTGTCGTGGTGAACTTGACCTTGAATGTCGCGGGCCCCGTTGCGGTTGCCCGCATCGGGTCGAGCAGAGCCGGATGCTTGCCTCCCGCAGCAGGCGCAGCGGCCGCGCCGGGTGTTGTGGCGGCGGGCGCCGGATCGGGGTCGGCGGCGGGGTCCGGGGTCGGTGCCGCAGCCGGCGCTGCAGGTGGCTCTGCCGGCGGCGTCGCCGCGGCTCCGGTGGGTGGCGTCGCTTCGTTGGCGGCAGCCGGGTCGGTGGCCGGAGTGGGCGCGGCCTCCTCCTTCTTGCAGCCGGTTGCGGCGATCGCGGCGCACAGGACGATGGCGAGGTGCGAGGGACATAGGCGCATCGGAAGCTCCGTTCGGGCGCGGCGCGAAGCCCGACAAGGGCAGTGCGCGCGCTTGGCGCGGCGTCGTAGCGGAAACCAGGGCGGGAGGCAAGCCCTCGCTCGCTTTGGGTCGGCCTCCGCAGCGGGCGTCCAACTCGACCAGGATCGACCACCGACTCCCATCCCCGGTCGCCGAATTCAGATGCAGTTCTCTGCGTTCAGGAGGTTGGCGGTCAACGCGTACACTGGGTACGTCGAACCGCCAACCGACGACGGCACCGACGCCATGCGCCGAAGGCGGCCGAACGGGGTCGACAAACGACCTTGACTTCGCGGCCCCGCACCCCTAATGTTCCGCCCCCTCGCGCGCCGGTCCGGCCGTGAACCGCGTTTGGAGATTCCCATGCCCCGCATCTGCCCTCTTACCGGCAAGCGCCCGCTGATCGGCAACCTCGTTAGCCATGCCAACAACAAGACGCGCATGCGCCAGTTGCCGAATCTGCAGTGGAAGCGGCTGTGGGTGCCGGAACTCGGGCAGTTCCTGCGCATCCGCCTGTCGACGCGAGCGCTGCGCAGCATCGCGAAGCTGGGCTTCCTGCCGTACTGTGCAAAGCAGGGCATCCTGGTCTCGACGATCGGAAACGACAGCGTGATCGCCTAGACGACGCCTCGAGAACACAAGGCAATTGGCTCCCGCGCGTCCGACGCTCATGAGGGCTCGCTGGACCTGAATCCAGCTCAGCCTCCCGCCCCGGACTGAGCTGAATGCTGCCCCGCCGCCATGCGCGTTCGGAACCCATCGGCCGTGCGCCTCAGCCCGACCGAAAGCGGAACCAGCGGACTCCACCCCAACTCCCCGATGGCGCGCGCGATGTCCGGCTTGCGCCGCGTCGGATCATCGATCGGCAGCGGCATGTGGACGCATTGCACGGTGCCCATCAGCTTCTCGATCTCGCGGACGAGTTCGAGCATCGTGAATTCGGCGGGGTTCCCCAAGTTGTAGGGCTGTGCATCGCCGCGCTCCAGCACCCGCACGACGCCGTCGACGAGGTCGTCGACAAAGCAAAACGACCGCGTCTGGCTGCCGTCGCCGAAAACCGTGAGCGCCTCGCCCCGCAGGGCCTGGGACAGGAACGCAGGCACCACGCGTCCGTCGCCAGCCTTCATCCGTGGGCCGTAGGTATTGAAGATGCGGATGATTCGCGTGTCGACGCCGTGCTTGCGATGCCATGCCATCGTCGCGGCTTCGGCGAAGCGCTTGGCTTCGTCGTATACGCTGCGGGGGCCGATCGAGTTCACGTTGCCGAAGTAGTTCTCGCGCTGGGGATGCTCGAGCGGGTCGCCGTAGATTTCCGACGTCGAGGCGATGAGGAACCGGGCGCCCTTGCGGCGTGCCAGTTCAAGGAGGTGCATCGTCGCGACAGACCCCACGCGCAGGGTCTCGACGGGCAGGGTGAGGTAATCGAACGGAGACGCCGGCGAGGCAAAGTGCAGCACCGCGTCGACCGGTCCGTCGATGTCGATTGGATCGCACACGTCGTGGCTGCGCAGTTCGAACGCAGGGTGCCCTTCGAGGGACGCAAGGTTCAGCCGGCGACCCGTGCAGAAGTTGTCGAGCGCGAGCACCTGCCAACCGTCCGCCACCAGTCGCTCGCACAGGCTCGAGCCGATGAAGCCTGCGCCACCCGTCACCACTGCCCGTCGCGCCATCGTGAACCTGCCCACCGTGCGCGGCATCCGAGGCGGCCATCGGGTCTTCCGACAGGCGCCGCGGGCCGCTGCGGGGCCGAAGCGTTGGGCACGGCCGACTTGATGTCAATTCCGTGTGGTGCCCGGGTGCGCGTCGCTTGCCGCGGTAGGGCCCGTGCAAGAATTGCCGAATCGACTGCCTTTGTGCGAGTTGGATCGTGAGAGTGATTCGGCACGGTCCCTTGTCGCTGGTTGGCTCGTTAAGTTCGCGGCTGAAGCCGACTCGCGGCGCCGCGAAGGCGATCGACCTATTTTTGCATGGGCCCTTATTTGTTGACACGCCTACGGGCATGTCTACCGTCATCGGGGCCACCGGCAGGCTGGCACGCCAACACGTGGCACCTGACTGCACGAGGAAACCGCACGATGAGCCACCTCCACCAGCGCATCCGCCGCGTGCTTGCCCGCGCCACCGAACTCGCGGTGGCAGACGGCGTGCTGCCGGCAGCGGTGGATGCGCCGGACGTGCCGATCGATCGGCCGAAGCAGGCCGAGCACGGCGACCTGGCCACGAACCTCGCATTTGTGTTGGCGAAAGCTGCGAAGGGCAACCCGCGCCAACTCGCTGAGCGGTTGGTGCCGCTGATCCGCCGCGCCGACGACGCGGGGTGGATCGAGGCCATCGAGGTGGCCGGACCCGGCTTCCTGAACCTGCGGCTGAGCGGCCCCGGTTGGCACAGCGCGCTGACCGACGTGATCGAACAGGGCGACCGCTACGGCCACGTCGATGCCGGTCGCGGGGCGTCCGTGTTGCTCGAATTCGTCAGCGCGAACCCGACCGGTCCGATGCACGTCGGCCACGGCCGCGGCGCGGTGCTGGGCGACACGCTCGTGCGGGTGCTGCGTGCAGCGGGCTACCAAGTTGCAGCCGAGTACTACATCAACAACGTCGGCAACCAGGTCGCCAAGCTCGGCGAGAGCGTGTGGGCATGGATGCGCGACCCCATGCGGCGCGCCGCGGCGCTCGCGACGTGGGGTACGGGAGAGCCGGTGCCGTTCCCCGACGGCTTCCCTACGGCGTTTCCCGCTGACGGCTACCGGGGCGCATACGTGGCAGAGACGGCCGAAGAACTGGCGGCAGCGGGCGGCTTTGCGGCCCACGTGGCTGCCTCGCCCGTGTGGACCGACGACGCGGCGTGGGGTGCGCTGGAGGCCGCCAACCCGAGCGGGCGTGCCGACCACCGCGCCGTCACGGTCCAGGCATGGCAGGCGATGCTGGCGTGCATCCGGGCCGATCTCGACGCGCTCGACATTCGATTCGACCGGTTCTTCAGCGAGCGCTCGCTTCACGGCCTCGACGCAGGCACTGTCGATGCCATCGGGGCTTGCTGTGGTCGCCTCGCCGCTGCCGACTGGGCCTATCGCGGCGACCCCGGCAAGACCGAATACGACACGGACGATGCTCCCACCGCGATCGCACCGATCGTGGCCCAGCCCCTGCTGTTTCGCGGCACGCGCGAAGACATCCCGAAGGCGATTCGCGACGGCAAGGACCGTGTGATTTTGCGCGGCGACGGCCGACCGACCTACTTCGCAGCGGACATCGCGTATCACGAAGACAAGATGGCGCGCGGGTTCGATCAGTTGGTCGATGTGCTCGGCGCGGACCACCACGGCTATGTGTCGCGCCTCAAGGGCATCGTCCATGTCCTCGGCGCGTTGCGGTCCCACGAGGGCGATGCCAGTGGGCAACGCTGGCAGGACCAGGGGCTCGAAGTGCTGCTGGTCCAGATGGTGGCCCTGCTGCGCGACGGCAAGCCGGTGCAGATGGGCAAGCGCTCGGGCGAATTCGTCACCCTGCGCGACGTGATCGACGAAGTGACCACCGGCGCGCCGGGCAGCGGGCGTGACGCGGTGCGCTTCACCTTCCTGACCCGAAAAGCCGACGCCCAGTTGGATTTCGATCTGGAGGTCGCGCGGCGCACTTCGATGGACAACCCGGTGTACTACGTGCAGTATGGTCACGCCCGGCTCGCCTCCGTACTGGAGCGCGCGGCCACTGCAGGCAAGGCGCTGCGCCCGGGAGCGTCGCTTGATGCGCTGCGGCTCGATGACGAGCGCGCGCTGGCCATGGCCGTCGCCGAACTGCCCGAAGTGGTGGCGCGGGCGGCCCGCAACCGGGAGCCACACCTCGTGGCGTATTGGCTGCTGGAGACCTGCCGCGCGTTCCACGGGTACTACTCCCGCGGCAAGACCGACGCGCGCCTCATCACGGACGACGACGCGACGACGCAAGCTCGCCTCACGCTCGTGACCGCGCTGCGCCAGGCCATCTCAAATGCGCTCGCGCTGCTGGGCGTCACGGCGCCGGACCACATGGCGGAGTTGCCGGACGCAGAGCCGGCGCATTGAATCGGTACGATGCCGGGCAAGGGGAGGGGCCGCGCATGCCGCTGCGGGACTTCGACGAGGTGCGCGAAAGGCTGGTGCTGCGGGTCGAGCCACGCAGCCTCGTGCAGCTTGCCATGGGCGGCATTGTATTGATTTCATTGGCATTTGGTGTGGGTTACTGGCTCGGCCGATCGTCGGTCGTGGAGGCGTCGGGGACCCGCATTCAGGCGGCCACGACCCGGGAAGCCAATCCCACGGGCACGGCGCCGACCGAACCCGCCCCCGCGGAGCCTGAGCCGGCGCGGCGACCCGCCTACGTACTGCAATTGGCCGAAGAGCCGATCCTGCCCCGCCCGGTCGAAGCGACCACCGAGCGGAAGCCGTCGCCGCCGGACCCGGTCGAAGCGATCACCGAGCGGAAGCCGCCGCCGCCGCGCCCGGTCGAAGCCGTCACTGAGCGGAAGCCCGTGCCTCCGACCGTGCGGTTGCCACCCGAGCCGCCACCCCCGGTCGAAGCGGTCACTGAGCGGAAGCCCGTGCCTCCGACCGTGCGGTTGCCACCCGAGTCGCCACCCCCGGCCTGGCTCGTGGCGCGCCTGCGTTGGGTCCGAAGCCTCGCCGCAGCGGTGCGGCCGGCGCCGGCGTTGGGTGGGTTGCGTGCGTCTCTGGCGTCGGGGGTCGCGGTCGCCGTATGGCAGGCGCGCTGGGTGGCGCCTGGGACCGAGGCCGCCGAAGCGCTGCGGGTGTGGCTCGACCGCGTCAACTCGCGCCCTCGCTTGGGCCTCGCGCTCGGGACCGTGCGCGCCTCGGCCGACTCCGGGGTGGCGACATCGCTGTGGCGGGCGCCGTGGCTGCCGCCGGGTGCCCACGGACTCGTCGTGCTGCAGGACTGGATCCGACGCGCCAGTCGCACGGCATTGCCGCGCATCGGGCTGGACCGGGCCTCGCGGAGTTCGGGCGTCGCTGCGGCGACGTGGGCCGCGCCGTGGCCGCCCGCACCGCCCGTTGTCGAGGTGGCGGTCGCTCCCGTGCCGCGCGGCGTTGCCCCTGCGGCGCCTGCCCAGCCGAGCCTGCCCCGCATGGCGCCGCGCAAGTTTGTGGTCCAGGTGCGTGCGCTCGGCAACGCGACGGAAGCCGCGGCGCTCGCCGAAGACCTCCAACGCAAGGGCTGGCAGGCCTCGGTGTCATCGGTCGTGATCGCCGACAAGGGCACCTTTCACCGCGTGCGCATCGGCCCGTTCCACACGCAGGATGCCGCAAAGGCCCTACAGAAGAAGTTCGAAGCGCAGCAAGGACCAGGGACCGTCGTGCTCGGCCAACCGTAGGGGACTGTGCAAGAATTACCGAATCGACCGCTTTCTGCGAGTTGAATCGTGAAGGAACTTCGGCACGGTCCCTTGTTGGTGGGTGGGACGCCAGGTTCGCGGCAACGCCGGTGTGGCGCTCGCCCTACCCAAGCCAGCGCCCGTGTGCTACGCAGGGCCGGGCACCGCTCGCCCGAGGCCGACCCGATGCCGCCGCGCCGCCCGAGAGGCGTCCCCGATCCCGCGGGCGCTCCCAGCGCCCCGCCACTGCAACAATCGCCGCGCCGCCGCCGCGCGCAGACCGGTGCGCCCCAGACGCCCGCGGCCCTCGAAGCCGTGCCGCGCGCCGCCGGATTGCCGGCCACCTCGTGTACGGTGCAGTTCCGCCTCGACGATGTCGCGTTCGAGACGACGGACACCATCGAACCGTTGGAGGCCGTCATCGAGCAGGACCGCGCGGTGCGAAGCCTGGAACTGGGGCTCGCCATCACGCGGCCCAACTACCATGTCTACGTCGCAGGTCCCTCAGGAACTGGAAAACGCAGCCAACTCAAGGCGATGCTGGCGCGCACGGCGCCCACGCGCAAGAAGCCGCGCGACTGGGTCTACCTGCACAACTTCGCGGACAAGGACGCACCGGTCGCGGTCGGCCTCAAGGCCGGCGAAGGCCGCAAGCTCAAGCAGGCGCTCGAAGAACTGCTCGCGATCCTCGAATCTGAGTTGCCCGCCGCGTTTCACGCCCGCGAACACCAGGCCAAGCTGCAGCACATCGTTTCGGCGGGCAACGTGGCGTCGACCGACGCGTTCGTGCAGTTGTCGCGCAAGGCCGAAGGAATCGGCTTCATGGTGCGCACCGGCAAGAACGACGAGGTGCTGACGTTGCCCGTCGTTGGCGGCAAGGCCTTGGGCGAAAAGGACCTGCTGGCGCTGCCTGAACCGGAACGCAAGCAGCTCGACAAGAAGCGCGAACTGCTCGAACCGCTGTTCACGGAGTGGGCGCACGCGAACCGCGAGGCCGAAGTCTCGACGCAGGCGACGCTGCGCGAGGTGCAAGACGGCTTGGCGCAACGGGTTGGCCGGCCGCTTTTCGACGCGCAGAAGAAGCGCTTCGCGTCGGGCGGCGACAAGCTGCGCACCTACTTCGACGGGCTGGAGTATGAGGTCAGCGAGCACCTCGACCGCTTCCTGCCGAGCGACGATGCCGCCAACGGCAACGGGGGACAGGCGGGGCCGGAGCCGGACCCGATGCTGCCGTTTCGCGTCAACCTCGTCGTCGACCACACCGAAACAAAGGGAGCGCCGGTCGAATTCGAGACCCATCCGACCTGGTACCGGCTGTTCGGCAAGATCGAGCGACGCGTCGAGCAGGGCATCTACTTTACCGACCACACGATGATCCGGGCCGGCACGATCGCCAAGGCGAACGGAGGGTTCCTGGTCTGCCACGCGACCGATCTGTTCCAGTTTCCGGGTGTGTGGGAGAATCTGAAAGTCACCTTGCGCAACGGTGAGGTCGCCATCGAGGATCTTGGCGAGACGGCGGGTCTGCTGCCCACGTCGGGGCTGAAGCCGGAGCCGATCCCGCTCGAAGTGAAGATCGTCCTCATCGGGTCCAACGCGCTGTACCATGCGCTGTACCGGGGCGACGACGATTTTCGCAAGATTTTCCAAGTGAAGGCGGACTTCGACAGTGAGATCCGCCGCACCGACGAGTCCGTGATCAAATATGTGCGCTTCATCGCGACGGCGGCGCGCAACAACGGGTGCCGGCCGGTCGACAAGGATGGGGTGCGGGCCGTGCTCGAACACGCGGCGCGCCTCGTCGACAGCCAGCGCAAGATGACACTGCGCTTCAACCAGGTGTCGAACCTTCTGATCGAAGCCGATTTTTTCGCCAAGAAAGCGCGCAGCAAACTCATCTCGCGCAAGCACGTCGTGCACGCCATCGAGCAGCGCGCGCTGGCTTCGGCCTTGATCGCGGACAAGATGCACGAGGACCTGCTCGACGATCAGTGGCTCATCGAGGCCGACGGCGGCGCGATCGGCGTCATCAACGGGCTCGCGGTGCTGTCCGTGGGCGAGCACCACTTCGGCCGGCCGTTCCGTGTCACCGCACGCTGCTTCGCCGGGCAGGCGGGCGTCGTGAACATCGAGCGCGAGTCGGCGATGTCAGGAGAACTGCACGACAAAGGTGTCCAGATCCTGTCGGGCTTTCTCGGCGACCGCTTTGCCCAACGGCGGCCGCTGGCGGTGACGGCGACGGTCACGTTCGAGCAGAGCTACGGCGAGGTCGATGGCGACTCGGCAAGTTCGACGTGGCTCTACGCGATCCTGTCGGCCCTGGCGGGCGTGCCGATCGACCAGGGTGTCGGCGTCACGGGCAGCGTGAACCAGTTGGGACAAATTCAGCCGATCGGCGGCGTGAACGAGAAGATCGAGGGGTTTTTCCGCTTCTGCGAGTCGCGCAAGCTCAATGGGCGTCAGGGCGTCATCATCCCGTGGCAGAATGTGCAGCACCTCGTGCTGACGCGGAAGGTGCGTGAGGCCATCGACAAGGGTCGCTTTCATGTGTGGCCGGTGACGACGGTCGAAGAGGGGCTCGAACTGTTGACC
This sequence comes from Myxococcales bacterium, assembly GCA_009692425.1. Taxonomy (GTDB): domain Bacteria; phylum Myxococcota_A; class UBA9042; order UBA9042; family UBA9042; genus SHZF01. The sequence continues at coordinate 8,472 of SHZF01000028.1, read as the reverse complement.
GGCGCCAAGGCCGGCAAACGGCGCAAAGACGGCACCTTTCCGCCCGGCACCGTGATGCGGCGGGCGGCGGACCGGCTCGACGACTTGCGCAAGCATGGGCAGGAGGGCGGCCGCCGGTCGGGTGGAAGGTCAGCGTCGGGTTCGGCACGCATGGCGGCACGGCGGCGTCGGTCCGGCGACGATGACGCGCCCGGCGAGCGCGGCATCGACGAAGACGACGGCAGCGTGGGCGGTATCGTGTTGCCCGTTGGCGACGATGGCGGCGGTTTGCGCGGGGGTCGGCGCCGCTGATGCTGCACGATGCGACCGCCGTCCACGCTTGGCTGGCCGCCTGGCTGGCCGCACTGAATCGACCCGGCGACCCGGCGGCCGTTGCGCGGGCAGTGCATCCAGATGCAGTCGTCGAGCGGTTCGGCTTTGGCCCCCAACGCGGGCGTTGTGTGCAAACGCTGCGCGGAGTGGACGCGATTGCGGCTTGGGCGGCGCTGACCAATCCCGTGTGCCGGTTCGCACCCGATGGCGCTGCGGCGACGAGCGCAGACCCGCCCGTGTGGGTGGTGCGCTACGTGATCACGGCCGACGATTTTCGCGGCGGTGGCGTGTGGCGCTTCCGGCTGACGCAGGACGCTCGGCTGGAGTGGCTGCGGCACGAACCCGACGACCTGCCCAGCGAATGGTCGCGGTGAACTGCCGCACTGCGCTGCGACAGGCCCTGCGACAGGCCTGCGTCGCCGAGAGCGGCTACCGCACCCAGATCAACTGCGTGTGCTGCACATGGTTTTTCGTGGCGGAGACTGCAGGCGGCAGGCCACAATTGTCCCAACGGCAGTCCGTCGTGTACTTGTTCCAGTCCGTGTCGCAGTTGCTCGTGTAGCTGCCCGGCGTCCACTTGTCGAACGTGATGCCAGGCACCGCCTGGGCGTCGTTCTCGGGCTCGGGCACATTGCCGTTGCCGTCGAGGCAGAGGTCGACCACCTTGGTCGGCGGCGTCAGGATCGCGCCCTGCCACGACAGGTCGAGCGCCGCGTTGAGCGGGCCCTTGTAGGCGTAGACGACCGCCGTGTTGTAGGTCGCCATCGTCATCTGCTCCGTGCCGCCCGCCTTGGTCTTCTTCGGCACGTTGCACCAGCCCGCCTTCACGTCGGCACACGGCTGCAAGGACTGGGTGAAGAAGTACATCTCCGGCTTCGGGTTGCCGACTTCAAAGTAGCTGTGCTTCCACACGAGCGTCCAGCCGCCGCCATCGAACTCCATGTCGCACCAGTTCTGGAACGGTGGGTAGCCTCCGTCGCCATCGACGTCGAGCCAGTACGCGCCCGTCTTGGCCTTGGGGTCGCCGGCCAGGACCGCCTTGCAACTCGCGGCCGGATTGCCCTGTTCGCCGAAGCCCCACGACGCGATCGTCGCGTAGCCCTTGCCCGTGCAAAACTTGAGCTTCTGCTCCTTGGCGTCGAGGTACATCAGCCCGGTCTCGTTGGGCCCGCACGCCAGCGGAGCGCTGCCGCCGAAAAACTGCAGCCCGCCCGGCACGCCGACCTTCTTGGACGACAGCGTCTTGACCAACACCTCAAACGCCTTGATCTGGCCGTCGCTCTTGTTGTCCAGGAAGGCCTTGTCCTCGACCTTCAGCGTCCACGCGCCCTTGGGATTCTTGCCGGCCCATGCGGCGATGTCGCCGACCGCGACCGCAGTCTTGTCGGGGAACACCGTGTCGAGCCCCGGCCCGGTGCCGCAACCGCCGCACAGCGTGTGCACCTTGCCGGCGGGGTCCTTGAGCGTGACGAGGATCTTGCCGATGTCGGAATTCGCCAGCGCGACATGGACTGCGAGGCCCTGCGCGGTGCCGATGTCGGGCACATCGATGGTCAGTTCCGCCGCGCTCGGGCTGTTGTCTGGGATGTCGATCGGCACGCCTGCTGCCGCAAACGAATCGACGAACTGGTTGGTCAGCACGTTGTTGGCGATCTCGTTCAGGCCGTCGGCGGGCAGGGCGTTCGGGTCCAGCGCCACCACGCACTCGAGTGCGCCGTCCTTGGCAAGGCCCTTGACGACCAGGCCCGTACCGCACGCCGAGCCGACCTTGGCGAGCGCCGGCGGCTCGGTGAGGTCGGCATACTTGCCGGTGATTGCCACGGCCGACAACTCCTTCGCCTTGGCGTAGGCCGACAAGTCAGGGCCACCCTTGAGGTCCTCGAACTTGCCGCTCGTCGCCACCGGGGCCAGTGCCGTCGTCTTGGCGTAGGCTGACAAGTCCGGGCCGCCGGCGAGGTCCTCGAATTTGCCGGTGAGCGCCACCTTGGCGAGCTCGGCAGATTTCGCGTAGGCCTTGAGCGCGTCGGCGTGGAGGTGCTCGGCCTTGACGCATCCCGAACAAGCCAGGTTGGCGGCATGCTCCGCGGCGAGCGCGTACAATACCGCGTGCAGCGGCGTGCGCGGCATTTCCGGGTCGCCGCCCACCTTGACGCCGAGCCAGGCCTGGTCGATGCCGGCGAGTTGCGCCGCCGACAGCGCCTTTGTCACACCGAGCAGGTGCGAGAACGTGCCGCCTTTGACTTCGAGCTTGGCGGCGGGCTCCGACCACAATGCAGTACCGCCGAAGCCCTTGTCGTACAAGGCGAACTCGAACGAATAGGTGCCGTCCGCGACGGGCCCGCCCGCAGTTGCGCCCAGCGTACCCTGAATGGCGGCGGTGACCGGGGTGGCTGCGGACGCGGGGACGGCGGCGAGCATTGCGCACACGGCCAGCGGTGTGGCTAGGAATCGGAACAGCGACATGGGCACCTCGGTGCGGCGCGCGTTGGGGAGGCCGGTGATTTTCGGCGCCGCCGGACCTCAGGTCAAGGCCGGTATGGCGATCGCGCCACGTGGCGCTTGAATTGACCGGCGCCGCGGACTACGGTGGCGGCACCGGGGTCACGAGAGCGCGCGGCAGACGGGCGGGAGGCGCAAGCGGATGGCGGGCCAGGGCAAGGGGAAGTGTCCGGGGCTTGCGGCGGCGTGCGCGGTGTGGGGCGCCGTGCTGGCAGGTGGGGTCGGTTGCTCCGAAGAGGCGCCGGCCGCGACGCCGGATGCCGACGGCGGGGCCTCCGTGCAGTTCGGCCTCGATCTCGGCAAGGTCGCGGACACCAAAGGCAAGGACGCGGGCTCGGCGTCGTCGGCCACCGTCGATGCAGCCCCCGATGCGGGCAGCCTTGGGGACGACGCCGCGCCCGAAGAAGTCTTGGAGGATAGCGCCGGCATTGACGGAGCCTCGCCCGCAGACACGACCACCGACGACGCGGCGGCACCACCAGAGGATGTCAGCCCCAGCGCGTGCACGCCGAAGTGCGGCATCAAGCTGTGTGGGCCCGACGGCTGCGGCGGTAGCTGCGGCGACTGCACCGAAACGCAGCAGTGCCAGGTCGGCAAGTGCGTGACGAAGTCGAACCTCGGATGCGCCGGCCTCGCGCTCAAGGAGAATTGGGCGGGCAAGTTCAAGGGCGACTGCACCTTCGTGGCAGCGGGCGGCCTGGTGCCGGTCAAGGCCAAGACAAGCGGAGACATGACCTTCAAAATCAAGTGCTTCAACTCGAAGTACCTGGTCAGCGGCGAGATGGTCGGCGAGGCGTCGGGAAACAAGTTCACGCTACAGTTGAGCGGCACGTACGACCCGACGCCGCTCAAGCTGGTGGGATCGCTGAACCAGGGCAACATCTTGTTGTGGAAGCTTTTCGAGTACAAGTTCGAGGGACCCATCGAGGGCACGCTCGGGGCCGACGGCACGTTCACCGGCACGTGGAAGGTCGATTCGACCGACGTGAAGTTTCTTGGCCAGCCGAGCCCGACGACGCCGCCGTTCAAGGCCGAGGGGACGTGGTCGGCGACGGGTTCGTGAGAGGGCGCCGCCTTGTCCACCGCCGAAGCGCGCCTGTGCCCGAACTGCGGCGAGCCGAGCGCCGAGCGCTTCTGCCCCCACGACGGCACCATCACCGTAGTGCGTCGAATCGTCGCGCAAGACGACCTCGCCTATCGGCCGGGCCACGTCGTCGATGGGCGCTACCGGGTGGCCGGGCGCCTCGGCCGCGTCGATGCCGACGATGCGCTGATCGGGGCCTTGCAGTTGCCGGCTGGTTGGCAGGTGACGGGTTTGCACAGGTCGACGCCGCTACCACCTCCGGCGTCTCCCAAACGACCAGTACCCGCCCCGCCGCCGCCATCCGTGCTGGCAAAGCGCGCGTCTTCCGGCACGCTGGACGGGCACGCACCCAGCCACAAGACGGCCGCGACGGGCAGGGCGACCGGTCGCATCGAACCTCTGTGGGGCATGGCGTCCCCTTCACCGGGTGCCCCTACACCAAGCTGATCAGCACCGTCTTCTTGTGTGTGAAGTGCTCCAGCATCGCTTCGAGGCTCGCCTCCTTGCCTAGCCCCGACAACTTGACGCCGCCGTAGCTCAGCGTCGGCTGCACGACGAGGTTCTGGTTCACCTGCACGAACCCCGCCTGCAGGCGCGTGACGGCTTGTGTCGCGGCCTGGAGATCGCGGGTCCACATCGTCGCCGCCAGACCATACTCGCTGTCGTTGGCGAGTGCGATCGCCTCGTCGAGCGTGTCGAACGGCAGCACGGCCGTCACGGGGCCGAAAATCTCCTCGCGCACCACCGGGCTGTCCGGACCGAGGCCCGTGAACACGACCGGCTGCAAGAACAGGCCCCGGTCGAAGGGCGCAGCGGTCGGCAGCCGCGAACAGCGGTGAGCCACGGCACCGGGCGTCGCCTCACCCAGCCGCACATAGCGCTCCACGGTATCGAACTGCTGCCGGCTGATGATCGTGCCGATGTCGGTGGCCTCGTCGAGCGGGTCGCCCATCGTCATCGCATCGACCCGGGCGCACACCTTGGCGACGAACGCCTCGAGCACGCTGCGGTGCACCAGCATCCGGCTGGCAGCGGTACACGACTGGCCCTGCCGGGTGAAACGCATGCCGGCGACCGCTCCAAGCGCCGCGCGCTCCAGATCGGCGTCGGGCATCACGATCATGGGACTCTTGCCGCCGAGTTCGAGCGTGCACGGGATCAGTTTGTCGGCACACCCCCGCGCCACGATGCGCCCCGTTGCGACCGACCCCGTGAACGTCACCTTGCGCACCAGCGGATGCGCGACGAGGGGAGCGCCGCACTGCGGGCCGTCGCCCGACACCAAGTTGAACGCGCCCGGCGGCAGCACCGTCTGCAGGAGTTCAGCCACGCGCAGCACCGCGAACGGCGCCTCTTCGGCCGACTTGACCACGACCGTGTTGCCGGCCACCAACGCGGGGGCGATCTTGAGCGCCATCAGCAGCAGCGGCGCGTTCCAGGGCAGGATCGCGCCGACCACGCCGAGCGGTTCGCGCACCGTGTACGCGAGCACGTCGGGCCGGAACGGGATCGTCTCGCCCTTCAGTTCGCTCGCCAGCCCGCCGTAGTACGTGAACACGTCCGCGAGCACGCCCGCCTCGATGCGCGACTCGGTGCGGATGGCCTTGCCGGTCTCGAGCGCCACCAGTCGTGCGAGTTCTTCGGCGTGGGACCCGAGCACCGCCGCGCACGCCTGCACCAGCTTGCCGCGCTCGCGGGCCGGGCGCTGCGACCACGCTGCAAAGGCCTCGTGGGCCGCCTGGACCGCCCGATCGACGTCGGTGGCGTCGCCCGCGGCCGCATTGCCGACCTCTTCCAGACTTGCCGGGTTGTGGATGGGAAAGGTCGCGCCGGCGTGTGCGGCCTGCAAGCGCCCCGCAATCAAGTGGTGGCCCGACAGGTGGCGCGCCAACGCACGCGGGTCCAACGTCACGTCCAGGGTCGTTGCGGTCATGCCAAGTCCTCTCTAGGTGATCTTCTCTGGGTGAATCGTCTACATGCCCGCGATCACGCCATCGCGCAGCAGGTCATCGAGCGCGCGGGAGTCCAGGCCAAGTTCGGCGGCCAGCACCGTGCGAGTGTCCGCGCCCAACTGCGGCGGCGGCGTGCGGACCGAGCCCGGCGCGTCGACCAGGTGGATGGGGACGCCAGGCAGATCGAGCGAACCGCCGTCGCCGTCATCGACCGCCGTCACCATGCCGCGGGCGATCGTCTGGGGATGGGAGAGCACGGCGGGCACCTCGAAAATGGGGCCGCACGGGATGCCGGCGTCGCCAAGGCGCTCCGTCCAGTTCGCCACGGTATCAGCAGCCAGCAGCTCCGCGATCGCCGGCACCAACTCGTCCCGGTGCGCCACGCGGGCCGGATTGCGCGCAAAACGCGGGTCGTTCGACCACTCTGCGTGCCCGACGAGGGCCGCGAACTTCGCGAACAGCGCGTCGTTGCCTACCGCGAGGTTGAGGTGGCCGTCTTGGCACGCGAACGTCTCGTACGGCACGATCGACGGGTGGCGGTTGCCGAGTCGGCTCGGCGCGTTGCCGGCGAGGAGCCACCCGGTCGCCTGGTAGGTCAGCAGCGCGACGACGGAATCGAGCATCGCGACATCGACCGTGTCGCCCAGGCCCGTGCGCTCGCGGCGGTGCAGGGCGAGCAGGATGCCCTGGACGGCGTGCAGGCCCGTCACGAGGTCCGCGATCGAGGTGCCGACCTTGGTGGGCGGGCCGTCGGCGGCTCCCGTCAGCGCCTGCAAGCCGCTCAGGCCCTGCACGGCGAGGTCGTAGCCTGGCTTGTCGCGCCACGGACCCGTCTGACCGAACCCGGACAGCGAGCAGTAGATGAGGCGCGGGTCCACGGCGCGCAATGCCGTCGCGCCCAGCCCGAGGCGCTCCGCGGTGCCGGGGCGAAAGTTCTCGACGACGACGTCGGCCTTGGCGGCCAGGGCGCGCACGAGTTCGACGCCCTGCGGCGTCTTGAGGTCGATAGCGAGCGACTTCTTGTTGCGGTTGATGGCGCAGAAATAGGTCGAGAGCCCGTTGCGTGCGAACGGCGGGCCGAAGGCGCGAGTGTCGTCGCCGCCCGCGGGGTTCTCGATCTTCCACACTTCGGCCCCGTGGTCGGCCAGGATGGCCGTGCAGTAGGGGCCGGCCAGCACGCGCGACAGGTCGAGGATGCGGAGGCCGTCGAGTGCGGGCATGGGGGCGGGCTCCGGCGCGTCGGGGGCGGGAAGCCTACGCGGGCGCGCGATCGGGGGCAACTTCGCCGGCTGCTTGGCGCGCCGGGCACCCGCGTGTACCGTCCGGCCCCATGACGACCGTGCCGCCCGACCCGATGCTTCCTGTCCAGCCGAATCCCCCAATCCCGCAGAATCCCCCAATCCCGCAGAATCCCCTGCTTCACCCTGACCCCTTGCCGCGCTGGCCCGAGATCGACGCGGCCCACGTCGAGCCAGGCATGACCATCGTGCTCGCCGAGGTGGCCGACTGGCTCGCAGCGCTCGAAGCCGATGCCGCCCGCGTTGCCGCTGGCGTGGTGACCGGCAAGGCCGCATTCGAGCGCCTGGCCGCCGGGCTGGAACGCATCAGTGACCGGCTCGAGACCACCTGGGGCGCCGTCGGGCACTTGCTCAGCGTGCGCAACTCCGACGCCCTGCGCGCCGCGCACGATGCGGTGCAGCCTGCGGTCGTCCAGTTTTCGCTGCGCGTCGGCCAGAGCCGGCCGCTCTGCGAGGCCTGGCGCGCGTTGCAGGCCCCCGACGCGCTCGCCGCACTCGACGCCGGTCAGCGGCGCCTCGTCGAGACGAACCTGCGCGATGCTGAACTGGCCGGTGTCGGGCTCGACGGCGTGATCCGCGACCGGTTCAACGCGATCCAGACGGAGTTGGCCGAGGCCGCCACGACCTTCCAGAACCACGTGCTCGACGCGACGAAGGCGTGGGGGCTCGATTTCGCTGACGCGGGGCTCGCCGCGACGCTGCCGCCCAGCCTGCGCGGCCTCCTCGCCCAGATGTGGAGCACCGCGCACGCCGACGAGGCGCCCGCAACGCCAGACGCCGGGCCCTGGCGGGTGACGCTCGATGGGCCTGTGCTGGTGCCGTTCCTGCAACACTGCGTGCGCCGCGACCTGCGCGAGACGGTGTACCGCGCCCACGTCCAGCGCGCTTCGGCTGGCGACCACGACAACACGCCGCTCGTGCATCGGATCCTCGCGCTGCGCCACGAGTTCGCGGGCCTGTTGGGCTATCCGGACTACGCGGCGCTCAGCCTGGCGACGAAGATGGCCCCCGATGCAGCGACAGCCCGCCTCCTGCTCGACGATCTGCATACGGCGAGCCGGCCCGCCGCCGAACGCGACCTTGCCGAACTGGCGAGCCTGGCCCGCGACCGGGGCGCTGACGAGGCCGCAGATTTGCGCCCGTGGGATGTCGCCTTCTGGGCCGAACGGTTGCGCGAGGCCCGCTTCGACGTGACGGACGAGCAACTGCGCCCGTGGTTTCCGTTGCCGCGCGTGCTCGACGGCACGTTCCGCCTCGTCGAGCGGCTGTTTGGGGTCCGGATCGAAGCGGCAGACGGCGCGGCTCCCGTTTGGCACGATGATGTGCG
>SHZF01000101.1 GCA_009692425.1 Myxococcales bacterium | reverse complement strand
TGGCCGCCCAGCACCGTCGAGTTGCCCAGGTCCAGGCTGCCGGCCACGCCGACCTTGCCTGTCAGCGTTGCGTCGCCGGTCAGCTTCAGGGGTCCCGTCATGTCGAGCGCACCGGTCAGGCCGAACCCGCCGGTCATGGCCAGGTCGCCGGTGATCTCCCCTCCCTTGACCGAAACAAAGCCTTTGCTGACGTTGGCGTGCAGGTGTTGCAGCGTCACGCAGCCGGTACACGACAGGCTGGCGGCTTCATCGGCCTGGGCGGCCTTGCTGGCGGCTTCGGCTACCTTGGCGAACTGGGCGGATTCCGCGAACTTGGCGCTCGTGGCGATGCCACCCTTGGCATCGGATCCCGCGTAGGTGAAGCCGACTTTGGCCGGTGTCACGCTGTTGTCGCCCAGCGCCACGGTGTCGACGCAGCCGCTGCAGGCAAGGCCGCCTGCGACCTGGGCATGGTAGGCGCGCGCCACCGACGTCAGCGGCACGCGGTCGAGTTCCGGATCGCTCGCCACCTGCACGCCCAGCCACAGCGGCTTGCCCGACGTCAGCAGGTCGTCCTTGATCGGCGCCGATTCCGTAGACCCCAGAACGAGTTGGAACAGGCCGCCCTGCACCTGCACGCCCGGCATCGCGTCCTGCCACAGCGCCGTCTTGGCATCCTGGGCGGCGTACAGCTTGACGAAGAAGACGTAGGGCCCGTCGGTCGCCGGCCCGCCCCCGGCATTGCGCAGGACACCCTGGGTCGGCAGGGTCGCGGCGAAGGCGACGTTGGGCAGCAGGAAGAAGCCGAGGAAACTCGGCAGGATCGTGGCAAGGGTGCGGTGGTGCATGGCGGGTTCCTTGCGAGCGGGCGCCGCTTGGTACGTGGTGCGGATTTGCAGTTCTCGCTCGGGACGGTCCATCAGAGCCCTCGCGCGGCGCGCACTGTGTTCTTGCAAGGTAGGTCGGGGGCGCAGCAGCGTCAACTTCGGGCGCCATCGGGGGCGAGGCGGACAGGGCATTGGGCTTGTCAGAACGTAGAAGGACACGCCAGGCCTCAGCGCCCGCAACGCCACCACCCAGCGGCGGCCCCGGGCGCTCCGGAGCGGCCCGCGCGGGAGCCGGAACCGAGCTTGCAGCGGCCACCGGTGCCAAGCAATGCACTTGTTTCCCAATTCGAGCAGACTGCGGCCGTCCAGCCCCGCCAGCGCCTGTACGCGTGCAGCGAGTACCGGTCGACCGAGGTCGCGCACTGGGCCCCTGCCCACACTCCGAGCGCCTGTACACGGTGCCGTGGCATACCGCCGACTCCGGTGTTTTGGCGCACTGCGGCGGGTTTTGAGCGGCGTTTACACACATCGTCGGCAGGAGCGACGCGGGGCTGAGCGACGGGCGGCGCGCGGCGATGGTGGATTGGACTTCTTTCGCTCCGAACAAGGGCCAATCCCCGCTGAGAAATGCGGTGTTGATCTCCCGAAACTCTTTGGCCTTCGCTTTCTTCATGAACTCATCGCGGTAAATCGGCTTCTCTAGCGCCTGAATCTTTTCTTCGGTCATCGTCAATCCCCTTTCAGCGATAAGACAAATGAGTGAAATCAATAAAGACGCCATGACACGTTTCCGCATTAGCACAATACTCATTCACCCTTGATCTCGAACGGAAATATTCCCGAACGCAGTTCGCCCTTCCATGGCGCGGGCAACTTCCGTTTTTTGCCATCCGATGGCCCAAGGTGGCGCCGAAGTGTTCCACCTGCCATATAAAGCGCATCTGGTAGCGGCCCGGTACGAGATCTCTGAATGTCTGTGCACCCAGGCTGATGTAAAAAACTTTCTCTTGAGGCCGCTTGCGAATAAACGCTGTGGTGAGATAAATCGAAGGACCGGGCTCGACCACTTGGTAGTCCGCCTCTGTTTCTTCGGGAATGTGAATATCATCCTGAGGACGACCGTGCCATTCGACTTGCGCTACCTGCTCGCCTGGAACGGTGAACTCCGCACGGCCGTTCTCAACGCATTCCTGCGCGCGGTCGAAGCCTTCTACCGGCTCCGATTACTACTTGCCGGTTCACGTCGCCCTCAGCGCGTTCCAACCGCGCAGCGACGGAGGAGCATGGATTGTTCGGCGGATCCAGAACGTGGGCGAGTGTCCCTGAAGGGCGAACTGCGGCGCGCTGCGCCCGGACCGACTCGAAACTCTGCGTGTGATGGAAACCTCTGTGCCGATGTTCATCAAGAACGTTGTGATCAAAGAGGTGTTTTTCTTCGACATGCCAAATTTCATTATCGGGGTCGCCACCACCGTCACGCAATCCGGCGACCTCATCGTCATCGCCCCGACTACCGCCACAGCGAAGCAACCCAGCGGCCCGCCCTTCGACCCCGCCTACGCCCGCGTGCTGCGCTACACGCCCGACGGCACCAAGGTGTGGGACCATGCGATCGCCCAGCGTCGGCTGGCGTGCTCCTGGTCGGGCTTGAACGCAATCACGGAACTGCCCGACGGGCGCTTTGCGGTGGCGGGGTGGGTGGCGGACTACCACCTGTTCCGGCCGTGGATCCAGTTCCTCGACAAGAACAGGGTGATGGAGTGCCCGGCGAAGGGAGAGTTCAGATTTCGACCCAGGGCGCCATCGGCGATCCCCGCACCCGATCGATCTTGCGATAGCCCCGGCGCCGCGCCGTCATGGTCAGCCGACGGCGGGCTGCAAGGCCGCGCCGTAGCGACTGCGCAACTCGTCGGCCTCCGCGCGCATCGTGGCGGGGCTCCACGTTGCCGCCGGCACCTCGGGAAGCAGGGAGATCCGGACCACACCCGCCTGGCACGACAGCCGGCCCGACGGCATCAGCGCCGCGCACCCATGCAGCACCAGCGGCACGATGGGCACGTCCCCCTGCATCGCCAGGTGAAAGGCGCCGAGCTTGAACGGCCCCAGTGCTCCCGTCTTCGAGCGCGTGCCCTCTGGCGCGATCAGCACGCTCAGTCGCTCGTTGCGCATGCGGCGCGCCGCCACCTGGAACGCTGCCGCCGCACTGCCGCGGTCGGCGCGGTCGATCGGCAGCATGTCGAGCAACTGCACGGCCTGGCCGATCAAGGGCAGCCGCAGCATTTCACGCTTGACGACCGTGACGCCCCCTTCGGGCGTGAGCGCTGCACCCACGAGCAGGTCGAGCGTCGAACTGTGGTTGAACGTGAGCACACGCCCGCGCCGCACGGCCAGTTCTGCGGTCACGTCGGGGTCGAGCGCCAGCCGCACGCCGGCCACCCACAGCAGCATGAAGCCCCACTGGCGCACCATCCTGGTGCCCAACGTGTCGCGGTAGCGCCGCAGCGTGACGAGCATCGCCAGCATGATGAGCGGCAACCATACGCAGCAGATCAGCCAGGCGAGCACGTTCTGACGGACAGCGCGCATGGCGGGTACCGTAATCCGCATTCTTCGTGGGCGGTAGTACCCGAAATCTTCAGTTCGCACCGGGTTTCTTCGGTCTTTTTCAGCCATGGCTGCGTTGCTCCTCCTCGACGTAGCCCTGCTACGCCATCGTCGTCGCGCCTTGCCCTGACCGAAAAATCCTCTCGAAATCCCGGTTTGAACTTGCAGCTTCGGGTACTAGCCGGCGTCGGAATGGCAGACGGAGATGCCGACGCACTTCGTGCAGATGCAGAATCATCCTGGGCACTTGTGCCCTTCCGGGATGGTCGTGACCGCGCACGCTCCGGCCGCCGTGCAGGTGCCGGGAATCTTCACGTCGCCGCACAGGTCCACCTTGATGGCGGCACCACGGTCCCGCAACCTGCCGTCGACACCATGGCCCCGACGAGCAGTCCAAAAGCGTCGCTTGAGCTCATCGCATTCAACCCGTTGGCTCTTCAGTACTCGAAACCGCTGCCGCCGATGAACTCCCGCAGCAGCGACGTCGGAGGCACGTGGTCAGGGTAGATGGTCACGTGGCGATCCAGCAGGGTGCGCAGGCGAAACGCGGTCGTGTAGCTCGGATCGCCCGACGGCACTTCGAGCAGGTACTGGTCGGCATAGACCTTGAGCACGGAGATTTCGTAGACCAGGGCACTGTCGAACACAACGTCGGCGTGCGGCAGGAACGGGAAGATGTGGCGCCGCTCGCCCCGTCGCACGCTCGGCCAGCGCAGGATCGTGTCCGCGGCCCGGTACCCGCGGTGGTGGCGGTCGCGCACGATGCGACGGAGCAGGCGCACGTCCGACGCCGTCAGCGGCGACAACCGATCGAGCGGCAGCGTCGTCGCCGGGTGGATGAAAACGCGGAACACGGCCTCGCGCGGCAGCACGTCGGCGAGCAGGCGCGGGTTCAGGCCGTGAATGCCCTCCATCATCAGCACGTCGTCGGGACCGAGGCGCAGCACGGCGCCTCCTTCGGGATGGCTGCAGCCCGTCTTGAAGTCGTAGCGTGCCGTGCGGACGTCTTCGCCCGCCACCAGCCGGCGCAGGTGGTCCTGCAACAGGGGCGCATCGATCGCCTCGAACGCCTCGAAATCGTACTCCCCGTCCTCGTCGCGCACCGTGCGCTCGCGGTCGACGTAGTAGTCGTCGAGGCCAAGGCCGACGGGATTCAGGCCGTTGACCTGCAACTGCACCGTGAGCCGCTTGATGAACGTGGTCTTCCCCGAACACGACGGCCCGGCCACACAGATCGCCCGGATGCCGGGCCGCCGCTGCGCCACGAGATCGGCGATGCGCCCGATGCCCTTCTCGTGAAAGCCCTCCGCCACGCGGACCAGCCCTGCGACACGGCGCGCGATGCACAGTTCGTTGTAGGCACCCACCGACGTCACGCCGAGTGCCCGCAACCAGGCCCGGTGCTCGTGCACCATGGCAGCGCCATCGCGGGCCGGACCCGACGCCGGCGGTTCGTCGATGATGCCCGGTACGATGCGCAACCCAGCCGGATCGGGCTGCACGCGCAGCCCCCGCAGGTGGCCCGTCGATGGCAGCAGTGGCCCAGGCGACAGCGCGTAGGTGTTGCCGCAGCGCACGAGCATCGCGTGAGAAATGCGCCAGACATGCAACAGGCTGGCGGCGTCGTGCCAGCCGCATTCGGCAAAGTGCGTGCGTGCCTCCTCGACCGACCACAACTCCTGCTGCAGCGGCGCGTCTTCGGCGACCTGGCGCGCGATGTCGCGGTTGATGGCCGCGGCGAACGAGCTGCACTCTTCGGGTGGCGGCGTCAACTCGACCACCGGACCTTCGCCCGGCGCGCGGGTCACGCGCGCGACGACCGTGGGCGCCACGCGCGCAAGCGCCTCGAGCACGACGAGGCCGGCCGAATGCAGCACGATTTCGCGACCCTCCCAGTGCGACGCCAGCAGCGGCTCCAGCATGGTGTTGGCGACGAGGCGGGTGTCGAGCGACAGCGCCTTGCGGTCGATGAGGGCGGCGACGACGGCAGCGCCGTGGACGGAAGCGGGCAGCAAGTCGCCAGCGCGCGTTCCCGTCGGCACCCGCGTTACCGATCCTGCGCCATTGCGTCGCACATCGACCTCGATCTCGGTGCGGCGCGGCATCGAACGCTCACGGAGCAGCGGGTTCATGCGGTCGGTCAAGTGGACGAGGTCGGCGTCGGCATTGCCCGGAACGGCGGCCGACGGCGCGGCGGCGGTCGGCGGGAGCGCCGGTTCATCGGCTACTGCGGCGGCCACTTCGGAGGGACGCGCGGCGGCGGCGGAGCGAGACAGCATGTCCTCCATGTAGCAAGGTCGGTGCCGGCTGGGAAGCCCGTGGCGGGCGCTCCCTTGCCATGCACCAGAAAACCGGACGTCCGCCGCCCCCCTTGTATGCTTGCACCGGCGGGCCCGCGCGCCCGCCCGGAATCGCAATGGCCGCCACCCTCGCCGCCGTGGGCCTGATCGGCATCGCTCTGGTCCTCGCCCGTGCCATCCAGGCGGCCGTCGCCGGACGCCTCGGCTGGTGGGCGGTGCCGCTGCTGACCGGTTGGATCGGCGTCCCCGTCCACGAAGGCGCCCACCTGCTCGCCGCACGCCTACTCGGCCGCCGTGTGGCATCGGTGCGCTGGTTCGCGCCGGACCCGGCGACCGGCACCCTAGGCCGCGTGCAGTGGGAACCTGGCCGCGGCCCTGGGGCGTGGCTCGCCGCAGCCGTGGTCGCCATCGCCCCGCTTGCCGTGGGCGCGCTCGTGCTCGGGGGCCTGGCGCGGCTCGCCGGCGTCGGCGCCCTGGATGCGGCGGTCGACCCGCTCGTCGGCGCGCGGGCGTGGCCGGAACTCGACAGCGCCGTGCGGGACGCGGCCGTGGCCCTGGCAGCGGACCTGCGCCGGGCGTGGGCGGGCGGCGCGTGGTCCCGGGCGGCCGTCGTCGCTTGGGGGTGGATGTCGGTAGCGATCGCCGCGCACATGGCGCCCTCGCACGAAGACATTAAGCCGGCCTGGCGCGGCGTGCTTCTCGTGGCCGTCGCCGGCGCGGGCGCAGTCTGGGGCCTCGAAGCCGCCCACGTTCCCGCTTTGCGCCACGTCGCTGCCGGTAGCGGCTGGGTCGCCGGTCACCTGCTGCCCGGCCTGTTGCTGGGCTGCCTCGCGCTCGGGGTTGCCGGTCTTTTGGCCTTGGGCGTGGCCGTCACGTGTCACGTCGCCGCCCCGCGCGCACAGCCTCGACATTGAATCGCATTCCCTCGAGGCCGCGCCGCTTGACCGCACTCTGGGCGAAGCGGGCGGCGAACGCGGCGGCGTCGAGCTCAGCGAGCCCCGCGAGGTGCGGCGCCACGTTGCCGGGCCGCGGTTCAAATGCCGGCTCGCCGGCGGGACGGCTGAAGCGGTTCCATGGGCACGATTCCTGGCACAGGTCGCAGCCGAACACGTGGTCGCCGACTTGGGTCTGCAAGCCAGCCGACGGACCCTCGGCGGAGGCGCCAGCCGGTGGCAGGTTCGCCTCGATCGTCGCGTGGCTGATGCACTTGCGCGCATCGACCACCCACGGCTCCACGATGGCGCCGGTCGGGCATGCGTCGAGGCAGGCAGTGCAGCTACCGCACTGATCGACCGCTGGCGCGTCGGCGTCGAGCGGGATGCTGGTCACGACCGTCGCCAGAAAAAAGTAGCTGCCGTGCTGTGGATGGATCAGGAGCGTGTGCTTGCCCTGCCAGCCGAGGCCCGCGCGCTGGGCCCAGGCGCGCTCGAGCACGGGACCGTAGTCGACCGACCAACGAAAATCGCCCGCGGCGCGAAAGGGGCCGGCACGTTGGCCCGCACCGCGAAAATCCGTGCCCAGTTCGGGGCCCAGCCGGGCTCGCACCGATTCCGTCAGGGCCTTGAGGCGCTGCTCCATGATGACATGGTAGTCCGTACCCCACGCGTAGCGCGACAGCCAGCCGCGGTCCGAACCAGCGAGGTCGAGGTCGCGGGTGTGCGGCGCCGCGCTGTCGTAGTCCAGGGCGAGCACGACGACAGCACGCGCCCCGGCAACGACCCGCCCCGGATCGCAGCGCCGCGCGACGTCGTCGGCCAGCCACGCCATGTCGCCGTGCATGCCGGCCGCAAGCCACGCCTCGAGTCGCGCGCGCTCCTCGTCGAGCGGTTGGGCGTGGGCCACACCGACGCGCGAAAAGCCGGCGCTGCGGGCCAACTGCTTGATCAACGCCGTGCGTCGCGTCTGCGTGGCGTCGTCGGTCTCGCCCCAGGTCGGCAGCGCACGCAACCGGGCCCGGCGCCGGCGTTCCGTGCGCGACAGGACCACCAATGTGTCGTCGTCGGGCGTCACAGCAGACCTTCGCCAAGGGCGAGCGTCAGTCGTCGAGTCCGCCCGCGAACGTTCGGCACGCGACGCCCGCTTCGGCTCGCGCCCGCGCCGCCACGGCTTCGAGCACGACCGCCGGCACCTTGCGCAGCTTCTTCTCGATGGGCGGCCGGTCGAGCGTGTGCACGTCGGCCCGCAGCGGCCGCGCCGTACGCAGGTGGCCCAACCACAGGTCGATCTCGGCCGGCGTCGTGTTGTCGACCGAGCCCTGCACGAGCAGCGTCTGCACGACCGCGTTGGGCAGTTCGGACGCCGCCGCCACGATGTCAGCGAGGGCAATGGGCCGCCATGGCATGTCGAGCCGCTCGAATACCTGCTGCGACCCGGCGTCGACCTTGACAGCGACCTCGTCGAGCCGCGCGACGGCCTGGCGCACGTCGGCACGCACGAGTTCAGTGCCGCCGGTCAGCAGCACGATCGGCACCCCTGGCGCCCATCGCTCCCGCAGCGCCAGCGTGACGTCGACGGCGGCGGTGAGGTCCGGGTGCATCGTGGCGTCGCCGTTGCCCGAAAACACGAGCGCATCGATTGCGTGGCCCCGGAGTGTGCCCGTCGCCGCAAGGGCTTGGAGCGCTGCACCCAGTTCGCGGGCGTACTGGGCAATCGGCGGGAAAGTCTTCGACTTGCGCGGATTCTCGCCGCCCAGTTGGCAATACGTGCACCGCAACGTGCAGTGCTTTTCATCGACGGGCAGCAAGTTCAACCCGAGCGTCGTCCCGTAGCGCCGCGACGGCACGGGGCCGTACACGCAGTCCGCGGTGAGATCGGTGTGGGTGGCCCGGTCCGGTGCCACGGCAGGCTGCCGAGCGAGCACACGATGGGAAGCTGGTGCGGCGGCGGTGGTCATGGGCACGCACGGTAGCGGCCGGCTCCGTGGGCCGCAAGCGCGGAACCGCTGGACACATGGGGCGCGGCTCCCCCGTCTGCCGCCACCACGCTTGCGGTGCGGAGGTCGCGCGTCTACGCTCGATGGTCGAGGAGGTGTTGGATCATGCCGCCCTGGAACGCCCCGCAGCTCAAGACCCTGTCGAAGGCCGCCTTCAAGGCGCACAACGTCGTGCTGCCCGTGGACTGGGAGCAGCCGACCGGCGACGCCGGCAAGCAGTACGTCGACTCGTTCAAGCTGACGGAGCTTTTCGCGCCGCCCGATCCGGCGAAGCTTTTCGTGCCTGCGACGCCGAACAAGTACCACGTCGATACGGTGAAGAAGATTTCCGGCCAGTTCGAGGCCTTCATCGACGGCGTGTGCGATGCGATCTGCAACGCGATCTCGATGTGGAAGCTGCAGGCGAAGTTCAAGGACCTCAAGATCAACGCCGTGACCGCCCTCGGAGTGCCCGGCTGTCTCGACGGACCGGAGACGAAACCGTTCGTGCTGATGACCGCGCCCAAGGCGAGCGCGAACGAGAACAAATACAGCAAGGCCGTGGCGACCCACTTCAGCGAGGCGTTCAAGAAGTGGCAAGACAAGGTCACGGTGCCCGGCCTGCCGTGGTATCCGGCGTTTGCTGCCTTCCCTGGACCGATGGCGCCGCCGATGCCCAACGTACCGACGCCGCTCATCGCCTGCCCGTCGGCGATGATGTCGGAGATGACGCCGAGCAGCCTGAAGGACGGCTTTGTCAAGAAACTCGGCGACAAGAAGGCCCAGCACCACGAGGTGTTATTTGACGCGCTCGGCAAGGGCATCGCGGCCATCTTCATGATGTGGCTGCCGCAGCAGCAGATCATGCTCGTGCTCGGCAAGGGTTCGATCCCGACGTTTGCGCCGCCGTATGTGCCGGTCGGCCCGGTCGTAATGGGCGACAACATTGCCGCGCCGGGCCACTTGATGTCGTAGGGTCCGTGCAGGCCGTCGCAGCCGCCCCAGCGCCCCAGTTGCGCTGCGGAGTCCCAAATCCACCAACGGGAGCCTCCCCCGGCGCCGTGCAAGGGCTTGGACTTCGATCAGAATCTCTGGATCCGGAACAGGTGGTCACCGGCTCGATGGCAGTCGAATCGCGTCGCCATAGAGGCGTTGCAGCACGCTCATCGCTTCACCCACGACTTCAGCGTCGCCCTTGGGCTCCAATTCCGCCGCGGCGTACTCATGCTCCACCATCGTATTGATGCTGATGTCCAGCATGTGCTGCTGCTTGGTGTTCATGGCGACCTGGTCGCGCACCCGGGCGATGGCGCTGGCCAGCGAGGCGTCGCCGTCGCTTTCCTCGCGCAGCGCATCGACGGCCCGCATCAGAGCCCGAAAGCGCTGTTCGGCGGCGCGCCGCTGCGTGTCGTCCAGGGCCGTGCCGTCGTCGTCATACAGCGTCATAGAATCGTAGTTGGTCGCCACCGTCGCCACGTTGAGGCGCTTGGCCAGCGCCGCGACCGGGTTGTCGCGCACCCCGTGGATCCATGACGCGCCGAGATCAACCGGTGTTCCCAGAGACTTGTCGGTCCATAGCCGCGCGTCAATCCGGTCGCGTCGCCACACCACCTGTCGCTGGGGTTGTTGCGCGATCCTTGCCACAAGTGGGCAGCGTCGCCGCGAAGGCGATCGACCTATGTTTGCACGGGCCCTAAGGGGACCACCTCGGGCTGCGCGTCGCGAGGAACTGCGCGAGCCCGCATGGGCATCTGCCAGCAATCTCGCTGCAACTCTCCGAATCCCAAGTCCCGTGGCAGTCCTGCGCCATCGTGCTAGCTTCGGCCCAGCGTCTGAGCGCGCCGGGCCGGGCGCGTGACGACGACAAGGCGGTTTCATGGACAACTGGGTCAACACGACGACGTATTCAACGTTGGAATTGGTGCTGTTCGGCCTCGGCTGCGTGCTGTGGGCCGTCACCTACGTCGACGTGCTCGTGGCGGTGCGGCGGGCGCAGTTTGTCGAAATCCCGTCCGTCGCCGTCATGGCAAACGTGGCATGGGAGTTCGACTGGGGCTTCGTGCTGCAGACCGACATGGGAATGCTGTTCCAGTGGGGCTACCGCATCTGGTTCTTCCTCGATGTCGTGATCGTGTGGGCCATGATCCGGTTCACGTTTGCCCGCATCGACGTGCCGCAGATCAAGCGCCTGGCCATGCCCGCAACCGCCGTATTCGTCGTGCTGTGGGGCGTTGGCCTGTACTTCCTGCGCGAGCAGGGCGTGGACAATCCGACCGGCGCGGTCTCCGGCTACATCCTCAACGTCATGATGTCAGGGCTGTATCTCTGGGCCATCCTGACGACGCCGACCCCGCACTTGTACTCCCCGCTGTCGGCGTGGTGCAAAGGCCTGGGCACCGGCCTCATCTCGGTGTTCTGTGTGCTGCACCTGCCTGAGAACCGGTTCCTGCTGACGCTGTGCGGCACGGCGGCGCTGCTCGACGCGCTCTACCTCACCGCGCTGTACCGCCGCCGGGACGAATTGCCCGCGCTGGCGGTCTGACGGCTGGCGAATCTCCAGACAAGGAGGCAACATGGACATCACACGCCTGCAGTTGCGCGAAGAGTTGATCCAAGCGCCGGATTACGTGGTGTGGCGCGCCGACGGCGACGCGCCCCGCGACTGCCTGGTCCAGACCCTGCGCGCGGCGGCGCCCACTTCGCGCCAACTGGCGCGGCTGCGGCGCGAGCATGACCTGTTGCTGCGGCTCGACGGCGGCGCCCTGCGACCGCGTGGCATCGATGCGGCGGGGCGCACGCTGGTGCTCGAGGGCTTCGACGGCGTGCCGGTGCCGACGCTGCTGCCCGACGGCGCCGCCACGTTGGCTGACCGCGTGCGCATCGCGATCGGCGCCGTGCGCGCGCTCGCCCTCGTCCATGCGCGCGACGTCGTCCACAAGGACGTGTCGCCGCACCGGATGTTGGCCCGCGTCGCCACTGGCGAAGTGCGGCTGCTCGGCTTCGGCGTGGCGTCGGAACTGTCGCGCGAAGCGGTGCTGCTGCACGGCACCGACCAACTCGAGGGGACGCTCGCGTACATGGCGCCGGAGCAGACTGGCCGCATGAATCGCTCGGTAGACTACCGAAGCGATTTCTACGCATTGGGCGTCACCCTGTATGAGCTTTTCACGCGCCGGCGCCCGTTCTACGCCGCCGACGCGCTGGGTCTGGTGCATGCCCACCTCGCGCGCGCTCCGCGGCCGCCCGCAGCGGTCGACGGCGCGGTGCCCGAGTCGCTGTCGGACCTCGTGTTGCGCCTGCTCGCAAAGGAGCCCGACGACCGCTACC
>SHZF01000027.1 GCA_009692425.1 Myxococcales bacterium | reverse complement strand
CCTCGCCACGCTGGCCAAGGTCAGGCTGGCCGTCGCAGGCAACGAGTTCGATCGCCTGGCAGACCCGACGCCGGTGCAAGTGCGCGCATTCTCGCTGCTTGGTGTCGAGTTGTAGACAAAACGTGATCTTGGATCGTGGGTGATTGGTTCGGAGTGTCAGGTAGTTGCTTGGTTTCTTGGGGGGGAAGATCGGTTTAGCGGAGTCACCTGTCTGCACCCGTCACCAGGTCGCCGCCAGCGCTGCCATGGCCGGCCCTGCGGTCGACCAGTCGTGCAGGGTCGCCGGCTCGAAGTCGGCCCCGCACGGTCAGACCAGGACGCCGCATTCGGGACCGATGGCCACGGCGCGAACTCGGCCGGGCCCCGCAACGCCGAGTCGGCCGCCGTCGCGCTGCCTGGGGTGCCTGAGCGCTTGAAAAGACCCGATGCCGCACGACCGCGGGCTGGGCCAGGCTGGGGAGCGCGTGCTGCAAGGCCTCAAAACTCCGCCCGCGCCCCCAGCGCCGGCACGATCGGCAGCCCCGCCTGGTACTCGTGCAGGCTCGCATCGAAGTTGTAGCGGATGCTCTCCGCGTTCTGGCGGTTGTAGACGTTCTGCACGTCCATATAGATACTGAGCATCCACGATTCGTACACCCATTTCTTGTCTACTCGCACATCCAACTGGTGAAACGCCGGCAGCCGCCCACAGTTGTTGCACGCCGAGCGCACCCGCGTGTACGTGTCCTGCTTCTCGTTCCAGGCCACGGTCTCGACATCGGTCAAGGGGTTGCCGGTCACGTAGCGCCAGCGCGCGCCGACCTCCCAGTTGTCGGGCAACTTGTACGACCCCAGCGCCGTCAAGATGTGCGTCTGGTCCCAGCCGAACGGTCGCTCGGGCACGCCGGGCCGATCGATGCGAGTGGCGCGCTGCAGCGTGTAGGCGATCCAGCCGAAAAACGGACCCACCGGCTTGTGCCGCACCAGCAGTTCGAGTCCGCTGACGTGGCCGACGCCCGTGTTGACAAACGGCGGCCGCGGCACGATGCCGTCGGGCACCACGGCGAGGTCGCGCAGTTCTTTCTGGAAACCTTGCAAGTCGATGTCGATCGCTTCGGACGCCTGGAACTCGCCGCCCGCCGCCACTTCGAAACCACGCACGGGCTTCAGGTCCGGGTTGCCGAAGCGCACACTCACCTCGTGTGGTTGCGGGCGCTGCGTCGTGCCGCCGACGGCCGCCTTGAACGTCAGGCGCTCGTTCCATTTGTGGCGCAGGTTCAGGCGCGGCGTGACCGACAGGCCCTGGGACGCGCCGCCAAAGTGGTCCAACCGCAGGCCCGGCACCACCTCCCAGCGCGGATGCAGGCGGAACACGGCATCGAACCACGCGCCGTTGTTGATCAGCAGGTCTGCTTCATGCGTGAACACGGTGTTGCGGTCGGGCGGCGGTCCCGGGAACTGGCCGCGCTCGCCCGTGGCGCGCAAGGGCGGTGCGTAGACCTCGATTTCGTACGGGTTGCACACGAGATCGACGCCCGTCCGCAGTTGCAGCGGCCCTTCGCCCAGCGTGAAATCCTGACGGAAGGTATACTCGCGCCCGAATGCCTCGAACCGGAACACGTCGAAGATGCTGGCGTCTGCCGTGGCGAGCAGGGCACCCAGCGTCGTCGTCGCGGTCCACTTGTCGCCGCGGTGGCGCACGATGCCCATCAGCGTCCAGAAACTCGACCTCGTGTTCACGTCGCCGCGCGCGTCGGGGAAGGCAGGTGGCGGGTCAAGCACCAGCGCCTTCAGGCCGTCGTCGGTGCCGAAAAGCATCACCGTGGCGTCGGTGCGCGGCCCGATGCGGTGGTCGAGCTTGAGTTGGGCGTCGTAGTAGCGCGGCGCGAGCGTGAACGGCACGAACTTCTTCAAGTCAAACGTGCTGATCACGGCGTCGAGTACGAAGTCGATGTACGACCTGCGCGCGGCGGCCGTCAGGTGCGTGTCCTTGCCGAGAGGACCCGACAGGAAGAAGCCAGTGTGGAAGACGTTCGACTCCAGGTAGCCGTGCCACGGGTCGCCCTCCTTGGGCACGGCGAGCCGCGCCGTCACGATGCCACCGGTCTGGCGGCCGTAGCGCACCGGGTAGCCGCCCGGGTAGAAGTCGATCGCGTCGAGCAGGTCCGTGTTCAAGATGCTGTACAGGCCCGCGAAGTGGTACATCAGCGGCACGCGCACGCCCTCGACGTTGACTTGGGTATCTTGCGGCGCCGAGCCGCGCACGATGAGCAGGCCGTTGCCCGCAGTGCCGCGCGCCACCCCGGGCAGGTTTTGCACGACCTTGAAGGCGTCGCCCTGGACACCAGGGATTTTCTGGATTTCCTCGATGCCCAACGAGCGCCGAGCCATCTCGCCGGGCTCGGGCGGGCGCTCGGCGGTGGCGCGGTAGACGCTGTAGCTGAGGCGTTCGGGGCGCAGCGTCAAGGTGGTGGTCTTGCCGGACGCGATGGTGACCGGCGCCCGCAGCGGCTTGTGCGACGAGCCGGGCAGGTAGACCTCGTGGACGCCGGAGCGCAACAGGCCGAAGCGGAAGTGGCCATCGGCGTCGGTGACTGCTTCGGGCGCGGGGCCGCTTGCCGTGGCGAGGGCCGGCATGGTGACGAGCGCGCCCGGCACGGGTCGGCCGGTCCCCCGCTCCAGCACGCGGCCCTCGAGACTGGCAAAACCTGCCGGGGCCTGCTCCAGTCCGCGCCGGTCGTAGCGACCCAACGAAGGCGCCAGGCCGCGGCGGTCCAGCGCCACCAGCGGTGCGAAGTCGAAGCGGTAGCGGATGCGGACCGGCACGGCGCCGCCCGCCTGCATGGCCGGCGCGAACACCAGGCCGCGGGCCGCCACGAGCGCGGCGGCGTCGAATTGCGGACCGGCCGACGTGACGACGGTTGCCTTCGTGACCGCGCCAAGGCTGTCGAGGTCCAGTTCGACGACGACCGTACCGCGCAGGCCGTCGGCGAGCAGGTCCGGCGGGTAGACAGGCTCGACCTTCGTGCGCAGCGTCGGCGCCACGATGGGCGCGGCGGGCGCGGGGACCTGGGCGTGCGCTGAGAGCCCGAACGTGAGCCCGAACGCCATCACCGCTGCGCTCCACGGCGGGAGCCGCCCGCGCCGCCCGCGCTTGCGGCCCCAGGTCGTCACGTGTCGCCTCCGCACGCCCCTGGGGATTGCGCTGTGTGGGCGCGCGCTGATGGCACGGCATCGGATTGTGTCGATTCCAAGCCTGCGCTGCCGGTCGAGCCGAAGCCACCGCTGCCGCGCGCCGTCGCATCCAGGTCGTCGGCCGCCACGAACACCGCCGCGACCACCGGGGCGACGACCAACTGTGCAATGCGGTCGCCGCGCCGCAGCGTGACGGGCTCCTGGCCAAGGTTGACGAGCAGCACGCGCACCTCGCCCCGGTAGTCCGCGTCGATCGTGCCGGGCGCGTTCAAGACCGTGACGCCGTGCTTCATGGCCAGCCCCGAGCGCGGCCGCACCTGCCCCTCGTAGCCCGGCGGGATCGCAACCTGCAGGCCCGTCGGCACGGCGGCGCGCGCTCCCGGTTGCAGCGTCAAGGGCTCCGACAGGGCGGCGCTCAGGTCGGCCCCGGCGGCGAGCGCGCTCATGCGGGCCGGCAGCGGCAGGTCGGCGTCGCGTTGGGGGTCGAGGCGGCGCACGAGCACGCGGACTTCGCTCATGGTTGCCCCGCACCGAGGCGCGCGGCGGCCTGCTGGTACTGCTCGATCGCGCTGCGGAATTCGTCCGGCATCCGGGTCGGCCGGAAGGCGGCATCGAGCCACACCAGCACCAACTTGCCGGTCGCCACGATGCGCGGGGCGCGCTTGTCCGTGATCAGGAAGTGGAACGTGTAGCTCGACCGCCCCAGGTCGGCCACGCGCACGTGCACGGCGAGGCAATCGTTGTAGCGCGCCGGGCTGTGGAATTCGACATGCGACGCGACGACGGCGCCCGGTGGCAGGTGGCGTACCGGTCCGCCGAGGTGGCCGAAGGAGTGCTGCAGGCCGAGGTGGTTGAGGAAGTCCATGCGGCCGACGTCCATGTACGTAGAAAAACTGCCGAAGTAGACGATGCCGACCGCATCCGTCTCCGACAGCCGCACGCGAATTTCGGTCTGGAACGGGTAGGCGGCCGGCGCGGTCGGTACGGGGGGGTCGGTGGGCATGTGGGCGGCAACCTCCTCGGTCACTCCATGAGTGCCGGACCCAAGGCGCTGGGTCGTGGGGCTGTGGCGGGCTGCGGAGTAGGGCGCGCGGGGCGGCGCGGGGTGGGTGCCGACGGGGGAACAGGCAGCGCAGAGTTGCCAGGCACCGCAGGGTCACCCGCTGCCGCAGCGGACGGCTCCCGTGGCGGCAGGACCGCTGCGGGCACCGACTCCTGCTGCGGCGACGCGGGCGCGACTGCGGGCCCCGACAAGGGTGCGGCCCCGGCCCCCGGCGCGGGCAGAGCGCTCCGCTCCGGCGGGCCCCACAGCAACACGGCGGCCGCGACGCCACATGCGACGCCGACGCCCAGCAACGCCAGGAGCCACGGCGGCGTCGCCGAATACGCCCGCAGCACGGCCGATTCGTTGCCAGCGTGCCGCACGCGACGTGGCCCCAAGTCTGGCTGGGCAGCCGGGGCGCCGGCCGGGGCGCCGGGCCGATCGGCCGCAGCGCGCAGTGGCGGCTCCGGCGTGGCGTGGCGGCCCGCGGGTTCGTTTGGCGTGGCACGCGGCGCCGACGCCGTCCCCGCCGCCGGGGGACGGCCACTGATCGGCCCTGTGATGCGCGGCCCCACCGGCGCTTCGAGCACCGTGATCCCCGACGGCTGACGCTGGGCCCGCCGCAGCCCCGCCTGCATGTCGGCCGCGTCACGCCAGCGGTCGGCGGGGTCCTTGGCCAGGGCGCGCACCAGCACATCGACGAACACCTGCGACAGCGCGGTCGGCGCGACACTGCGCGGATCGGGCACCGGGCTGGCGGTGTGCATCCACATGACCTGCATCGGGTCGGGGTGCTCGAAAGGGACGCGGCCCGCCGTGACGCACGCGTACATCACGACGCCGAGCGCGTACAGGTCGGAGCGACCATCGAGCACGTGACCCTGCACCTGCTCTGGGCTCACGAAGGCGGGCGTGCCGGGCATGGACCCCGCGGCCGTGAGCGAGGAATCCGCCGTGCGCGCGATGCCGTAGTCGAGCACTTTGACGCGCAACGGCGGCTCGTCGAGGATCATGAGGTTGGCGGGCTTGACGTCCCGGTGCACGAGCCCGTGGCCGTGCGCTTCGGCGAGCGCGTCGAGTGTCTGCAGCGCGATCTCGACCGTCTCGGCTTCAGACAGCGCCCCGCCGGCTGCGACGCGCTCGCGCAGCACCTGCGTCAGCGTCTTGCCGCGGACGCGCTCCATGACCATGTACATCGGCCCGCCGCCGTCTTGGCCGACGTCGAACACGCGCACGTTGTTGGCGTGCTGCAAGGCCGCCGTGACGCGGGCCTCGCGAAAAAAACGGCGGATCGCCACTTCGCCCACCGCCATCGGATCGAGCGCCAACAGCTTGAGGGCGACGGACTGCCGCGTGCCGAGGTGCTCCCCGGCAAACACGGCCGCGAAGCCGCCCGCCCCGAGCGGCTCCGTGATGCGGTAGCGCCCGCCGACGACCTCACCAGGCTGGTAGTTGCGCGGCTGCTTGGTGTAGCGCGCCAGCACCACGGTGGGGGTCTCGTCTTCCGGGCACAACTCGGCGTCGGCGGACGCGCCACAGTGCGGGCAGTAGCGCAGAGTTGGTGGGTGGGCGGTGGGTTGCATAGGCGGCGAAAACCGCCAGCAGTGTGCAGGGGCCTCGCGCGGACGGCAACCGCCCCGGGCTCCCGCGACGCGCCTCTCGCGCGCTGCGAACGTCCCTTTCGTTGCGCGCTGGGCCCGCCCGTGTACGATGCGCGCGGTCGGCCCACCGGGATGCCGACGGGGCGAGATGCCACGCCAACCACCGATTTGCGTGCAAATGGGGCGACTGCTGGGGTGGGCCGGTTGCGCGCTGGCAGCGGGTGCTTGCCGCGACATCGTGCCCGATGAGTCGGCATTTGCCGCGGCCGATGGCGCCACGACGGACTCCGCTGCGCCTGCCGATGCGACCGACTCTGCCGGACCTGCGGACGTTGCCGGGCCTCCAGACACAGCCGAGGTCGCAGACACGGCCCCCGCAGCCAGCGCCGCCGATGGTTCTGACACCGCGCGGGTGGTCGACGCCGCCGACAGCGCGAGCGGACCGGACGCCGACGCCACCGCCGACGCCACCGCGGACGCGACCGTTGACGCCACCGTTGACGCCACCGTTGACGCCGATTCCGACACTCCCGCTGGCGCAGAGGTCGCTGCGCCTGCCGACGCCGATAGCGGCAACGCGGACGTGGCAGCCGACGCCGGCGCCGACGTTGCGCCGTGTGTGGCCCCTGCTTGTTGCGCCACCGACGCCGCCTGCGCCGACACCGATCAACCTTGCCTGACGTTCACGTGCAACAAGGCCACGAAGGCGTGTGTGTCCGCGCCGAAAAAGGATGGATCTGCGTGCGACGACGGCGACGCGTGCACCGTCGAGGCGTGCGCGGGCGGCAAGTGCCAGGAGTCCGCATTCCTGTGCAAGTGCAAGACGACGGCTGACTGCGCCAACGAGGAGGATGGCGACGTCTGCAATGGCTTGCTGTACTGCAACCCCAAGAACCACGAGTGCGCCGTCAACCCGGCCACGGTCGTCAAGTGCCAAGGTGGCCTCGACACCACCTGCCAGAAGAACCAGTGCGACAAGGCGACCGGCAAGTGCCAGGCCGTGTTGCCGAAGGACCCGTTGGCACCCTGCGACGACGACAACTCGTGCACGACGGGCGATGTGTGCTCGGGCGGAGCGTGCAAGCCGGGCACGAACACATGTGCCTGCGTCCAGGACGGGGACTGCGCCAAGGGCGAAGACGGCGACTTCTGCAACGGCACGCTGTTTTGCGATACGACGCAGAAGCCCCCGGCCTGCAAGGTGAACCCCAAGACCGTCGTCAAGTGCCCGAGCGCGACCGACGCGACGTGCGCCCAGATCGCGTGCGACGCGAAGACCGGCCAATGCCAGACGAAACTCGCGCCAGGCGATACCCCGTGCGACGACGGCGCCCCGTGCACGGCAGGCGACGTGTGCGCCCAGGGCACGTGCAAGCCCGGGACCAATCTTTGTTTCTGCACGAAGGACGCCGACTGCGGCGCGTTCGAAGACGGTGACTTCTGCAACGGCACGCTCTACTGCGACAAGGCGCAGAGCCCCGCGCAATGCAAGGTGAATCCCGTCACGGTCGTGAAGTGCAAGTCAGTCGACGACGGCCCGTGCCAGAAGAACCTCTGCGACGCGAAGAGCGGGCAGTGCGCGCCGAAAAACATCAACGAACTCGCGCTGTGCGACGCCGATGGCAACCCGTGCACGTCCGGCGACCAGTGCCACAAGGGCGTGTGCGTGCCGGGTACGCCGATCTGCCCGTGCAGCGCCGACGCCGACTGTGCCAAAAGCGAAGACGGCAACGTCTGCAACGGCTCGCTGTATTGCAACAAGACCGTGCAACCGGTGCAGTGCGCGGTCAACCCGGCGACCGTCGTGACGTGCCCGAGCGTCGGCGACACACTGTGCCAGGTGAACGCGTGCGAGCCCAAGACCGGCAAATGCGCGGCCAAGAACGGCGAAGAAGGGGCCACCTGCTCCGATGGCGACAAGTGCACGACGGGCGATGTCTGCCTGAAAGGGCAATGCGTCGCTGGCACCCAGGTGTGCGCGTGCAAGGCCGACGCCGACTGCCTCGATGACGGCGACAAGTGCAACGGCGCGTCCATCTGCGACAAGGCGCAGGCACCGTTTGCGTGCAAGCCGAATCCGCTGGGTGGCGTCGTGTGCGATCCGAAGGCGGCAGCGGGATGCTCGGCCAACGTCTGCGATCCGCTGACTGGAACCTGCGGCGCCCAGCCCAAGCCCGCGGCCTGCGACGACAAGAACGCGTGCACCGCTGACGTCTGTGACCCCAAGGCGGGCGCGTGCAAGACGGTTGCCGTGGCCGACGGCGTTGCGTGCGGCAAGGACAGCGCGTGCGTGGCGGGCGCGTGCAAGCTCGTTGCGGCCGATCAACTCGTGGTCGGCGCCGGCACGTTCTGGATGGGCTGCGAACTCGGCCCCGACGTGCAATGCGGCGCCGACGCCCAACCGATGCACGCCGTCGCGCTGGCCGCGTACCTGTTCGACCGTACCGAAGTCACCGTCGCCGCCTACCAGGCGTGCGTCGATGCCAAGGTGTGCAGCGTCCCCGCCGCTGCCGGCCCGCACTGCACATGGGGCAAGGTGGGCTACGGCTCGCACCCGGTCGGCTGCGTCACCCACACGCAGGCCGCGCAGTACTGCACGTTCGCCGGCCGCCGCCTGCCGACCGAAGCGGAGTGGGAGAGGGCCGCGCGCGCCGGTTGCGGCAGCGACGCCAGCCCCGCGTGCAAGTCGGCGATGCCCCTGTATCCGTGGGGCAACGACACGGCGAACTGCGGCTGGGCGGTCATGCAGGGCGCGACCAAGCCTGGCTGCGACCTCGACAGCACGCGGCCGGTCGGCGCCCAGGCTTCAGACCAGAGCGCGGTGGGCGCCTTCGACCTTGGCGGCAACCTGCGCGAGTGGGTGGCCGACGGCTATGACGCGGTCGCCTATGCCACGGCGGCCGCGAACGATCCCAAGGGCCCGGCGAAAGCAGTGCAGCACGTCGTGCGCGGGGGCGGTCTCCTGTCGGCGGCAGCGGCACTGAGAACGGCGAACCGGCAGGCGCTGGAGCCGGGCAACGCGGCCGATGACGTCGGCTTCCGCTGTGCCCAGTCGGTGAAGTAGGCGCTGCCCAGTCGGCGTTTGCCCAGGCGGTGGGTGCGAGTCGGTGTGTTCGAGTCGGCGGGTGCAATCTGCCGCGGCTCAGCGAACCCAGAACGCAAACGAACCCGCGCGCTCCGGGCAGCCCTTGCCGCCTGAGGTGGTCGGGCAGTAGCCGTCGCCCTTCCACACGATCATCCCGTTCGACGTCTCCGGGTCCGAGCCGCACGCACCGTAGCACGTGGCCGAGTTGAAGCCGATGAACTGGCGCTCGTACTGCGTGCCGCCCGTGTGGCCTGAACACGACACCTGGGGCCGGTCGGCGAAGGTCTGGGCCGAGAACGTCTTGCCCGACTTGATCTCCGTAACGTTGACGCTCACGCACGTGGTCGTCGACAGCGGCAGCGAGAACTTGTTGTAGCCGCCGTGGCTCCAGCGGTAGGCGAGCCCGTAGCTGAGCAGGTTGCCGGCGACCGTCGGGGTGGCGCCGTTGTTGACGGTCAGCGCGACCTGGGTCGCCGAGCCGATGTACTTCGATGCGTTGATGGCGGCCTTGTTGTCGCGCAGGCCCGGCTGCCACACGCCCTGGGCCGAATCGGGCAGGAAGTACATGTCCGCGCCGCCGTCCACCGCGCGGTAGCCGTAGCTCGCGAGCGTCCAGCCGCCGCCGTCGGTCGTCATGTCGCAGTACGTCGCCACGGGCTGCGTGGTGCCGAGCGTGACCCAGTACAGGCCATCTTTGGCGGTCGGCAGCTTCTGCAGCACCTCTTTGCACGACACCGCCGGGCTCGCCTGCGTGCCGACCGCCGCCAGCGAGATCGCCACCCACTCGGTGCCGTTGCAGAAGTACAGCGCATTGTCCTTGGGGTTCGCGTACGCCCCGCCGAACAGATTGGGCGTGCACGGCAGCGGCGCCTTGTCGGCGTTCTGGAACTTCAAGACGCCGCTCAGGCCCACCTTCTTGTTCGACAGGGTCGAGACCGTCACGTTCCACGTCTTGACCTGACCGTCGGCCTTGTTGTTCAGGAAGCTGCCATCGACCACCGTCAGCGTCCAGGTGCCCGCGGGGTTCTTGCCAACCCAGCCCGCGAGGTCGCCGACGTTCGGTTTGGCCTTGTCGGACCACGTCTTAGTCAACGTCTTGCCGGGCCCATCCTTGTCATACAGCGTGTACGTGCCGCCGGCGGGGTCCTGCAGCGTCACCGTCAGCTTGGCGAGATCGCTGTTGGCAAGATCGATGGAGACCGCGAGACCCTGTGCGGTGCCGACGTCGGGCACCACGAGGGTC
This sequence comes from Myxococcales bacterium, assembly GCA_009692425.1. Taxonomy (GTDB): domain Bacteria; phylum Myxococcota_A; class UBA9042; order UBA9042; family UBA9042; genus SHZF01. Next base: position 41,491 of record SHZF01000027.1, on the reverse strand, counting down.
TGCACGACGCCGTTGGGGTCGTTGTCCGGGATGTCGGCGGCACTGGCGGTGGCGAACACGTCTTGGAACTGGTTCGCGATCAAGCCGTTCGACACCTCGTCGATGAGGTCGCCCGGCAGGTTCGTCGGGTCGAAGCCGGCCACGCACTCGAGCCCGCCATCTTTCAGCAGCCCGCGCACGACGAGGCCCGTGCCGCACGATGTGGCGACCTTGGCGAGCACCGGCGCACCCTTCAACGCCTTGTACTCGCCAGAAAACGCCACGTCGGCGAGATCGCCCTGCTTGACGATACCTGCGAGGTCGGGCGTACCGGTCAGGTGGGCGTACTGGCCCGACGTCGCGACCTGAGAGAGATCCGCCACCTTGGCGAAGCCCGCCAGCAGCCCGCCTGCGAGGTGCTGGGCCGTTACGCAGCCAGAACAGTCCAGAGCGCTCGCAGACCCCGCGGTCAGGGCGAACAGCGTAGCTTGCAACTTCACGCGCGGCAGTTCCGCTTCGGGCTCGACGGTGACACCCAGCCACGCGGCCGGCGCCGCACCGATGACCTTGGCTTCGAGCGCCGTGGTCGCCCCCAGCACCGTTGCGAACACGCCACCCTTGACGGCGACGGGCACGTTGACTTCGGTCCACACGGGCAGGCCGCCCTGGGAGTCTTTGTAGATGGCGAACGTCACCTTGTAGTTGCCGTCCGCGACCGGGCCACCGCCGGCGGCCGCGAGGGCTCCTTCGATGGCGACGGTCGTCGGTGGGGCGGCCGCTGCGTTCGATGCCGCCAGCGCCGCGAGGGCCAGCCCAGGCAACAGGCTCCACAGGGAGACACAGCGGGCAGGGCGTTCGCAGCTCATGGGTGCCTCCGGTTGCGCAGAGCTTCGCAAAGGCCGCGCACGCCGACAAGGCACGCGCCAAATTGAATGCAAATCTGGGCCTGCGGCACCTTGCTCCGACGCCGCGCGGCAGGTATGGTGCCCCCGTCGACCCGCTCGTCCGCCCGGAGGCTCCGATGTTCCGTCAGCTTTTGCCGACTCCCCAGAATCTGGGCGCATGGGCGCTACGCTCCCTGGCGTTGGCGTGCGTTTGGGCGCCTCTGCCCGTCCTCGCCGCCGTCCCCGGCACTGCGCTCCTCGAAGGCGTGCTGACGGCCACCGGCGGTGGCGCGGCCGCCGATGGCAACTACGACGTGGTCATCAGCGTGTATGCCGACGCGTCCGGAGGCAACCCCGTCTACACCGAAGGCCCCGTGACAATCGGCGTCAAGAACGGCACCTTCTGGTATGAGCTCGGCACGGTCAAGAAGCTCGACGCCGGCGCGATCGGCGCGCTCCCCAAGGCGTGGCTCGGCATCAAGATCGGTGCCGAACCCGAATTGCCGCGCAAGGCCCTGCACTCGTCCGTGTTCTCACTGCGCGCGGCGATCGCCGACGGCCTCGACTGCTCCGGTTGCGTGACTACCAAGCACATCAGCCCGACGGCGCTGGCCGACTACGTGAAGACCAAGGACATCTCCAAGGTCGCGCTGACCGGCCTGTACACCGATCTGAACGGCTCGCCGCCCGAACCCGACTTGAGCGCCTACGCGAAGAAGGCGGCGTTCCATCCGGTGGCGTTCTCTGGCGCCTACAAGGACTTGACGGGCGGCCCCGACCTGTCGCCGTACGCAGTCGATGCCAAGCTGTCGGCGGTCGCGCACACGAATGCCTTCAAGGACCTGTCGGGCATTCCGGCGATGGCCAAGCTCGGCGACGCGTGCGGCACCGGCCTCGTCATCAAGGGACTCAAGGGCGACGGCACGTACGAATGCGTGCCGAACATGGACCCGAACGACCTGCCGCCCGACGGCATCGACGAAATCTCCAACAAGCTGATTTTCAACCAGTTTACTGACTCGTTCAGCGGCAAGACGAACGTGCTGATCCTCGACAACAATCCCGACGGCTCGTCCGACACCATCGACTACCCCGACATCGGCATCGCGCAGAAGCTGGTGATCAGCATCGACGTCTCGAACTCGAACATCTCGAAGATCGTCGTCACGGTCGAAGACCCGGACAAGGTGGTCTACGTGCTGTACGGCGGCGCGTCGTCGGGCGGCACGCTCGTGACGTCGTACCCCGACCCGACCAAGCCGGTGTCCGGCGATCTGACGACCTGGGTCGGCAAGAACCCCAAGGGCAAGTGGACGCTCAAGGTCGTCGATTCGGCGTTCAAGACGAACACGACCGACGGCGCGATCAACAAGTGGACCATCAGCGTGCAGACGCTGTCGAACAAGAAGATCGCGGTGGCCGGTAAACTCATCGTGGCGGGCGACCTCGAAGTGCAGGGCAACATCAACGCCGCCAGCCAGCCCAAGTACGGCGGTGTGTTCACGCGTTGGGGGAGCAAGAAGTGCCCGACCGGCAGCGACAAGCTGTACGATGGCGCCGGCCTCTCGGGTCACTACAGCCACGCGAACCCGACGACGGGCCTGTGCGTCAAGGGAGGTGACCCAGGGCCTACGACGAGCTACGAAGGCAACCTGCTCTACCCCATGCACACGTCGGGCGAGTCGCCGCCCGGCATCGCGGACGGCAAGTCGATCCTGTGCTCGGTGTGCCAGTGGCAGACGGGCTCGTGCTTCGAACAATGGGGCAGCCACACCTGCCCGACGGCCTTCTCGGTGGCCTATCGTGGCTATGGCATGGGCGGTCACTACACGCACACCGGCCCGACCGGCCACTACTGCATCGAAACCGACGAGTTCGACGGGTCGGTGGCTTCCACGGGCAACGGCCACCTCTACAACACGCGGCTGCAGTCGAAAGGCAACTACGGCGGCGCCTGGACGGTTGGAACGTACGTCAAGTGCGCGCAGTGCTGTAGGTAAGGGAGCTGGGGGTAGACCAACGACGGGCAGCCGACTCGCGGCTCCGTGACGGCTAGCGGGCGATGCGCATGGCCGCGACCTGGGCGAGCATCCAGTCGGTGTACGGGCAGGATTTCATAGCGCCTCGCCCGCCAACGCGAGGACCCGTACCGGCTCGGCATGGGGGTTGCCCGGTCGTCGCGTCGGGTGAACCTTTGTAAATGCGCATTCTTGTGCGACTCCGCGGCTCAGCGTACAGTATTGTGCGCGCGGCCCCTCGGGGCGCAGCGGGCAGCGCGGCAGGAGGCGGCATGACGGCGAGGGAGTGCGACAACATTCGGCTGGGCCGTCGGTTGGCCATTGCGGTGGCGACGCTGTGCGCGTGCACCAGCCTCCCGCCGCCACAGCAGCCGGGCGGCACGGGGCTGCAGCCGCGTTCCGGGCTTGACCTGCCCGTCGGGCTCGGTGGCGACGCGAGCGGCACGACGCTGGCCGACGGCGCTGCCGTGTTGGCCGATGGTGGCACGACCGTGCCCGACACGGCCGCAGGGCCGCCAGACCTGCCGCAGGGCGACCCCGACTACCTGGGCCCGGCGTGCACGACGAATGCTGCGTGCAAAGACCACGAAGGCAAGCCGTACTGCGCCAAGACGATCAGCCAGTGCGTGGCCTGCCTGCTCGCGCTGCACTGCAAGGCGCCGCTGGCGTGCAAGGACTTCGCCTGCATCGAGTTTTCGTGCATCCCGGGCTCCGCCGAGTGCGAAGGCACGTTCTTGAACGTGTGCCGCCCCGACGGCAAGGGCTACGACACGCAGCCGTGCCCCGACGCGACGCCCACGTGCTCCGACGGCAAGTGCGTGGCGTGCGAGCCCGGCAAGGCGTTTTGCGCCAAACCGACGGGGACGCCAGCGGAATCGAAGGCGCTGATGCAATGCAACGCCGACGGCAGCGCGGCCACGGTCAAGCAGCCGTGCGCGGGAGCCCAGATCTGCCAGGGCGGCAAGTGCCAGGTCTGCGTGCCGGGCACGAAGCAATGCACGGGCGACAAGGCGCTCGCGTGCAAGGACGACGGCTCCGCGCTCGAGACCATCGAAGACTGCAGCCAGAAGGGCCTGACGTGCCTCGGCGGCCTGTGTGTGAACCCATGCGCGTCGGACATCAAGTCCAAGACCAACGTCGGCTGTGACTACTGGGCAGTCGACCTCGACAACGCGCTCGAAATCGGCGGCAACGGCCAGAAATACGACGCCCAGAATGCGCAGTTTGCCGTCATCGTGTCGAACACCACGGACCAGCCCGCGACGGTGACCGTGACGCTCGGACCCGACAAGACGGCGCCCGGAGTCAAGACCAAGACGTTCACCGTTGCCGCCAAGGGTCTGCTGCCGATCCTGCTGCCGGATTCGTCGTGGGGCCTGCCGCCCCAGAACCAGGAGGGCACGGGCATCAACAAGCTCGCCTACCGCATCCAGAGCTCGCAGCCGATTGTGGCCTACCAGTTCAACCCGCTGCAGAACTATGGCGTGTTCTCGAACGACGCATCGCTGCTGATCCCGTCAACCGCACTCGACAAGGAGTACTGGATCCTGTCGCGCGCCCAACTCGGCAACTACCGCGGCTACCTGACCGTGATCGCGACGCAGCCCGGCAAGACCGACGTCAAGGTCGTGGTGGCGGCGAAGACGCTGGCGGGCGGCATCATCCCCCCGATGAAGAAGGGCGACTCGAAGACCTTTGCGCTCCAGCAGGGCGAAGTGCTCAACATCGAGACCGACGACATCACGGGCGGCGATCTGACGGGCAGCTACATCCTCGCGGATCGGCCGGTCGCGGTGTTCGGTGGCTCCGAGGCGTCGAATTCGCCGTCGATCGGCAAGTGCGTACCGGGCATGAGCACCTCGAAGGTGTGCGCAGGCACCGGCGGCTCGATGATGCCGCAGATGTGCACGAAGGACGAGTCGTGCCAGCCCGCGTGCTGTGCCGATCACCTCGAAGAGCAAATGTGGCCGGTCGCGGCGCTCGGCAAGCAGTACGTCGGCGGGCGCCTGTACCCGCGCGGGCAGGAGAAAGACGCGTGGCGCCTGCTGGCCGTGCAGAACGACACCCACGTCTCGCTGACACCGTCGATTGGTGTGGCGGTGCCGACGCTGGCCCAAGGGCAGTGGTTCGAGTTCGAGACGACGGCAGACTTCGTGATCGACAGCGACAAGCCGCTGCTGGTTGGCCACTACATGGCGAGTTCGCACGCGACGATGACGAAGGACCCCGCGCCCTGCACCACGGACGCGAGTTGCCAGGCGCAGTACGGGTTCGCGGCGAACTGCCTGGCCAGCGGCTTCCAGAAGTTCTGCAATCCGATCGGCGACCCGGCGCTGATGCTCGGGGTGGCGACGACGCAGTACCTCGACGACTACCTGTTCCTCGTGCCGTCGCAGTACAAGCTGAACTACATGAACATCCTCGCGCCCTTGAAGGCCCAGGTGCAACTCGATGGCCAGCCACTGTTGCCGGGGCTGTTTCAGCCAATCGCGGGCACCGGCTTTTCGGTGGCGCGGCTGGCCATCGCGCCGGGTGCGCACCGGTTGAAGGCAGACAAGAAGTTCGGCCTCTACGTATACGGCTACGACAAAGACGTCAGCTATGGCTATGCGGGCGGTGCCGGGCTCGAGGCGAAGTAGCGCCGTCCCTTGCCGTCGCCGTCCCACTTGTCGGAACCCGCCCACGACCCGATGTCGCCCCGGCCCGCAGTCCGCACCGTGCCGGACGCGCCACCGCCGCGCCCATGGCGGTCGCGGCTGCGGCGAGCGCTGTTCTGGGGCGCGCTCGCCGTGCTGGTGGTGCCGCCGCTGCAATGTCTGGCGCTCACCGTCATCGATCCGCCGCTGACGTGGACGATGGTCGCGCGCGCGCTGCGCCACGGCTGGCAGCAACGCGACTGGCGCTGGCCCGAGCGGAATTGGGTCGACCTCGACGACCTGCCCGCCCACGTGGCGGCCGCGGCCGTCGCCAGTGAGGACCGCGGTTTTCCACATCACCACGGCTTCGACTGGGGCGCGATTCGCGGGGCGTGGCGGCGCTACCAGGAGGGCACGGGCAAGCGGTTGGCCGGCGGCAGCACGATCAGCCAGCAGGTGGCGCGCAATGTATTCCTGTGGCAGCACCGCTCGTGGCTGCGCAAGGGGCTGGAGGCCTGGTACACGGTGTGGCTCGAGGTGTTCGTGTCGAAGCGGCGCATCTTGGAGGTCTATGTGAACATTGCCGAAATGGGGCCGATGGTGTTCGGCGTCGAGGCCGCCTCTCAGCATTGGTACGGGCGGCCGGCGCGCGCATTGCGGCCCGACCAGGCGGCGCGGCTCATCGCGATCCTGCCAGCGCCGAATCGGTGGACGCCGAGCAGTGGGCCGGCGCTGCACAGGGCCGACTGGATTAAGCGGAATCCGGTGCGGAACGTGCGGTGGTAGGAGCTTGTCGGCCCTCCACGCAGTTCCGCACTGCCGCGGCCCTCAAATCTGCGCCACCGCCGTCAGCGCCACCGCGCAATCCCGCACCATCCGGTCCAGGTCCGGGTCCGGCTCTATGCCCAGCAGCGCCCGCAGCCGCGCCGGATCCGCGACCAGCGCTGCCACATCGCCGGCCCGCCGAGGACCCTCGACCACCGGCACCGGCCGCCCGAGGCAGCGCGCCACGGCCGCCAAGACCTCGCGGTTGCTGCGCCCGATGCCGCTGCCCACGTGAAAAACCTCGTAGCCTCCGTCACCGCGCAGGCTCACCGCGACGGCTCGGCTCGTGGCCTGCAAGGCTGCATCGACGACGTCGCGCACATGGACGTAGTCGCGCACGCAGGTGCCGTCCGCTGTCGGCAGGTCGGTGCCGAACAACTGCAGGGGGCGCGATTGTCCAAGGGCGGCGCGCACCGCGAGCGGGATCAGGTGGCTCTCGGGCTCGTGGCGTTCCGCGCCCCCATCGGCGCCCGCCACGTTGAACAGACGCAGCGCGACGCCGGTGAGCCGACCCGTGCGCGCGGCGGCTTCGATGGTCGCTTCGGCCGCTTGCTTCGACGCTCCATAGGGACTCTCGGGTCGCACCGGCGCGTCTTCGGCCAGGCGCGCATCGGTGCCAGCGGCCGGGGCCAGCACTGCGGCCGATGAGAACAGGCAGAACGCCGGTACGCCCAGGTCGAGGCAGGCATCGGCCACCACCTGCGTGCCGCGCGCGTTCACGTCGTGGTAGTGCGCCGGGTGTTCGACGGACTCTCCCACGAGGATGAGCCCCGCGAGGTGCAGGCACGCGTCGGGTGGGCGGCCCAGCACGCGCACGGCCTCGCGCACGGCGTCGGCATCGCGCACGTCGCCGCGCACCAACGGGACGCCGGCGGGCACCGCGTCGGCATGGCCCCGCTCCAGGCTGTCGAGCACCGCGACCGCGCACCCGCTCGCTTGCAGCCGCCGTACGATACTGGCGCCGATGAAGCCCGCGCCCCCCGTGACGAGTGCGGAGCGAAAACGGGGCAATGGGCGGGCGCTGCCGGGCACGCGACGGGTTGTACACGGCAAGCGGCGGGGCGTCTATCGGACGGCACCCCGACCTGCCGTCCTCGGCGCAGCCCTGTCCCGCTCGAATCGGCTCGCCGAGGCGACTCGTCGCGTTCCGGGCCCGCGGGGTTGCCGCGTCGTTGTAGGCACTGCCTACGCGTCGAACTCGAATACCTCGACCGGCTGGGCGACCCCCTTCAATTCAAACGCGCCCACCATGGTCGAGAGCCGCGACGTCTGCTTCGCGAATTCCGCACTCGCCACCAAGTGCTTGCCGAGGCCGCTCGTCAGCCCTTCGAGGCGCGCCGCGAGGTTGACCGCCGGTCCGATGCACGTGAAGTCGAGACGATTCGACCCGCCAATGTTGCCATACGCGACCTCGCCGACATGCAGGGCGAGGCCGAAACGGATCGGTGCCATGCCGGCGGCGGTGCGCGTCATGTTGAAGACGTCCAGCGCGGCGAACGCCTCGACGGCGGCATCCAGCGCCGCATCGCACTGCGGGCCGGCTGGGCCGGTCGCATCGAGCGGAAAAATAGCGAGCAAGCCGTCGCCGATGAACTTCAGCACCTGGCCGCCGCGCCGCTCGATCGCTGGCACCTGGCAGTCGAACAGGTCGTTGAGCACACGGATGATGTCGCGGGGCTCCAGCGTCGCCGACATCGCCGTGAAGCCGCGCAGGTCCGAGAACCACAGCACCGCGCGCAGGGAGTCCGTGTCGCCGCGCTGGATGCGCCCTTGCAAGATGCGCTCGCCGGCATCGTGGCCGACGTACGTGTTGAGCAGGTTGGCGGCCGTCCGCGTCAGGGCAAAGATTTCGGCCACCCGCGACAGCGGCCGGACGATGGTGACGATCGCCGCGATGTGGGCGTCGTCAAAACCAGCCGGCGCGCGCGTGGCGAACGTGATCGCGTGCACCTGACCTGACAGGAACGTCAGGGGGGCCGCGAAGTAGTCGGTGTAGCCGGCCTCAGCCAGTTCCGCGAGCAGCGGGTAGTCGCTCGTCGCGCCGGGGCGGTCGAGGCGCCTGCGAATGGGCTGGCCGTCGCGAAACACGGTGGCCAGCGGGCTGCCGAGGAACTCCGCCGAGTGCAGGTACCCGTAGCTGTTCTCGCGCACTTCGACCTTGCCGCCGAGCAGCCACGCGAAACTGCGCCCGACGATGTGCGGGTGCAGGGTGCGCACGAAGGCTTCGATCCGATGGACCGGAATGCCGGCTTCGTGCAGTTCAGAGCCCATGCGCTGCACCACATGGACCGGCGTCGGTGCACCCGGGGCGCCATCGACGAGCCAATCGAAGATGTGGGAGATGTGAGTCATGCAGCGCATTCGCCAAGATCGGCGGTGCCTGAGTCTGCGAGCCGGAGGCCATGGGGTCAAGCAGCGCGCCAGGCCCCCGTTCCGCCGCTTTCGGCGCAGCGCTGCGTTGTCGCGGCGGATTCGGCGTTCGACGTACCACATGCACGCCTTCACGCTCAATCCTTGCTCCGCCGTGATCTGCATCGGAAATCGGCGTCCGGGGGCGGCGCACGGTGGTGGATTTGGGCAGGGCGGGTCGTCGCCCTTGCAATGCGCCTCGGCCGCGGGCAGGCTGCCGCGCCGTGAGGCTCTACGACCGCGTCCCCGCCCGTGCCATCCCACCCAACGTCATCACGGCGGCGGCGATGGGCTTTGGCATGGCGTCAGCGTTTACGTCGGCGACGTCGGAGCACCTGCCGGGCGAACTCGCGTCCGAACGCCTGCAACTGGCCGCGTGGTTCGTGCTGCTGTCGGTCCTGCTCGACAAACTCGACGGCAGCGTGGCGCGCGCCATCAAGGGCTCCAGCGAATTCGGCGTGCAGTTTGACTCCTTCGCCGACGCCACCGCGTTCGGACTGGCCCCCGCGGCCCTCGTGCACGCCGCCGCCGTGACGCTGGCGCCGGACACCTGGGGGGCGTCGGCACCCGCCCTGCTCGGCCTGCCGGCGTCGTACGTGCTCGGCGGCCTCTGCCTGGTGTACGCGGCGATGACGACGGTGCGGTTGGCGCGCTTCAACGTGATGACTGCGGCGATCGGCCCCGCGCTGTTTCTCGGCCTGCCTTCGACGGTATCCGGCGCGCTGATCGCGTCGGCCTTCCTGGCGCTGGGCGAGACGGGGCTGGCGCGCACGCAGCCCACCGCGTTCGTGTGGTTTCCCGTGTGGCTGGTACTCAATGCCGCGCTCATGGTGTCGAACTTGCCGCTGCCGAAGTTCAAGCTCGCCAAAAACCACGGTTGGCGTACGTTTCAGATCGTGGCCGGCACTGCGTCGTATGTGGCGGTGATCACACGCACCGGCATCACGATGGTGTTCGTGCTGCTCATCGGCTTCCTCATCGTCGGGTTCGGCTGGCTCGGGCCCCGCCTGCGCCACGAAGCCGAGGCTGCCGCAGCGGGCAAGTCGGGGTAGGCGCTCATGGCTCTGCTGTCGTTGCCGGCCGCTGACGGGACCGCGCTGTCCGTACGCGTCACGGGTCGCTCCGAGGGGCCGGCCGTGTTGCTGTGCGACGGCATCGGTTGCGACGGCTACATCTGGCGGTATCTGCGGCCATTTCTGGAAAAATCATTCAAGGTCGTACACTTCCACTACCGCGGCCATGGCTCGTCGGCGCAGCCCGAAGACACCGGGACCTACACCATCGAGCAGTGCGCGGGCGACGGCTGGGCGGTGCTCGATGCGCTCGGCATCGACGCGGCCGTGCTGATGGGACACTCGATGGGCGTGCAGGTGGCGCTCGACGCGGCCCGCCAGAATCCGGCACGGGTGCGCGGCCTCGTCGCCCTGTGCGGCGCTTTCGAACGGCCACTCGACACGTTTGCCGGCTCGGACCTGGCCGTGCGCGCGCTGCCGTACGTGACGAAGTGGGGCTTTCGCTCGCCCGACCGCCTGCGCCGACTGTGGGCGGCGGCGATGGTGCCGGAGTTCGCCTACAAGTTCGCGACGGCCACGGAACTGAACGTCCGCATGATTCGCCGCGACGACTTCTTGCCGTACCTCGCGCACATGGGCCGGATGGATCCGATCGTCTTCCTGCGCTACCTCGAGTCGGTCGCCGCACACAGCGCCCGGCCCAACCTGGCGTCGATCCCGTGCCCCGTGCTCGTGATTGCGGGCGCCCGCGACGGCTTCACCCCACCAAGGCTGGCCGAAGAACTCGCGCGCCAAGTGCCGCGCGGCGAATTGTGCATCGTGCCCGGCGGCTCGCACGCGGCGCCGCTCGAACTGCCCGACCTCATCGAACTGCGCATCGAAGGATTTCTGGCTGCGCTCGCCTGAATCCGAGCCAGGGACGCGCACGCTGCAGCCCGACCCAGCCAGCAACTCACGTGTCGAAGAAAATCGGCTCCTGAACATTCATAAACGCATTCAATAGCCTACGCTCTTCCTCGCTCAGGTCCTCGAACTGTACCCCGGCCCCCGCGCGCGTGCGGCTCTCTCCATCGGCATCGACTGGCCGCGTCCACCGCACGATCGCCTTCTTATGGAACACGTGCGGATTGCCCGGGATCGAAAACCGCACATCGACCTTGTCACCCTTCTTGAGCAGCTCCTCCGTGGCGATGAACAGGCCACCGGCCGAGATGTCGGACACCAGCCCCACGAACAGGCGGTGGTCGGTCGCCACGCCGATCTGGATGTCGTAGTGCACGCGGCTCGACAGCCGCAAGTCGTCCCGCACGATGCCGTGCTTGTCGGTGATTTGTCGTTTCATGAGACCCCGATGTGTACGCGCAACAAGTTGCGTCCCAACAGGAACAGGTCGCCATTGCGCAAGGGCGACTCCTGCGAGATGCGCACGAATGTTCCGTTGGAACTGCCAAGGTCTTTGAGGAACGCCCGCCCATTGCGATCCGAGAGCACGGCGTGCGATCCGCTGACGAACCCGTCTTTGGGAAACAGGATGTCGCCGCGCTCGCGCCCCAGGAACACATCCGGGTTGCTGAGCAGGTATGCGTTGGCGATCTGGCGCTGCAGGCCGACCTGGCACAGGCGGCCCCACACACCGCGCGGCACAGGCCACCCTACGGCCTCGGGCTCGCCGTCGAGGCCCACTTCCGGCTGCAGGTGGTCGATGCGTTCGAAACGCAGCACCTCCTGGCCCACCCGCAAGATGTCGCCATGGTGCACTTCGACCGGCGTCGTGATGCGCAGGAAGACGCCATTGCCGATGTCGATCGGGCGCAGGCGGAACTGGGTCGGCTCGGCATCCACGATGCAGTGCAGGTGCGCCAAGAAGCTGTCGTCGGGGAAGCGCAACTGGCAGTCGTGCCCAGAGCCGATGCGGTTCTCGCCCGGCACGAGAGGAAACTGGAGGGATTCCACGCCGCTGTCGTCGATGAGCGCAATGTACCCCAACCGGTCGGCCTTGAGCGCGGCTTGCGGCATCGGCAGCGTCGGGGTGTGGTGCGGATTCGGCAGGCCACACGCGCCGCAAAAGCTGTTGCTGTACGGAACTGGGCCCCCACAGTTCTCGCACGGTGGCACAAGCTGCGCGGGCATGGCGGGTTGGCGCGACGGCGACGGCAACGCCACCTGGATCACGGGGTTGGCCGACGGGCGCAGGGCGCCTTGGGGCGGCGGAACCGGGCGGGCCGACAGCGGGCCAAGAAACTGCGGCGCAGAAGGGGTTAGCGCCCGCAACGCAGCCGGAACGCCAAACTGGGGAGGCGGTAGGGGCGCCATCGTGGGCGGCGCCAGGGTGCCGTCGCTGCGAGCACCTGGGGGCGGCACGCGGCGGATGGTGCCCCCTTCGAACCCGAGCCCTTGCCGGCGCGCCTCGATCTCCGCATCGGAAATCGACGGCAACGCGAGCGTCGCGTCGTCGCCTTCGGTGTCGGCCGCGGCCAGGGCGGTCAACCCGTGAACCTGCGCTCCGGCCGGCGCGGCGGTCGTCGGCTGGCGGCGCGGCGGCAATTCCGGACCTCGCGTCTCGGCCATTGCTGCGACGCTCGCGGGGGGGCGCTTCGGCTCCTGGGCTGCGGGAACGTCGGGTGATGCGAAGACCTGCGCCGCGCGCTTTCCGTCTGGCCGGCTGCCCAGGCGGGCCGAGGGCGGGGGGCCGATCGGCCGGCTGCCGTCAGCCAATTCCACATTCGGCAGCGGCGCATACGTCGGGCGGGGACGCAGCAGGGGCAAGGGAGCAGCCGTGGGGGCCGAAGGCTGCGGTGGGGTGGCCGAACGAACCGGCGCGGGTGCGAGCGCTGGCGGCGGAACCTGGGAGGTAACAGGCACGGGGGCTGGCGGGGCCGCCGGAGCAGAGCCAGCCAGCGGAGCAGCGCTGGTCCGCACCGGCGGCGGCACCGTCGACCGTGCGGGTGCGGACTGCGCCGGGGCGCCCTGCGGCGGGGCCGCGCCAGCAGCCGACAACGCCGCCCCGCAACCGAGGCAGAATCGGTACTTGCCTTCGTTGCTGCGGCCACAGCGCGGGCACGAGACCATGCGTTTGTTCGCCTCCCACGCTCCAGGCCGGGAAAGTCGAGCGCTCGCGCCCGCAGGCAACGAGCGGACAGGGGACGTCCCACGACGGGAAGCCCCAGCAGGGCAAAGTCGTAGCGGCAAGCCCCATTGGCGTCAAGGGGCGCCCGTCGCCACCAGACCGGGGCATACTCTCACACAGGCAGCTTACGGCGACCAGTCCCCAGTTTCGCGCCGGCTCCCCGCCCGCGCCGCCAGCCTCGACCGGCGATTGCCGCCGATTGCCGCCGCCCCGGGGTTGGCATCGTCGCGCCCTTCGGCTACAACACCCCCCGCACCTTCCTGAGGGAGGAGACGGCCGCCCATGTCGATCACCCTGCGCACGTTCATCGTCATCGACAACCTGCAGCCGCAACTCGCCTCCTTTATCGGCAAGACGGCGCGAGGCTTCCTGCCGCTGCCGCACATGGCGGCCCTGTACGTCGAGATTTCGCCCGGCATCGCGATCAACCGCGTCACCGACGTCGCCTTGAAAGCGACGACGGTCGCGCCGGCGATCCAGGTGGTCGAGCGCGCGTTCGGGTTGCTCGAAGTGCACGATTTCGATCAGGGTGCCGTGCGGTCGGCCGGACGCGCGATCCTCGAAAGCCTCGGCGTCGGGGAAGATCAGCGCATGAAGCCGCGGATCGCGACGAACCAGGTGCTTCGATCGATCGAACCCTACCAGGCCCAGATCATCAACCGCGACTCGCAGGGCATGATGATCCTGCCGGGCGACAGCCTGTTCATCCTCGAGACCGAGCCGGCCGGCTACGTCGCGTACGCTGCGAACGAAGCGGAGAAGGCCGCGCACGTCAAGCTCGTCGAGGTGCGCCCGTTCGGCGCATTCGGACGCCTGTGGATGTCGGGTCCGGAATCGGAGATCGACTCTGCCCGGGCCGCAGCGATCGCCGCCATCGAGGGCGTGCAAGGTCGGGAAACCAAGTAATCGGCGCGGGCGTCTTGCCCATCGCCAAAACCAGGGGCAACCCTGATCGTCTAGAGGAGCGGACATCATGTCGGACGCGCTGGGAATGATCGAAACGCGAGGATTCGTCGCGCTCGTCGAGGCATCGGATGCCATGGTCAAGGCGGCCAAGGTCGAACTCGTCGGCTACGAGAAGATCGGCGGCGGCTACGTCACCGCGATCGTGCGCGGCGATGTCGCGGCGGTGAAGGCGGCGACCGAAGCCGGGGCGCGCCAGGCCGAGCGTGTGGGAGAACTCGTCGCCGTTCACGTGATCCCGCGCCCGCACAAGAACCTCGACGACGTGCTGCCGCTGGGCCGCGGTGGCAAGTCCGCCGCAACCCCGTAGCCGCGCGGACTGCAGTCGTCCGTTCAGGCGCACTCGTACGTTCAGGCGCACTCGTACGTTCAGGCGCACTCGTACGTTCAGGCGCACTCGTACGTTCAGGCGCACTCGCACGCTCGGGCCCGAGCAGGCGCGGCTGCGGGCGAACGCGCAGGAGGTCGGGATGTTGCTGGGCAAGGTCGTAGGCACGGTGGTCGCTACGCGCAAGGAACCGGAACTCACCGGCTTGCGGCTCCTTCTCGTGCGCGAGCTCGATGGCTCTTGGCAGGCCACCGGCAAAATGATCGTCGCCGTCGATGCCGTGCAGTCCGGCGATGGCGATGTCGTGCTGTTTGCGGCCGGCTCCAGCGCGCGCCAGACCGTCGCGACGAAGGACCGGCCCGTCGACCACGTGATCATGGCGATCGTCGACGAGGTTTCGGTCGAGGGCGCCACGGTCTACCAGAAGTACGCGCCGCGGGAATTGCCGGGCGAGTGGTAGGCGCGCCGCGGTTGCGTTAGGCGTGCGGGAGGGGACCGATGATGGACGAAGCGCGCATCCAGGCCATCGTCGCCGAAGTCGTCAAGCGGTTGGGCGACGGTGGGCGCGGACCGGCTGTGCACTCCGGGCGCGGCGGTGGCGGAAAGTTCGGCATTTTCAAGAACCTCGACGACGCCGTGCAGGCGGCCAACGACGCTTACAAGGCGCTGCACAAGGTCGGCCTGTCGGTGCGCATCGCAGCGATCGACGCGATGCGGGCCTGGACCTTGAACAACCTGGACGAGATGGCGCGCCGGGCGGTCGATGAGACCGGCTTGGGTCGCGTCGCCGACAAGATCGAGAAGAACCGCCTGGTCGCGCGCAAGACGCCCGGCGTTGAAATCCTGCATCCGCGCTGCCAGTCTGGCGACGACGGCCTCGTGCTCGATGAATTCGGCCCGCTGGGCGTCATCGGCTCGATCACGCCAACGACGAACGCGACGGAGACGATCCTGAACAACGCGATCTCGATGATCGCGGGAGGGAACACCGTCGTCTTCAACGTCCACCCGAGCGCGAAGAAGACGCTCGCCTGGTACACGGAGCAACTCAACCGGGCCTGCGTGTCGGCCGGCGCGCCCGACAACCTGATGACGATGATCGACGAGCCGACGATCGAGAGTGCCCAGGCGCTGATGAAGCACCCGGGCGTGCGGCTCATCGCGGTCACCGGTGGCGGCCCGGTCGTCAAGGCCGCGCTGCAGAGCGGCAAGCGCGCGGTGTGTGCCGGGCCGGGCAATCCGCCGGCCGTGGTCGACGAGACGGCAGACCTGAAGCAGGCCGCCCGCAACATCATCGACGGCGCGAGCCTCGACAACAACATTGTTTGCATCGTCGAAAAGGAAATCGTCGCCGTCGCCGCGATCGCGGACCGGCTCAAGCAGGAACTCAAGGCCGCCGGTGCCCACGAGATTACCGAACGTGAACTGCCGGCGGTCGAGAAACTGCTCGTCGTCGATGGCCACGTGAACCGCAAGTACGTCGGCAAGGACGCGGCCTTGATCCTGCGCGATGCCGGCATCACCGTGCCGGCCGAGACGCGCCTCGCGTTCGCCGAAGTCACGGAGGACCACCCGTTCGTGCAGTTGGAAATGCTGCTGCCGGTGGTCGGCTTCTTTCGCGTGCCCGACTGGGAGGAGGCGATCGCGGCCGCCGTGCGCGTCGAGCACGGCTTCTTCCACACGGCGACCATGCATTCGATGCGGCTCGACCGACTCGATGCGATGGCGCGGGCCGTCAACACCTCGATTTTCGTCAAGAACGGGCCCTCGTTTGCCGGCCTCGGCCTGCGCGGCGAGGGCTACACCGCGTGGACGATCGCCGGCACGACGGGGGAGGGCTTGACGACCGCGCGCACCTGGACCAAGCAGCGGCGCTGCACGTTGGCCGGCTATTTCCGCATCGTCTGAACAGGACGGGTCCTTGCACCACGACACCCAATTCTTGCACCAAGACAACTACGAGACCTTGGCCGCGGTCGAATTGGTCCACGTTCCTGCCGGATTCGTCGCCTTGGACGGGCTCAGCAAGGAAGCCGACGTCGACGTGCTGTTCGCGGGCGACATCGATCCGGGCCGCTTCCTGATCGTGTTCTGCGGCCACTTGGGTGCGGTCGAGGTGGCGCTGCGCCGGTCGCTCGATGTTGCGGGGACCGATGTCGCGGAGAGCCTGCTGCTGCCCAATGCGCACGTCGGCCTGCGCGCGGCGCTGCAAGGTGTCGTGGCGCGTCCCGACATGGCCCGCGCCGCGCAGTTGGCGATGGGAGTGCTGCAGACGCACACCGTGATCGGCATCGTCGCGGCAGCAGACCGCGCGCTGAAGGCGGCCGACGTCGCGCTGGTGCGACTGCGGTTCGCGACGGAACTCGGCGGTTCGGGCCACTGTGCATTTGTCGGCGATCAGGACGACGTCGAGGCGGCGCTTGCAGCCGGCAGTGCCGGCACGCCGTCGGGCGTCGTGGTGATCGCGCGCCGGATCGCCCGGCCGGCGGATTCGGTGTACGTCGCAGCGGCCCAGCGGGGAGTCGGGCCGCGCGGGCTCCGACCGCTCGACCCTTGACACCAAAGCGATTGTTTCAAACGCGGTTTGCCTGCACCGCACAGGCGCAGCGCTGCAGCGGCGCGCAGAGTCTCGTAGACACGATGCCACCTGGAGGTGGGGCTTGACGCTGCGGGGTGCCAAGGGACAATAGTGCTCCCGGCGGCGGCGCCCCCAGTCGCTGAGGCCTCGGCCGTCGCGTCCGCTGATGTCGTCCACCCGCTGCCCGCTTGGGCGCGGAGCCTCTCTCGCATGCCCCCACTCGCGCCGATTCCTGAAGCCATCGCCGCCATCGCCGCCGGGCGCATGGTGATCTTGGTCGATGACGAGGACCGGGAGAATGAAGGCGATCTCGTCATCGCGGCGGCCCATGCGACGCCCGAGAGCATCGCCTTCATGGCGGAACACGGGCGCGGCCTCATCTGCCTCGCCCTGGCGCCGGATCTCGTGGATCGACTCGCCGTGCCGGCGATGGCCAACGACAACCAGGCACGCTTGGGCACGGCGTTCACGCTCAGCCTCGACGCCGCGAACCTCGACGCGCCCGGCGCCACCGCGCGCAGCCGATCACGCACCATCCAGCGCACCCTCGACCCGGCCGCAACGCCGGCCGACTTTACGACGCCGGGGCACGTGTTTCCGTTGCGGGCGCGGCCAGGTGGGGTGCTGCAGCGTTCTGGCCAGACCGAAGGCAGCGTCGACCTCGCGCGGCTGGCGGGCCTGCAAGCGGCCGCCGTGATCTGCGAAGTGATGGCCGACGACGGCACGATGGCGCGGCTGCCCCAGTTGCAGGCGTTCGGCGCACGCTACGGCATTCCCGTCGCCTCGGTGGCCGACCTGATCGAGCACCGCCTGCAGTCCGAGCCGCTCGTCGAGCGCGTCGCGCAGAGCCGGCTGGCCACCGACTTCGGGCCCTTCGAACTGGCCATCTACCGCTCGCTGGTCGACGGCTCGACGCACGCCGCGCTGGTGTGCGGCGACACGTCGGGCGATGCGCCGGTGCTTGTGCGGGTCCACCGCGCCAATCTGCTCAGCGATGCCTTCGCGTTCGTGCTCTCGCAGGGGCGCCGCAACCTCGCGCTCGCGTTGCAGTTGATCGCGGCCGAGGGGCGCGGGGTGCTGCTCTATCTTGATGTCGATCGCGACGCGGACGAACTCGCGCACTCCTTGCAAGGCTACGTGCAGCGCGAGGCCGGGCGGGCTTGGCCATCGGCCGACGCTACGACGAAACCAATGGATTTCATGGAGTTTGGCACCGGCGCGCAAATTCTGCGCGACCTCGGGCTCACGCGACTGAAGGTGATGACGAACCAGCCGCGTCGCCTGCGCGCGGTGTCGGGTTTCGGCCTGGAGATCGTGCAGTGGATTCCGGTTGGCGACGATGTGACGCACCGCGTGACTGCGGGTGCGGCATGAGGCGTGCGTTGCCGGCATGGGCCGTCGTGGCGTTGCTTGCAGCGGTCTTTCCGGCGTGCGCCCAGCCGTGTGAAGCGCTCGCCGAGCGCACGTGTGCCAAGGTGGGTGCGGGCGATGCGCTGTGCCGGCACCTGCGCGAGGTGGCGGTGGCGCCCGCGGCAGCAGACCGCACGGCTTGTGCGACGGGGCTTGCCTTCGCGGACGAACTGGAACGGCACTAGCGCGACGCAGGAGTGCGGCCGGGCGACCGGCGGGGGATGGCAAGTCTTGGGTTCGATGTTCGGCCGATTTGAACTGCTCGACCGCATCGGTCTCGGTGGAATGGCCGAGGTCTGGCGCGCGCGTGTGGCCGGCGTCGGTGGGTTCGAGAAGATTCTCGTTGTCAAGAAGATCCTGCCCGCGTTCGCCCAGAACAAGACCTTCGTCGACATGCTGCTGGCTGAGGCACGCCTGTGCGCCGTCCTGCAGCAGACGAACATCGTCCAGACCTACGAGAATGGCGAAATCGACGGTCAGTACTACATCGCGATGGAGTACGTCGCCGGCCCCGACCTGTTCAAGGTGCTGAGTCGGGCGACCCAGGTCGGCCTGCGCATCCCGACCGACGTCTGCCTGTTCGTGGCGGCCGAGGTGGCCAAGGGGCTGCACTACGCCCACAACGCGCGCGACCATTACGGGCGGCCGTTGCACATCATCCACCGCGACGTGAGCCCGTCGAACATCATCATCTCCGAGGCCGGCGAGGTGAAGGTGATGGACTTCGGCGTCGCGCGCGCCACGCCCGGCGGCCAGCCGAACGAACAGGCGACGCGCTCGGGCGTGCTCAAGGGCAAGCTTGGCTACATGAGTCCGGAGCAGGTGACCGGGCAACCGTTCGACCACCGCAGCGACATCTTCAGCCTCGGGATCATTCTCTACGAATCGCTGACGCTCAAGCGACTGTTTCTCGCGAAGACGGACCTCGAGACGCTCGTCAACATCCGCGACGCCCGTATCGAGCACAAGTTCAAGAAACACAGCTACATCGACGACGGTGTCCGGGTCGTCCTGCGCAAGGCGCTGGCGCGCGACCTGACCGAGCGCTACCCGACCGCCCTGGCGATGCACGACGACATCGTCAAGTACCTGTTCGAGTCGAAGGTCCAGGTCACCAGCAGCCACCTCGCGGCGTTCGTGGCCAAGCTGTTCGACCCGGCGCTCGCCAACACCCGCGACGCGCCGCCACCGGAGCCGCCACCGCTGACGCGACCGCACCGCCCACCGGGAGGGGCTGGCGTGCTGGCACCCACGGCGGCGTCCGTCGCGGCGGCTGCACCCGTCCAGCCGACGCAGGGCTCCGCGGCTGCGCCGACCGCCGCCCAAACATTGGCAGAGCCTGGGATGTTCGCGCCTGTGTCGCAATCGCTGACATTCGCGCCCGAAGACATGCGGCGCATCCGGGATCGCATTGCTGACAAGCGCCAAGAGAAGCCGGCCGGCGCCCCGCAACTCGACGTTTCCCGCGCCACCACACCCGCCTTCGTGCGCGGCCCGCCGGCGCCCGACGTGCACACGGAGACCCACGCCCGGGGATCCCAGCCCGTCGATCTCGCCGGATCGACGGAAACCGCTACAGGCAATCGCAGCGCGATCGTTGCGCGGCCGGGAAGTGGGAACGCGGAGGCCGACCCTGCGCATGTGGGCTATCTTAGCCAGCCTGCCACACGGAGGACGGGGGAGCGCGAGTTCGACACATTGGGCGCGAAGGATCGGCTCAGCGGCACAGGCTTTCCGCCCTTGGGGCGCAACGAACCGGTCAGCTACACGGTGGCATCCTTGGCCAAGGCGACGCCGCCGCCCGTGTTTCGGCTGCGCACCGGCGACGGCCAGGAGTTCGGGCCGCTTACCCAGCACAACCTCGAAGCCATGCTGCGCGCGCGCACCGCCAGCCCCGACGATTTCGTGAGCCTGAACGAGGGGCCGTGGCAGGCGGTCCGGTCGATCGCGGTGCTGATACCGACGGTGGCTCACCTCGAAGCGGGGCCGGGTGCGCCGGCGCAGGCGGGCGCCTTGAACCAGTGGGCGTTCCTGCGGTTGGTGTACCAGACGTACGCCAATCGGGGCACCGGATGCCTTGAATTGCGGCGCGGCGAAATGGTCAAGTCGTTGTATTTCCGGCGTGGCTGCGCCCAGTACATCGCGTCGAACCAGCACGGCGAGTTGCTCGGGCCGTTCATGGTCGCCAACGGCTTCATCAGCCAGTCCGATATCGACATGGCCCTGGCACGCGCGAAATCGACCGGCGGCCGGCTCGGCGACCTGCTGATTGGCCTGAACCTCATCAAGCCCTTCCAGTTGTACCAGGTGCTCGAACGCCAGCTGCGCGCGAAATTCATCGATGCGTTTGGTTGGGATTCCGGCACCTACGCCTGGTACGAGGGGATGACGCCGCCCGTCGACATCGTGCCGCTCGACATCGACCCGGTCGGCGTACTGGCCGAAGGTGTGCGCGAGCGCGTGCCCTTGTCGGTGCTGGAGCCGATGTTCGAAGACAAGCTCGACCGGCACGCCTACCGCACGAAGAACCCGTTGATCAGCGTGAATTCCCTGCGGCTGGGCGGGCGCGAGACGAAGGCCCTGTCGAGCCTGATGACAGCAAAGACGCCGCGCGAGGCCTACGACGAGTGCATGAACAACCGGCCACAAAGGTTGGCGCTGCTGCACGTTCTGTTCCTGCTGTTGCAGACCGACATCCTGACCTTCGACGCCGACCAGGCCGGTTGACCGGTCGCCTTCGGTCCCCGCCATGCTGAACATCGGACATCGCGGCGCGCGCCGGCTCGCGCCAGAAAACACGTTGGATTCCCTGCGCATTGCCTTGGAAGAGGGGGCGGACGGCGTGGAGTTCGACGTACAGCGCACCTGCGACGGCGAACTCGTGTTGTTCCACGACGACCACCTGGGTCGGCTGACGGGCCGCGATCTGCCGTTGCGCGTCGTGCCGTTTCGTGACCTGCGCCGGCTGAGGGTGGCAGGGCCCAACGGATCGAGCGCCGCGATCCCCCACTTCGACGAAGTACTCGCCCTGCTCGGGGCGGGCCGCTGCCTGGCCAATGCCGAGTTGAAGGTCGACGTGGCGCTGGCGAACGGCACCGCGTTGGCAGAGGCCTTCGGGCGGGCCGCCGCCGCAGTCGAGCACGCCCGCTGGGTCGTGTCGTCCTTTCACCGCGCGCCGCTCGAACGGCTTCACCAGGGGGGGCTGGGTTTCCGGCTCGGCGCGCTGGTTGAGAGCCAGGAGGGCGGCGACTGGCATGACCTCGTGGCACCGGTCGAACTGCCGCTCGCGTCGGTGCATCCGGAGCACGCCCTCGTTACGCCTGAGCGCATGGCCCGATGGCGCGAGGCGCCTTGGCCGGTGTGGGCGTGGACCGCCAACCTGCCGCAGCATTGGGAGCGCCTTCACAGCGAAGGCGTCGCCGCGTGCATCACCGACGACCCGGGCGGAATGCGCGCCCACTTCGACCGCTTGAGACCGCGCGGGTGAAGGCTCGGCCGCACCAAACGGCGGCTGCCCCGTGCGCACCCCAGCCGCTCCTGCCAGCGCCCGCCAGCGCGACATTGAGGCCCGATGGACCTGTTCTGCCCCGCCTGTGACCGCAACGTCAGTCCGCTGGATGCACTCGATCCGCGCTGCCCGCAGTGCATGCGGCGGCTCGACAAGAGCTTGGGACCGCAGGACGCCCGGAGCCCGCGCAGGCCGATGGTGCGCACAGTTGCGCTCGTGCTGGTCGCGGCGCTCGGCCTGTCGGGCGTGGGGGGCGTCGTGGTCCTGTTGCGCGGGGGACCAACAGCGCCGGGCCCCGACTCGTCGACCTTGCCGACCGCGGTGTCCGATACGCCCGGCGCGCGGCTCGCTGCGGCGGGGCTCACCGGCGCCGGCGCAGAACTGCCCGGTACGCCTGGGCCTGCGCTCATCACCGCCGCACGGCTGGCCAAGGACACGCCGGCCACGCTGGCGGCGTGCGCGGCGCTGGTGGGGCCTGGCAAGCTCCAGCCGGTGTCGCCCTGGAAGCGTCGCAAGGCCGCCGTGGTCTCGACCGCGCGCCTGTTCGACGACATCCAGGCCGGTAAGGCGGAGCCGGTCCATCCGATCGAGGCCGCGTTCCTGTGTCGCGCCCTGCTGACCGCGCGCGGGGAGCGTGCCGAAATCGTCCGCGAAGGCGCCGGCCTGCAGACGCCGGTCATGCTTGGGCGCTCGCGCTTCGGCGTGCGTGCCGGCGCCCACATCGCAGAACCGTTTGCCACCATTGCGACGCCGCCCGCCGGCCCGATGACCCAGCCCGTGGGGGTGTCCGACTCCGAGGCGATCGCGACGTGGTTGGTCGTCCGTGGCCAGGCGGCGCGCTTGCGGGGTGACCATGCCGCGGCGCGCCTCGACTTTGCCGCGGCGGACGCGCTGGTGCCGGGGTTTGCGCCTGCGTTGTTCGGCACGGGCGCCGCCGACATCGATCAGGGCATGCACGACAAGGGCATCGCCGCGTGCGACGAGGCCTTGCGCCGCCAGGACGACCCCATCGCGCAGCTCTACCTCGTCGAGGTGACGTCGAGCCTCGACCGCGCCGTGCCCGCCATGCAGCGCGCCGCTGCCGTGCTCAAGAAGTGGCCGACCCTGCCGGAAGCGATGGTGGCCAAGGGCGTCCTGTTGGCGCAGCGCGTCCAGACGCTGCCGGCCGCGCAAAAGGCCGCCGCAGTCGCCGAGGCCAAGGCACTGCTCGACAAGGCCGTGGCGGCAGACCCGAAAGTCCCCGGTGCGCGCGCCGCCGTCGGCCAACTCCACCTGCTCAACCAAGATGTTGCGGCCGCCATCGCGTCGCTGCGGCAAGCCGTGGACCAGCACAAGGACCCCGATGCGGCGCTGATCCTCGCCGAAATCCTGCGGCAGGGTGGCAAGGCGGCTGAGGCCGTGCCGGTACTGCAGGCCGCCAATCGTGGGTTCGACGACGAGCGCTTCGTGCTCGCGTTGGTGACCGCGTTGATGGAGAGCAAGCAGGAGGAAAAAGCGCTGACCTTGGCCGAGGAGGCCCACACCGCCGACCCGACCAGTCCCCAACTGGGCCTGCTGCGCGCCGACCTGTTGCGCCGGCTCGGCAAGGTGCCCGAGGCGATCTCTGCGCTCGAAGGCCTCAAGGGCGGCGCGAACGGCGACCGCATCGCGTTGCTGCAGGCCCAGTTGATGGTGCAGGCCGGCAAGGCCCGAGACGCGCTCGGCCAGATCGACGCCGTCGTCGCAAAAAACAAGGCCGATCGCGAAGCGCAGATGCTGCGACTCGTGGCGCTCGCCGCGGCGGGCCAAGGGGACGCTGCCGTCAAGGACGGGCAACTACTGATCGCAGACGCGGTGCTCAAGCCCATCGAGGTGGCGGGGGCGTTCCTGCAAATGGGCGACGCGGCCCGCGCCCAGATCGTGCTCGAGGCGGCACTGCCGAAAGACGGCACGGCGGACAAGCCAGACCCCGACGTGGTCGGGATGCTCGCGATGGTCCACGTGGCTTCCGGGCGCAAGGAAGTGGCCGTCGCCCTGCGCGACAAAATGGTGGCCCGGGCGGGCGCCGACGCCGAAACGTTGAAGCAGGCCATCGACAAGGCGATAGACACGGCCAGCAAGGAACTCGAGCGGATGCAGGCGGAGCAGAAGGCCGCACCGGCTGCGGCCCCGTGAAGCTGCGGGTCCACGCCCTGGCAACGGCGTTCGGGCTGAAGGTGCCGCCCGACGTCGACGCGCGCTGTGGTGCCCTGCACGCGCTGCTGCTGCGCCACAATGCACGCACAAATCTGGTCGGCGACGCCCGCCCGGACGCGTACGCAGCCCACTTGCACGAAGCGCTGACCGCCGCCGCCGTGGCCCGCCAGACGCTTGGCCGAGACCCCACGCGCGTGCTCGATGTCGGCGCTGGCGCCGGGCTGGAGGCTCTGCTTTTCGCGCTGTGCTTTCCGGCGGCCCACGTGGTGGCGGTCGAGCCGCGGGGCAAGCGTGCCGTGTTCATCGAACTGGCGGCCGACTGCGTGGGAGCCCGGCGGGTGCGGGTCGTGGCCCGGCCCCTTGAAGAGGCGCACATCGACGCCGGGTTCGACGTCGCGACGAGCCGGGCGGTGTGGGCGCCGCTCCCGTGGCTGGCGCGCGGGAAACCTTGGGTGGTCGCCGGCGGTGTCGTGGTGGCCCACGTGGCGAGCGGCAGCGTGGCCTTGCCCGGCGAGGTGGCGCGGGTCGAGGTGCCGGGACATTGCGAACATGCCGTCGTCGCCGTCAAGGTGGCGTAGCCATACTCCAGCGTGCTGGTATCCTTGCTCCGCGCGCCGCACCCCAGCCCTCGCGCGCCCGCGCCCGGCACGCCGCGTTCGGTGGCCCGCGCGCCCTTGCTTCCGTGCCGACGCCGGCGGCTCGACCCGGCACGCAATTTGCAGGGCCTGTTCCCGATGCCGACCGCCCTCATCAGCCTGCACGACGTCACGCCCGCCCACGCTCCGCTCGTGTTCGAGGCGCTCGGCCACCTGCGCCGGCTCGGTGTAGATGCCCTGACGCTGCTGGTCGTGCCCGACTTCCATGGGCACGCGCCGCTCGATGCCGAGCCCGCGTTCTGCCGGCGGCTGCAGGCTGAACTGGGTCCGCGCGACGAACTGCAACTGCACGGCTACACCCACCTTGCCGACGCGCCGCACGGCTGGCGTGGGCGCTGGCTGACGGCGGGCGAAGGCGAGTTCCTCGACCTTGATGGGGCCGCCGCCCGCGAGCGGCTGCAGCGCGGCCTCGCCATGATGGAGCGCGCCTTTGGGGTGCGCCCGAGCGGCTTCGTGGCGCCGGCGTGGCTCGACAACGCGGCGGTGCGCTCCGCTGCGCTCGACCTCGGATTGAACACTTGCGAGGATCACTTCGCGGTGTACGATCTCGCCGCGCGCCGCAAGGAGGTTTGCCCTGCGCTGTCGTTCGCCTCGCGCTCCGTGCCGAGGCACCTGGGCTCGCTCGCGTATGCCGCCGTGGCCGCGCCCGTGCTCGCGCGTCGGCGCGTGGTTCGCCTCGCGGTGCATCCGCTCGACTATGGCAAGCCCAGCCTGATCGAGGCCATCGCCCGCGTCGTGCGGCGTTGGCGCGCCACCCACCGCCCGGCGTCCACGCGAGAACTGTTCGCCTGACTGAGGTTCCCATGCGCATCGGCATCCTCACCGACTACCCGGTCGTCACGTTCGCCAACGGCCCCTCGCTCGCTACGCAGGCGCTCAAGCGCTACCTCGAGGCGCGCGGCCACGCCGTCACGCTGGTCGGTCCGCGGCCGGGACCCGACGAACCCCATGCACTGCCCGGCTCGATCCTGCTCGACGCGATGGACTTCGACGCGCACCCCGGCGTGCGGATTCCCTTGCCGTGGCCGCCCCAGGTGTTCCGGCAGCGACCTCCGATCGACGTCGTGCACAGCCACGCCAACTCGCTGCTCATGCACTGGGCGCCGATGATGCGCGAGCTCCACGGCATCCCGTGCGTGAACACGAACACGATCTACCTGCCCGCCTTCGCCCAGCACCTCCTGCCGAACAAGATCTATAAAATCAAGGCGGCGCGTGAGTTCTGGTCGTGGCTTGCGTGGACGGTCGAGCGCTCGTTTGCGCGCGTCTACAACTCGGGCGACGGCCTCATCGTGCAGTGCCAGGGGCTGGAGAACTACTGGAAGAACAAGGGCCTCGAAGTCCCGCTCCACGTGATTCCGCGCCCCATCGACGTCCGCATCTTCGACCAGCCGCTGGGGCCCGACCCGTTCCGGGCGGATTTTTCCAAAGGAGGGCGCATCATTGTCGTGTGCCGCCACGCGCGCGAGAAGGACATCGACAAGGTCATCCGGGCCTTTGCCCACCACGTGCTGCCCGCCGTACCGACCGCCTCGCTCACGCTGGTCGGCGACGGCCTCGAGCACGAGGAATTCAAGCAACTCGCGCAGTCCCTGGGCGTGGGGCACCGCACGGAGTTTCCCGGCGAGAAGCCCCACCGCGACACGCGCGACTTCTATGGGCACGCCGACGTGTTCATGTACGCGTCCCTGTCCGAGACGTACGGGCAGGTCATCTCGGAAGCACTGTGGTGCGGCGTGCCCGTGGTTGCGGTCGATGACGGGATGGGCGTCAGCTTTCAGGTCAAGCACGATTGGGACGGCCTCTTGGTGCCCGACGACAAGAAGCGGGTCCACAACCTCGGCCACGGCGTCGTGCAGTTGCTGACGGACCCGGTGATGCGGCGGACGTTCGGCGAGCGTGCGGCGCAACGAGCGCGCGGCCGGGTGGCGCCCGACGTCGTGTACGCGGCCTACGAACGCGCCTACCAGGTGGCGCTCGACCACTACGCGGAGCACCCGCGCAAGCTGGCCGATCACCCTTCACCGCGCGCGAAGTGGAACCTGGCCTGGGAGCACCTCGTGCCGTGGACGTGGAAGCACGTGGCGATGTGCTCACTCGCCAAGTTTCGTGGCGCCAAGGGCTATTCTCCGCCGAAGGGCGTGCGCATCGACGCGGCACCCGAGCCGCTCGCTGCCGTCGCGCAGTCGGGTGGCGTCGCACGCGCCGACGCGGACGCGACCGCAGCCGGCGACTGCCAACCCACGGCCGAGGCGTAGGGCGCTCGTGGGGCTGCGCCGGTTCCTCTATCTCACGCCGTACTTCGCCCCGCACACGCAGGTCGGCGCGTTGCGACCGCTGAAGTTCGCGCGCCACCTGCCCACGCACGGTTGGCAACCCGTCGTGGTCTGCGATCTGTGGCCGAGCGACGCGGTCGACCTCGGCATGTGCGCCCACGTCCCGCCCGCTACGCCGGTGCTGCGGACCTACAGCAAGCGCGCGGCACCCACGTGGCGGGCCCTGCGGAGTCGCCAGGATCCCATCGCCCTGGCCCCGCCGCCCCGCCGGGTGCCATGGCACGAGCGCCTGCTGCCAGCGTGGCTGCTGGAGCAAGCCGAACTCGTGCCGCTCGGCGAGCACAGCCCCGACATGGCGCACGCGGAACGGGCGGCCTGGGATGCGCTGGACCAATACCCCGAGTGCGAGGCGGTCGTCGTCAACGCCGACCCATTTGCGGCGAGCCTCGTGGGTGCCCGGGTCGCGCACGCCGCCGGCCTGCCGCTGGTGCAGGACTTTCGCGACATCTGGGCGCCGTGCGACTTGCGGCGGCCGCGCCGGCTGGGGCCGATCCGCTGGCTGGAGGACGCGCTCGAGCGCGCCTGCATCGAGCCGGCCGCCCATGTGCTGGTCAACACGGAGACGAGCCTCGCCGACTACCGGGCTTTCTACCCAGACGTGCCAGCGGCGCGGTTCAGCCTGCTGCGCAACGCCTTCGACCGCGAGTTGACGGGCCACGGCCACCACGGCGGATTCGATCGCTTCACCCTGCTGCACCTGGGCAACTTCTCGCGGTTCCGGGTGGCGGACCCGCTCGTCGAACTGCTCGGTCAACTCGTCGCGCGCGGAGTGCCGCGGGGCGCAGTCCAGATCGCGACGACAGGGCCGTTTGGCACGCGTGCGCTGCAACGGGCCACGGATCTCGGGGTGGCTGACGCGATCGTGCGCGTGCCGGCCGTGCCGTATCCCGCAACGGGCCCGCTGATGGAGGCCGCCGACGTGCTCGTGTACGTCGCCGAGCCGGGCGCGCGCCAACGGATCGCGTCCAAACTGTACGACTACCTCGGCAGCCCGCGGCCCATCCTGAGCGTTTCCGACAACCCGGAGTCCGCTGAACTGCTCGAACGGTGCGGGGGCGGCGTCCAGGCCGGCGTGAGCGACATCGACACCTTGGCGACGTTCGTGCTGGGCGAGTTTCAGGCCGGGCGCCAGCGCCAGATCGAGCGCCGGCTGGTCGGGCTGTCTGCCTGCGATGCCGCCGGCAGGCTTGCCACGGTGCTCGCGTCCGTGGTGGCCGGGCGCATGGTGCCCGACTCGTGAGCGTTGCGCCGGTGGATGTGGACATGGTTGTCGCCCCACGGCCGCAGTTGCGCCGACCCCGGATCCCCGGCCAGCCTTTCCCCTTGAAGGCGCTTGCCGTCCCGCGCATCCTGCCGCCTCTTTGCCTGCGAGGTTCCGATGTGGAAAATCACGCTGTCTGACCTGCGCCTGCACCCCGATGACCACGCCGCCGTGATCGAGGTGCTGCAGTCGAATTGGCTCACGATGGGACCGAAGACTGCCGAATTCGAAGCCGCCTTTGCCGAAGCCTTGGACCCGGTCGCCCCGCCGTACGCGTTTGCTGTCGCCAATTGTACGGTCGGCCTGCACCTCGCGCTGGCCGCCCTCGACATTGGGCCGGGCGACGAGGTCATCGTGCCGAGCCTTACCTTCGTCGCGTCGGCCAACGCGGCGCTGTACACCGGAGCGACCGTCGTGCTCGCCGACGTGGTCGGGCCTGACGACCTCACGCTCGACGTCGACGACGTGCTCGCCAAAGTGACCCCACGCACTCGCGCCGTCGTGCCGGTGCACTACGCCGGCCAACCGTGCGATCTGGCCCGCCTGCTGCCGGCGTGCGCCCAGCGCGGCATCGCCGTGGTCGAAGATGCGGCGCACAGTCCGCTCGCCGACGCCATTCTCGACGGCGCCGGCACCGTGCGGGCGCTGGGCTCCTGCGGCGAGGTGGGCGCGTACTCGTTTTTCTCCAACAAGAACCTTGCCACCGGCGAGGGAGGCATGCTGGTGACGCGGCGCGCAGACCTCGCCCAGCGCATCCGGCTGCTGCGGTCGCACGGCATGACGACGGTCACGCTGGACCGCCACAAGGGCCATGCCTACAGCTACGATGTCGTCGAACTCGGCTGGAACTACCGGCTCGACGAGATGCGCGCGGCCCTCGGCCTGAGCCAACTGCGGCGCCTGCCCGAGGGCAACCGGCGGCGTGCCGAAGTCGTGGCGCGCTACCATGACCGATTGGCTGCGCTTTTGCCCGAAGTCGGCGTGCCGTTCGCAAACCGTCTGCCGCAGGGGCGTACCGCGTGGCACATCCTGCCGGTCGTCCTGCCCACTGGCGTCGAGAGGACGCCCGTGCAGGATTCGATGAAGGCGGCCGGCATCCAGACGTCCATCCACTACCCGCCGATCCACACGTTCAGTTGGCACCGCCGCAGCGAGCGCGTGGTTGCCGAGCGCCTGCCGCACACGGACGCGCTCGCCCCGCGTCTGCTGACGCTGCCGCTCTATCCGACGTTGCGCGACGACGAGGTCGATGACGTGGTCGACGCCCTGCGCGATGCCGTCCGCGCCCAACGACCGCTCCCTGTTGTGGTCGCACCGGCGACTGCCGGAGGTGCGGCGTGACGGCGGCCCTGCGCACGGCCGTGCTGCTCGCCGGTGGCCTCGGTTCGCGTCTGGGGCCGTTGACGGCGGTCATCCCCAAGCCGCTGGTGCCGATCGGGCGCGAGAGCATTGCCGAAATCCTGCTGACCCAACTCGCCAGCCACGGCATCGACCGCGTGCTCGTTTCAACGGGCTATCTGGCGCACCTCATCGAAGCCGTGCTCGGCGACGGCAGCCGCTTCGGCCTCGACCTGCAGTATTGCCGCGAGGAACGCCCGCTCGGCACGGTCGGGCCGTTGTGGTTGCTCGCGGACCGCCTGCCCGACGTCTTCCTGCTGCTGAACGGCGACGTGCTGACCGACCTCGACTTCAGCGCCTTGGCGCAGGCCCACGCCAACAGTGGGCGCACGCTGACCGTCGCCACGTACCCGCGCCACGTCAAGGTCGACCTCGGGGTGCTGGAGCGCGGACCCGACGGCGTGGTCACGGGCTTTCGCGAGAAGCCGGAGTACGACTTCCTGGTCTCGATGGGCGTCTACGCGATGCACAAGCGGGTGCTCGACCACATTCCGCAAGGCGAGGCGTTCGGCTTCGACCAGTTGATGCACACGATGCTGGCCAAGGGCGACCCGATCGGGACGTTCGACTGGGGGCATGGGCGCTGGCTCGATATCGGCCGACCCGACGATTTTGCGCGCGCCCAGGAGTTGTTCGGGGCAGAGCGCGGGGCGTTCTTGCGGGGGTGAGAGCTTGTGAATCTTCCGATTGACGGGACTTGATACCAGCCCGGAAGTACGCGTTGCCGCTGTCCAGGCAAGCCGGGCATGTCCGCCGGCACTCAAAACCACCGCCGCAGCCATCCCTTCTCGAACACCACCTTGGCCAGATGGAGCGCGTGGCTCGGCTCGTGCAGGGTCATCTCGGGCAGGGGCTCCGCGAAAAACTTGCCGCGCCCCAGGGCCGCGCGTCCGTCGCCGGTCTCGATGAAGCACTCGCCCGTGCCGTCAAACACGGCGGCCTTGCCCTTGCCCAACACGGCGCGCGCCAGGTTGGTCGCCACCGCGTCGGCCTGCCCATGCGCGAACACGCCCGCCTTGGGCAGCGGCTTGCCGAGCGCGAGCGGGATGCTGGTCACGTCGCCGAGCGCCCACACGCCGGGCCAGCGCGTCGCGAGTGTGAGGCGGTCGACGGCGATCCAGCCGGAGTCCGCACACATGCCGGCCGCGCGGACCACAGCGGGCGCCCGGTGGGGTGGCACATACAGCAGCAGGTCGAAGTCAGCCACGGCCCCGTTCTCAAACCGGATGCTGCGTGCGGTGCTCTCGACTGCAGTGACCTGATGCTGGGGGAAATAGCCGATGCCCTTGCCCGCCAGCATCTCGCACACCGCCGCCCCGGCCGCGGGACCGGCGACGCCCATCGGCGCGGCCTCGGCGGCGTAGACGTCCACCTGCCACGGCGCGGCGAGCTTGCGGGCGCGCAGGTGGGCCTCGACCAACATCGCGGCTTCGTAGGGCGCGACTGGACACTTGTAGGCCGGCGCCGCGGTCAGCACCACGACCCTGCCTCCGCGGAACGCACGCACGGCATCGCGCGCCTGCCGGGCACCGTCGAGCGTGTAGAAGGTGTGGCCCGCCTCGGCGAGACCCGGGCATCCGGAAGCGTCGAGCTGGGCGCCGAGCGCGACGATGAGGTGGTCCCCGTGCCACGTCTGGCCGGCTGCCGTTACCGTGCGCGCGGCGGGGTCGATGGCGTCGATGTCCGCGTGCACGACCTCGATGCCCTTGCGTTGCAACCGGTCGAGCGGCCGCACGATCTGCTCGGGCGTGCGGTCGCCGACGAGCAGCCACAGCAGGGACGGCGCGAACAGGTGGTCCCGCGCGCGGTCGAAGAGGACGATGCGGTGCGCGGCCGGCAGCTTGCCGCGCAGGGTGTGGGCGGCGACAACGCCGCCGACGCCGCCGCCGAGGATGAGGGTCGTGGTGGGCATGCGAGCTCCGTGCCGCCGATTCAGTGCACGCGCAGGTCGACGTGGCAAGAGGCACCTCTGCGGGCCCGCGTCGCGGCTGAGCACATGCAGGGTGGGTGCGAGACGGCTAGAACCCGCCCTGCACCTGCACCGTCAGCGCTTCGAGCGCCCCGGCTGCCGTCCCGAGTGCCTGCGCCAACGGCCGCTCATACACCGCGACGAGCTTCGCCTGTGGCACCGGCGCCCACAGCAGCCCGCCGCCCAGCGTCGTCGTCGCGTCGGTGTCCTTCGCCGTGTCCGGGTCCCACCCATCGGCCCGCAAAAGCAGCGCGAATGACTGCGGCAGGTTCTGCATGACGAGCAAAGACCAGCCGCGGGATTCGACGTGCTTGGCGGCATCCGGGGTCACGTCGCCCCTGGCTGCGTGCCTGTCGCGCACGAAAAGCCCCTCGCCCTTGACGGCAAGCCGCCCGAGGTGGGGCACCGCGACCGAGGCCTGCACATCGACGCCGAGGCGCAGGATGTCGAAGCGCCGGTTCGACGCGGGCACCGCTGCAGTCTGTGCCAACTCGAGGCCACTTACCTTGCCGTCGCCGTCCGCATCCTTGCCGCCGACCTTCGCCGCAACGGCCGCCGTCGTGCGCAGGGAGCGACCCGAGTACGCCGACAGCCCGCCCGCCAGCGTGGCACCGGCAAAATTCGCCTCGAACGCCAACCGGCCGACCACGTCCTTGAACGCGTTCGGGTCGTTGTTCAGGTAAAGCGCGTCGTCGATGCCGTTGCCGTTGACCAGCGCGAAGATCGCCTTCGCCGGCCCCCACTGCCCTTGGACACGCAGGCCGCGGTCGCGCTCGCCGGGGAACACGGCCTTCCACATCCTCGTCCGGTCTGGGAACTCACGCTCGCCCGAAGACTGCACCATCTCGTAGCCGAACGGCCACTTGAACTGGCCGACCGTGAGCTTGACCTTGGCCGGCGTCCACGTGTCGAGCAGGCTCGCCTCGGCGTCCTTGAGCGCGACGCCCTTGCCCGTCGCGTCGATCTGCAGCATGGCCTGGCCGTGTGTCGATGTCGCGTCGGCCTTGAGGCGCGCCCGCCGCACGAGGAACTGGGTGGTGCTCTGGACCTTGCCGCCGGCATCGAGGCCGTCGTGGGCGTCGGCGTGCCACTCGAAGCGCCCCTGCACGTAGCCGGTGAACTTGAGCTTGGTGCCGGGCGGTTCGACGGCAACGTGTGCTGCCGCGCCGGCAGTCGGCGTGGGGACGCCCGGCTCTGCGACCGCCTCGGCGTAGACCAGGCCCGGCGCGAGAATCGCAGCGGCGACCAGTGCGGCGATGCAGTGGGAAGCACATGTCATGGTACACCCGGGCTGGGCCCAACACCCAGATCAACCGCAGTCGCTGGACCTGCCAGGTCTGCTTCACCCTCGTCGTCGGCAAAGGCACCCGCCGTGATCGCCCCCAAGTCCAGCGCCGCAGGCTTGGCGCTCGCGGCAGGCGTGCCGGCGGGGGCGGCCGTCGTCGCGGTCGGAGCATCTGACAAAGAATCGGCGGCATCCAGCGCCATGGCGGCCTCGACGTCGGCGGCGTCCTGCTGCGCCTGCTTGCCGTCCCACGGGAACGCCAGCGTCATCGGCTGGCCATGCTGGGCCCGCACGAGCGCCACCGACAAGGTCGGCACGTACATGAACACCACCAGCGCCCCACACGTCATCGCCAGCGTCGGCAGCACGGCGCGGGTGACGTAGCCGAACGGCTTCTTGAACACGGCCGCTGCGACGAACAGGTTGGTGGCCACGGGCGGCATCAGGTAGCCGATCTCCATGTTGATGACGAACACCACGCCGAAGTGCAGCGGGTCGATGCCATAGAGTTCGTAGGCCACGGGAGCCAGCATCGGTGCGAAGATGAGGGTGCACGAGATCGAGTCCATCAGCGCGCCAACCACGACAAGCAACACGTTGACAAGCAACAGGAACCCCGCAGGGCCGAGGTCGAGCCGCTTGAGCAGTTCCATGATCTTGTCTTGGATCTGGATGTCGGCCAGAAATTCGTTGAGGCCGAACGCCAGCACGATGATCAGCAACAGCGAGCCCATCAACGTGGCGGATTCGACCAGCACGGTGAGCGCACCCTTCAACGTGAGTTCGCGGTACACGACACCCGTCACGAACAGTGCGTAGGCCGCCGCCACGCCGCCCGCTTCCGACGGCGTGTACAGGCCCCCATAGATGCCGCCGAGCACGAGGACCGGCAGCAGCAGCGCCCACACGCCGTTGCGCACTGCGGCCAGAAACTTGGCGCCGTCGAAGGGTGCGCGACCGCCGGGGATCGAGCGGCCCTTCCAGATCGCGTACACGGAGAGCATGCCGCCGATGAGCGCGGCGGGCAGCAGGCCGGCAAGGAACAGGTCCTGCGGGTCCACGCGCGCCGAACTCGACGTGATGCTGATGGCATAGATGAGCATCGAAATCGACGGCGGCACCAGACAGCCCAGCGACCCGGCGGTGGTCAACAGGCCGAGGCCGAAGTCTTCGGGATAGTTCGACTTCACCATCGCAGGCAACAGGATCGAGCCGACGGCGATCAGAGTGACGGGAGAACTGCCAGAGATCGCCGCAAAAAACATGCACGCCGCGACCGCAGCGACGGCCAGTCCGCCCGGCAGCCAGCCGAGCCCGGCCTTGGCGACCTCGACCAACCGCTCGGCAATGCCGCCCGCCGTCATGATCGCGCCGGACGCCATGAAAAGCGGGATCGCGAGGAACTCCTGGCGCGTCAGGAGCTGCTCCATCGCCTGCACCATCGGCAGCAGGGAGCTCACGGTGCGGTGGTCGTCGGTGAACAGCAGGAAGCACAGCGCCGTGGCCGCGCCCACCAGCACGAAAAGCGGCACGCCGAGCGCCGCGAGCCCGCCGAGGATGGCTGCGAAAAGCCCGCCCATCGCTAGGCCTCGCCCTCGGCAGAGGGTGGGGCCTGCACGCCCAGCCAGAGTCGGGCGGCCTCACCTGCCAGGCGCAGCGTCATCAGCGCGAACGTCCACGGCAGCACGGTAAAGACGGTCCACTTGGGAATCTCGGTCGGCAGCAACTGGCCCGTCAGCGGATTCTGCTGCCAGGCCGCGAAGTGGGCCGCGATCGACAGCCACGCGAGCCAGAGCAGCACGCCGGTTGCCGCGGCTGTCAGCGCCATCGCGAGGCCCTTGACGGCGGGCTGCCAGCTTGCCGGCCAGATCTTGTCGGCCATCTCGAGGGCCAGGTGCTTCTTGGCGTAGGTGGCGAGCGACGCGCCGAGAAAACCGCACCACAACATGCACGCCAGCGCGACCGCCGGCCCCCACACCAGGCCGTTGGGCAGCAAGGCCAGCATGAGCCAAATGGCGCCCGCCAGCCCCGCCGTCAGCGGCACAGCCCACAGCAACGCGTGGGCGGGCGTCAGCGTGATGGCGGCCTTGCGGGTGCGCAGAACCAGCCACGCAAAGCCATACGCCAACACGAGGTTGAGCGCCAGGCCGACGGGGCCGTGGATCGTCGACGCTTCCGCCGCGATGCCGAGGCCGTGCAGGACGCGCAGCAGCGCCGTCGACAGGCGACCCTCCTCCCGCGAAAACACCCGGTGCGCGACGCTCAGCGCCATTACGGCAATCATCGCGCCAAACGCGACACCGGCGACGATCTGCTCGGCGCGGTAGATGCCCCGATCGATGCGGTCGAGCGAGCGCACGAACCCCGGCACGGCCCGCAGGCTCGCAGCGGTGGGGGAGGGCGGCGCCGCCATCGTAGGCTACTTGCCGCCGCGCAGCTTGCTGAGTGCCCTCTCGGCCAGGTCGAGCAACGCCGCCGCCTTGGCGCCCTGCGTGCGACGAAACGCCGCGCGGACGCCGAACGTCGCCTTCTCGAACGGCACCTTCTCGGCCGCGGTCAGTTCGTAGATCGCCACGCCCTGGCCACGAATCAAGTCGAGCAGTTGCGGGGTGATCTTGCGAACCTTCTTGCGGCCGAAGTCCTGCATCGCCTTGCCTTGCTCGATCAGCACCTGCTGCAGGTCGGGCGCCAGCTTGTCGAACCACGGCTTGTTGTAGACGATGAGGGCGGGCTGGTAGATGTGGTTCGAAACCGTATAGAACTTGATGCTTGACGCCCAGTTGGCCGCAATCGTGTAGAGCAGCGCCTGATCGAAGCCATCGACGGTGCCGTGCTGCAGCGCGGTGAGCACCTCGGTCGTCGGCACCGGCACGGGCGAGGCTCCCAGCGCCTTCCAGGTCTCGAGGTGAACGAACGACTCCTGCGAGCGCATTTTCTTGCCCTTGAGCGCGGCCGGCGTCTTGACGAAATCGTCCTTCGTGCCAAAGCTGCGAAAGCCGTTCTCGCTCCAGAAGCCGAGTTGGAAGCCGTAGCTGGCGAACGCCTCGCGCAACGGAGCGTCGAGCGCGCTGTCGATGACGGTGTCGGCCTCCTTCTCGGTGCGGAACAGGTACGGCAGTTCGACGACGTTGACCTCGGGCACCTGGCTCGACAGCGCCCCCGTCGAAGCGCCGACCCCTTGAATCTGGCCGCGCTTGCACTTGATGACGGTCTCGTTCTCGTCGCCGAGCTGGCCGCCGAGGTAGAGCTTGACCTGAATGCGGCCGGCGGTCTTGGCTTCGACTTCGGTCTTGAATTTCTTGAGCAGTTCGGACCACGGCGTCTTGTCGGGCGCGACGGACGCTAGCTTGAGCACGGCGGGCTCGGGCGGCGGCGTCTGGGCGTGGGCGCCGGGTGCGAGGCCACATGCAAGCAGGAGTGCGAGGCCGTTCGCGAGCAAGCGCGCGCGGGCGCGGGTCAACGGCGGGCGGAACGGCATGGCGGGCTCGGCACCCGGTGCAGGCGGGCGCGGGGATGGTGCTTGGTCAGCGGCGAGGCGTCAACGCAGCGCTGCGCCGAAGTTGTCGGCGCAGCCCCTACTCCCATTCAATCGTTGCCGGCGGCTTGCTGCTCACGTCATACGCCACCCGGTTGATGCCGCGCACCTCGTTTACCACACGCCGTCCGATGCGCCCCAGCACGTCGCGCGGCAGATCGGCCCAATCGGCCGTCATCCCATCTTGTGAAGTAACTGCGCGCACCACGCAGCACGCCTCGTAGGTGCGCTGGTCGCCCATGACGCCGACCGACTGCACCGGCAGCAGCACCGCGAACCACTGCCACAGGTCGCGATGGCCCGGCCACGCCTCGATCTCGGCCCGGACGATGGCGTCGGCGCGGCGCAACAGCTCCAATCGCGTGGCCGTCACCTCGCCCAGCACGCGCACGGCGAGCCCCGGCCCGGGGAACGGTTGGCGCTCGACCAGCCAGCCGGGCAGCCCCAGCGTGCGACCCAAGCGCCGCACCTCGTCCTTGAACAACTCGCGCAAAGGCTCGACCAGCCGCATCCGCATGCGAGCCGGCAGCCCGCCGACATTGTGGTGGCTCTTGATGGTCACCGACGGCCCCTGCCACGACACGGACTCGATGACGTCAGGGTATAGCGTGCCCTGGCCGAGAAAGTCGAAGGTCTGGCCGCTCGCCTGGGCCGCGTCGTCGAACACGTCGATGAACAGGCTGCCGATGCGCTTGCGCTTGACCTCGGGGTCCACCACGCCAGCGAGCGCGGTCACAAAACGGTCGGCCGCGTGGACGGTGACGAGCGGCAGGCCGAGCCCCTCGGCAAACAGTCGCTCGACCTCCGCCGCCTCCTCGTGGCGCAACAGCCCATTGTCGACGAACACGCACGTCAGCCGATC
This sequence comes from Myxococcales bacterium, assembly GCA_009692425.1. GTDB lineage: Bacteria > Myxococcota_A > UBA9042 > UBA9042 > UBA9042 > SHZF01. The sequence goes on along the minus strand of SHZF01000027.1, from coordinate 4,336 downwards.
GCCGATGGCCCGGTGCAGCAGCGCGGCGGTCACGGTCGAATCGACGCCGCCCGACAACGCGCACAGCACGCGGCCCGCGGGTCCCACCTGCGCGCGGATCGCGGCGACGGCGGTATCGGCAAAGCCCTCCATCGTCCAGGAGCCGCGACAACCACACACGGCCAGCGCAAAGGCCGCCAGCACCTCGGTCCCACGCGGCGTGTGGACCACTTCGGGGTGGAACTGCAGCCCGTACAGCCTGCGGGAGTCATCCGCCATCGCCGCCAGCAGGCCACCGTCGCTGTGGGCCACCGCGCGAAAACCGGGCGGCAGTTCGCGCACGGTGTCGCCGTGGCTCATCCAGACCGGCTCGGGAACCCCGGCGTCGAAGGCGGCGAACAAGGCGCCGGCAGCGACTTCGACGTGAACGCGCGCGGGGCCGTATTCGCGCGTCGTACCCGCCACCACCTGGCCGCCGAGTTGGTGCGCCAACGCCTGCATGCCGTAGCAGATGCCCAGCACCGGGACCCCCAACGTCCACACCGGCGGCGTGGCGGGAGCGCCGGGGTCGTACACGCTCGCCGGCCCTCCCGACAACACGATGCCGCGCGCACCAAACGCGGCGATGTCGGCGAGGCTGCGGGTGCACGGCCAGATTTCGCAGTACACGCCCAGTTCGCGCAGGCGGCGCGCGATCAGCATCGTGTACTGCGAGCCGAAGTCGAGCACGAGCAGCTTTTCGGAGTGCAGCGCTGCGGCGGCGGGCGCGTTGCCCTCGATCGGATGTCGGGTCGGCATGGTGGCGTCACGGGCGACGGCGGGAGTGCCGCGGGGCGCGCAGTCTACGGCGGACCGCACGAACGGGCACCCCTGTTGCGAAGATGTCGCGGCGTTGGAGAAAAGCGAGCCTCCTCTTGCGTTTTGCCGCGCATCCGCCATCGTGAGGTGCGCCGTGGAGGCGAGGAGGCCGCTGGATGCGCCCGAAGTCGTCAATCTGGCCGGGCCGGGCCGCGACTCGCTGTGGGACCCTGACCTTGCCACGCTGCACCTGCACTGGCGCGACGAACAGGAGCTGCTGTCGGCGGGCGTGGGCTTCTTTGGCCGCAGCGTGCCGCTCTACGCGACCAACGGCACGCTGCCGGGCGGCGTGTCCAACGTCGTGGCGAAGACCGGCGTCGGCACGACCGGCATCAGCGGAGATGGCGGTTTGCAACTGGACGGCGAACTGTGGTTCGACAAGACCCTTGGACTGCGGGTCTATGGACTGCTCGCCGGCAACTGGTGGGCGGGCGTCGGCGACCACCCCGTGAGCCCGCCATGACGCTGCCCGCCGCCCCTGCCTGCGTGACCGCTGCGGACGGCACCGTCGCCTATGGGCGCTTTGCAGGCACGATCGCCGACCCGGCCATCGCGGCGCCGGGCCTCGGCGGAGCGTGGCGGCGCAAGGAGTGGCACTACCTGTCGTTCTTGGGCGACGACGCCTTCGTTGCCGTGGCCATTGCCCAACTCGGCTATCTGGCCAATGCCTTTGCCTACGTGGTCGATCGGCGCGCTGGCCAGCGGTTTGCCGAGATGCACGCGCTCGCGCCGCTGGGCCGGGGTGTCGAGTTTGCGGCCGCTCCCGGCACGGGCACGACACGCTGGCGCAAGGGCAGAGACGTCATCGCAATCACCGCCACCGCCCTGCCCCAGGGTCCAGGGAACGGCGCCGCCAGCGGTTGGACCGCGCGCCTCGACCTGGCGCTGGGCGATTCCCGCCTGCAGGGCGAGTTCGACGTGGTGCGCGCCGAGGCCCTGTCGCTGGTGCACCGGCTGCCGACCGGGCGCCCGGCATACACCCACAAAGAAGCCGGCCTCCTGGCGCGTGCGGACCTGCGCTGGGGCGACCGCCGCATCGTGGGCGCGGGGCTGGCAACGGCCGACTGGACCCGCGCGATCTCCCAGCGCGAAACGAAGTGGAACTGGGCCTGCACGGCACACCGGCTGCCCGATGGCCGCGCGTTCGGCCTGAACCTGTCGGCCCACGTCTACGACGACGCCGCCGGCCACAGCGAAGAGGATGCGGCGTGGCTGGATGGCCGCGTCCACGCGCTCGGGGGTGCCCGCTTCGAAGTGCCGGCCGACCCGACCCGACAGCCGTGGCGGATCACATCGCTGCTGCCGGACGAGTTCGACTTGCGCTTCCAGCCCTTGGGCGCCCGCCGCCAGGTACTCAACTTCGGCGTCATCGCCAGCCGCTTCGTGCAGCCGTTCGGCAGTTTTGATGGCCGGGTGCGCGTGGCCGGTGCGGAGGTGGCCATCGGCGGCGCGTTCGGCGTCGTCGAGGACCACTTCGCGCGCTGGTAAGAGGCTGTTTACTTTCAAATTTCTGCTATGCGTAACTATGCATCTTGACAGGCTTTGTTGTCGGCCGCTCTCCTCCTTGCGACCCACGGCAAGTGCGCCTCAGTCGTCGTAGCAACCTCCGCCGCGGCTGTACCAGGCGCTGCGCGTCGCGTGCAAGTTCGGCAGCACGTGTGCGCAACCGGCGAGCAGAAGGCCGCGCGAAACCGTGAATGGGGTCCTCGTTATCGCGGCTTCGAACGACTCGGATGTCAAACCGGACGGCGGCAACTGCCGGCCCCTGCCGGCAAGTCCTGCGTGCCGGGAGCGCTATTGCACAGACCATGCACCGTCAACAACGGGGCACGCCGCCGCCCCAATGTGCCGGCGGATGTCAGCGGCGGCACATGCACCTCACCTGGCGCAGACGCCTCAGTCCCGCGACAGCACTTCGAATTTCAGGACGTGGCGCTCGAGCCGGTTCAGCAGCGCATGGCCGAGACCGGCAGCCGGCGTGACCACGCCACAGTTCAGCGGCAGATTGTCGCGATCTTCGACGAGGCAGATGCCCGTTTCTGCCAGCATCTTGGCGGTTTCGTCATAGCCCGGGTCGCCACCCGAGACCCGCGTGGTCAGCTTGCTGGTTGCAGTGCGAGCGTGAAAAGTAACGCGGAACCATGCTTTGGCGCGCTGCTCCGGCGACGGTCCTTCGCCCGAGCCCTTGGCTCGCATCAGCAGCGCGCGGGTGGGCGACAGTTGAGCCAGGGCCACGATGCCGCCCAGCGCCAGGGCGCCGCCTACCAACGATGCGGTCTTGCGCACGCGCACGTAGTGGCCGTAGCGGAAAGCCGGGCCGTACTCCGCCAGCGTCCGCGCACTGCGCAGCACCACTTCGGGGTCGATCGTGGGCAACGGTACCAGCCATCCGCCCTCGCCATCGCGATGCACGCCGCGCTTCAGCCTGCCCACTTGCCGCCCTGGTGCGGTTTCCTGACGCGGCGCCGGGGCAATGCGCCCGAGTTGGGCGATGGCGCCGATGGCCGACTGCCAGGTGCCGCCCGATATGGTGCCAGCCGCATCGACGATGCCTTCGACGCTCACGGCTTCCGCCAACGGGCGACCTTGGCGGAGTTCGCGCACCGTATAGAGCACGCCCATGTCATGTGGGATGCTGTCAAAACCGCAGCAATTCACGATGCGCACGGATGCCGTTCGCGCCGCGGCGTCGTATTGGGTCAGCATCCGGCGCACAAAGCTTGGCTCGCCGGTCAGATCCGCGTAGTCCGTGCCAGCGTGCACGCAGGCGGCAACCAGCGGCTCGCCATGCAGCGCGTAGGGGCCCACTGTGGTCAGCACTACGCGCGTAGAGGCAGCGAGATCCGCCAACGACTTCAAGTCATCCGAGCGCGCCACCAGCAATGGTAGGTCGGCCCGCGTGGGATCCAGTTCAGCGACTTCGCGCCGCACGGCTTCGAGCTTGTCCAGGGTCCGACCGGCCAATGCCCAGCGCAACGGGGAGCCTTGCAGACGTTTGGCCAGCGCCAAGGCGGTCAATCGGCCAGCAAAGCCGGTCGCACCGAACAGCACGAGATCATAGGGGCGCTGGTGAGTCATGGCAACCTTGCCTCGATGGGCACGGGAACGGCTCAAGTTCGGGCTCCCGTTCCGACATGGTCCAACTGTGGACATTGTAACAGGTCGGCCATTCCCGTGGACAACAACGCCTCGGAGCGGGCGCTCCGAACGTTTGCGCTTGGCCGAAAAAAGGGGTTGTTCGTGGGCAACGCTGTCGCGGGCGAACACCTGGCCGTGCTCATGTCGCTGGTGCGTTCGTGCGAGGCGGCGGCCGTGAACCCCAAGGCCTACATCGCCGACGTGCTCATGCGTGTCCAGACCCACCCGATGGCGCGCATCGACGAACTGCTCCCCGATGTCTGGGCGCCGACGGCTGAAGCGGCGACTGTCGAGTCGGGGTAGCCAGAACGGCGAACTGCAGTCTCGTGTGATCGATCTGCCGCTCGCTGGATTGCGCAGC
>SHZF01000100.1 GCA_009692425.1 Myxococcales bacterium | reverse complement strand
CCGTGTTCGCGCCCCTCGCCGCCCTGCGCGACCAGGGCCTCGTCGAGCTCACCGACTTCACGTCCCTCAAAGCCAAGTGGCAGCACGAGTTCGGCGGCGTAGCCGGCATGTATAAGCCGTAGTTTGTACGCATCACTGCACACAATATCTCATATATACTAGGTATGACTACGATTCAGTCGAAGCGATGCTGACCAATGCGATGCTGCGGATCGGCCGCCAAGTGCGCCGCCTGTTGGTGAAGCGGGCGGACGACGACGGTGGCGGCGACACGCTGGCCCGCCGCGACCCGGCGCTCGCCGCGTTGCTCCGGAACGCCATGCTGGGACGTCAGTCGGCCGAGTGCAACGCAGAGGTCCGCCCCTTGGCCGAAGGCGCGGCAAAGATCAAACCGCACGGTCGCAACTGCGCGACTTCTGGCGACGGCTACTCATTGCACGCCAACACCCGCGTGGGCGCAAAGGCCCGCGCCGGCCTCGAAAAGCTCGCGCAGTACCTCTGCCGGCTGGCCCTCGCTGCTGCTCGCATCGAGCGGGTCGATGCAGACAACATCCGAATCAATCTAAAGAATGAGTGGAGAGGCGGCGTCACCGCGGTTTTGGTGACGCCGCGGGACTTGCTCATCCGGGCGTTGGCGCAGATTCCGTTGTCTGGACGCCCATCCCTACGTTACTACGGATGTTTTGCGCCGAATGCAGCCGACCGCAAGCACGTCGTTCCCGCCGATCAGCCGGGCCTCATGCCGCCCACGACAGCGGCTCCAGATCGTCGGTCCCATCGCACTCGGCGCCAGGATCGTCGTCCGGATAGTCCAGGTCGTCCGGTGGGCCGCGAATGGCCACGATGTCGTCGGCGTCCGGCCGGAGCCCGAGGTGGCGGAGGAACCGCTCGACTTGGGCCTTCTCCTGGACTGCCGCGTAGACGAATCGGCCGGTGGTGTTCGGGCGCGCTGGAGCGCGGCTGGACGGGCGCGATCTGTCAGAACTGCGAAAACCCTGCGTTGATGAAGTGGGTTGGCCGCCGCAGACTCCCTTTCGGGCGGCTCGCGGGCGGCCCGGAGGGTCCGGGGGCGGCGCTATGTGGCGGCGCGGCGAGGCGATGGGGTATTGCGTGTCTACGTACACGACCGCCATTCAACTGGTTGCCGAGCGGTGCCGCGACTACATCCACCTGGACGACGCGGCGGCGGCCATTGCAGCGCCGACGGCGGTAGGTTCACAATTGGACTGTTTGACACGCGTACTGGAACAAATTGCCGCCTATCTACCTACAGTTCGCGCCTAGTTCCTCAGATCCTTAATCCGCGCTGGGTTCAACAAGCGTGAAAATTCAGGGAGATTTTCACGGCTGACGGCGTTTGTGGGCCGCGGCCGAACAAACCAACACAGTTTGGCACAGTTATGGCGCACGCCGGCAGCCACGAGCGAGATTCCGGGAACTTTCAACGTGGCAGGACCCAGGCCCGTGTCGATGGCGGATCTGGCCCGCGCCGTGCAGGACGCCGTGCCGGGAACACGCGAATGCGCATTCGGCGACGCCCGGGGTGGCGACCGCGCCCTGGACGGCAGCGCCTTTTGCCGCGCGACCGGCTGGCAGCCAACGCTCGACATCTTTCACGGAATGTCCTTGGAGGCCACGCGCTTGCAACCTGAAGGTGCCGCATGAAGTGGCTGGTCACCGGTGCCACCGGCCTCATCGGTCGAGCCGCCGTCGCCGCACTGGTGGCGCGGGGCCATGCCGTCGTCGCCGCCTCGCGCTCGGCCAGCAAGTTCTTTGACGGCAAGCAGAATCCCGGCGTGCAGGTGCTGGACCTCGACCTGAGCCAGCCATTTGCGCGGCTTCCTGGCCTCGACACCAACGAACCGATCGGCTTGCTGGCGTTGGCGCCGCGGCTGCGGCACGTGGTCTATGCCAGTTCATGCACGGTCTACGGTTGGCCGCTACAACTGCCGGTCGACGAAGACGCGCCGCTGCAGCCGTGGAATGCCTATGCGATGGTCGCGCCCGCCAGTCCGTGCCGCCGGACCCTCCGGAGCCGCCCGCGCCCGTGCGGTCGAGCGCACATCGGCGCGGATGACCTGGGCCGAGGCGTGGAAGCGAGCATTCGGCAAAGCTCTTTTAGACTGCGACTGTGGCGGCCGCAAGCGCGTCATTGCCGTAATCCAGGCCGGCCCGGTCGTGAACCGAATCCTCGCACATATCGGCCTGCCGACGACGGCGGAAGACTTCGTTGCAATCTGCGGGCCTGCCGCCTGTCAGTGGCCCTGCCCGCCGCAGGCGACTCAATTGGCGCGGCTGCGCACATGACGCCTGCCGGTCTTCGACGACGCGGCGTAGTGATCGCGCTCAAACTTGATGAATCCAGGCGGGGCCCGCGGTGCTGCCACGGGACGGGTCGGCCCGCACGGCGGAAAACTGGTCACTTTCCAGTTGATCCGACGCCGCTCTGGGGGTAGCGTCCGGTCCGAGAAGCCCGTTGGCGGGGTGCCGGCGGGAGCGAGGAGCGCCCGGGAGGCGGACGCTGCGAGGTCATGGTGGGTTGGACGCCTTACGCTCGCGCCAAAGGCTTGCAGTGCCTGAATTCCTTCCAGTCGCACGTCACTGCACGCCTCACATGCGCCTGCTTTTGCTGCTGCTCACGACCTGCTTCGCGATTTCGACCGCCGTTGCCGCACCGATCGCCGCCGCCGAATTGACCCTGCGCTTTCTCGACGTCGGTCAAGGCGACGGCTTCCTCATCACCACGCCCGAAGGCAAGACGGTACTGGTCGATGCCGGGCCGCCCGATCACGCCGACGCGGTGGTCAACCGGTTGAAGCAGTTGACGTCACGCCCGCTCGACCTGGTGGTGCTGACCCACGCCCACACCGATCACATGGGCGGCATGGCCAAGGTGCTGATGGCGTTGGGCGCGCGCACGTTTCTAGACGCCGGTTTCAACCACCCTTCGGCGCCGTACGAGCACCTGCTCAAGACGTTGCATGGCCTGAAGATCCCCGTGAAAACCGCAACGCTCGGCCGCACCATCGATCTGGGCAGCGGCGCGACCCTAGTGCTGCTCGCTCCCGCCAAGCCGTTCTTCATCGGCACGCGGTCGGATGCCAACGCCAACTGCATCGTCGCGCGGCTCAGCTATGGCAAGACGGCGTTCTACCTGTCGGGCGATTCGGAATTCCAGACCGAACAGCAAATCCTGCGCTCCGGAGCGACGATCCGCAGCGATCTGTACAAGGTGGCGCATCACGGCAGCCGGCACGCGTCGACCGAAGCCTTGCTCGCACGCATGCAGCCTTCGGTGGCGGTCATTTCGGTGGGCGCGGGCAATGGCTATGGCCATCCGTCGGCCAAAGCGATCCAGCGGCTGCAAGCGGTCGGCGCCAAAGTGTACCGGACCGATCTGCAAGGTGAAATCACCGTACGATCCGATGGCGTGCGGCTCGTCGTCACCACCGCGCACGAGGCCGTTGCCGCGCCGATCCTGGCGCCGTCCCATGCCACGCCTCAGCAGCCACGGCCGCCTTTTGCCCCAACTGCGCGCGACTCGAGCGCTGTGCCTGCCCAAGGCTACCTGGCGAGTCGTCGGTCTGCGGTGTTTCATCGACCGGATTGCGCCGGCGCTGCGGACATCAAAATCTCAAATCGACAGCATTTTCACGGCCGTGAAGCCGCCCTCGCCGCGGGCAAGCAGCCGGCCAAGGATTGTCTGCCATGACCCGTCGTGCCCACCGAGACCTGCCATTCGTCGACCGCATCGAAGGCAATGTCGCTATCGTCCTGATCGATGGCCAAGAACGCCAATTGCCCACCAGCTCATTGCCCGCCGGTGCCCGCGAAGGCTGCGTCCTCACGGCCGATCTCACCGCATTCGACGAAAATGCAACCCGCGCGGCACGTGAAAGAGTCGCCGCATTGCGTACACGAGCCGGCAACGCCGACGATGGCAGCGACTTTTCGCTGTAGGAGCAACGCGTGCCAAACGAAATTCAGAGGCACTTTCGTGAGGCAACATGGTGACTTGCCGCTACTCTCAAACGCTTGGGAAGTTGCGTTGGCTGGTGCTCGCGCTGCTCATGCTGTCGTCTCTGCAAGCTGTCGCTGCGCCGCTGATCGTGTAGGTGCAACCATTGCAACCTGCGCCCGATGCCCGTGTGCTGGCGGCCGTGAGTGCTGGGCTGCGGGCGTTCTATTCTATCGAAGTTCGCATGCTGCCTGCCGTTCCTCTGCCCAAACCGGCGTACTGCCGGCCGCGTCAGCGTTGGCGTGCCGAGATCCTGCTCGACTGGCTGGCCCAGCGTCTGCCGTCGGATGGCGCCAAGACGCTCGGCCTGACCGCTGCCGACATTTCGACCAGCAAAGGCGCGGTGCACGATTGGGGCGTGCTCGGTCTGGGCAGCGTGGATGGGCGTTCTTGCGTGCTGTCGTCATTCCGGGCGCAAAAACACGCGACGCAGCAGGTGGTTCTGGAGCGGACGGCCAAGATCGCCGTGCACGAAGTTGGCCATACATTCGGCCTGCAGCATTGCCCCACGCCCGGTTGCTTGATGGCCGATGACCGCGAACGACCCGCAGCCGAGACCGAGGCCACTTGAACGCGGGCATGAAAGGGCTTTGGCGGCTTTCGTCCTGATCGCCAAGTTGCCGTTGCTGCTGGTCTATGGCCCGACGATGGCGCCGGATAGCGGTGGCTACGTGCGCTAGGCCGAAGCCATCTTGCAAGGTCGACTGCACAGCGGCGGAGACCGCGGCCACGCGCAGCGCCGGGCGCAAAGCCAGGGGTCGCCGCAACACCGACGCGCCGGTCTGCCCTCTGGAGCCCGAGGCCGTGCCGCATCTGGTCGAGCAGGCCGGCCGGGTCATGGGGTCGCCGGTCGAGACGATGCTCGGCGACGGGCGCTACAACACCGGGCAACTGCACGAACTCGCCAAGGACCAGAGCTTTGAGCTTCTCGCTCTGTCAAACGCTACCAGCATGAGCAGACCAACGAAAGAAACATCAATGATATCCACTCATGACCCGGCACCTTCTCGTCGCCGGACCACGCCCCGGCGGGATGTGCCGGATCGCATAAATCATTATCTGCCAACCATCTTGATGGGTTTGCGGTTCTTGCGGTCGCCCGGTTGTATCTAGGGTCTGAAGTTGACACCGCCGGCATGGCATAGTTCACTGCCCCTGTTTGCGGAAACTGCCCGCCGTACACCCGGCACCGCCGCAGGCTACCACTGCTGCCGGGCGGGTGAACCGATGAACACTTTGATGCCTTGGCACACGTTGCGCTCCGTCGTACGTTTGGCGATCGCGCTCGCAGCATGCGTACATGCCGCGTGCGGCAGTCTGGCACCCGCGCCAGTTGGCGGCACGGCGAGTCCACCGGTGGACACCGGGGCGGGAAATGACCTCACTGCGAGTCCCGACGCAACGGGAGCGGTTCCCGACGTCGCACCGTCGCCGGACGGCGCCGTAGACGTGCCAGCCGACGGCGCTGCGGACGCCCCTGAACTGGACGCCGTGCCTCCCGCCGACACCGGCCCGGTCGACAAGGAAGCGCCGACCGTCGCCTTCAAGAACGTCTTCAACGGCACGAAGGTGTCGGGCAAGTTCACGGTCGAGGTCGATGCCGCCGATGACATCGGCGTGGTCTCAGTGCAGTACACCCTGAACGGCACGCCGGTCGAGACCGTCATCGCCGCCTCGTGGTCGTGGGCCTGGGACAGCACGGCCTTCGCCAGCGGCAACTGGTTCCTCGCAGCCGTCGCCAAGGATGCCAGCGGCAAGTCCAGCGAACCCGCAGTGGCCGAGATCGTCTTGAACAACAAGGCCGATGCCTGCGGCCAGCCGCCCAAGGTCAAGCTCGTCTACCCGACGGACAAGGTCGTGGTCTGCGGCGACCTGACCATCGAGACCGCAGCCAGCGGTCCGTGCGGCGTGGCCAAGGTCGAATTCTTCATCGACGACAAGAAAATGGGCGAGGGCAGCGAGAAACCGTTCAAGACGCCCTGGAAGACCGCGCAGAGCAAGGACGGGCCGCACTTCGTCAAGGCGGTGGCGACTGATTCGGCAAAACAGCAGGGGCAGCAGACGATCGTGGTACAGGTCAACAACAAGCAGACGCAGTGCGTCAACCCGCCGACCGTGTTCGTCACCAAGCCCAGCGACGACAGCTACGTGTTCGGCAAGGTGCCGGTCGAAGCGGAATCGGCGGCCGGCGGCGACGTGGCGACCATCGTGGAGGTGCTGTTCTCGGTCGACGGCTCGTCGGTCGGCAAAGCCTCGGTGTCGCCGTGGCAGACGACGTGGGACTCCGACGCCAAGACCGAAGGGCCGCACACGCTCAAGGCCATCGCCAAGGACAACTTCGACAAGCTGGGTGTACACCAGATCACGGTAACGGTCGACCGCACGCCGCCGACGGTCAAGTTCGTGGCGCCCGACGACTTCGCCAACGTCAACGGCGACGAGAAGTCCGTCACCGTAGCGGCCGACGCGGCTGACAACTTGGCGCTCGGCTCCGTGGCGTTCACGGCCAAGGCGCAGAAGGGCGGCGGCGCGGCCAAGCTCGGCAGCGTCAAGGGCAAGCCGTGGCAGGTGGAGTGGAAAACCCAAGGCCAAGCATCGGGCGACTGGACGTTGGAGGCGGTCGCATCCGATGCAGCCGGGCACACGACAGTTGCCAAGCGGACGGTGGTGCTCGACCGGCCGCCGACGCTCAGCGTGTCGATGCTGGACCAGGGTGAATCCGCTCTGCAGGGCAAGGTCAACATCGGCGTCGGCGCGACCGACGATCTCGGTCTGGGCTTGGGGGCGCCCAGCTTCAAGCTCGATGGCGCCGAACTGACGCTGAAGGCCAAGTCCACCCAGTCGCCCACGTCGAAGTTCTGGTTCTACGACTGGGACACCACCGAATTCGCTTTTGGCGACCACGCCTTCCATGCCGTGGTCGAAGACACGGGGGGCCACAAGGCCACCGCGACGCTCAAGGTCAAGGTCGACCAACCGCTGCTCGTCAAGGTCGACCGCTGCGACAAGACCTGGAACGGGTGCAGTTTGGCCCAGACCGCCAACAAGAAGCTCACCGGCAAGCTGTACCTGCAGGTCACGGCCAAGGACGACAACGCCGAAGCTGCCAAGATGGAACTGCTCATCGACGGCCAAGGCGTTGCGACGCTGCCGAAGGCGCCATGGCAGTTCATCTGGGACTCGGCGACGGTGAAGGACGGCGACCATGACCTTGCCGTCAAGGTGACGACGACCTTGCCCGCCACCGGGAGCGTGGAGTTCAGCGTGAAGGTCAACAACTGCGACCTCGACGGCGACAAGCACCTTGCGCTGGGTGGCGCATGCGGCGGCGACGACTGCAACGACGGCAACGCCAACGTCTACCCGGGCGCCGTCGACATGGCCGGCGAGATCACGGCTGACAAGCTTGGTCAGGACGGGGACCAGAACTGCGACGGCTTGGACGGCGTGGACGCCGACGGCGACAAAGTGGCGTCGATTGCGAGCGGCGGCAAGGACTGCGACGACACCAACGCCAAGGCCTACCCGTGCGCCGACGAGTTGGCGGGCGCCGCCACGGACACCAACTGCGACGGCAAGTTGGCACCGTCGTGCGACGACTGCTCGGCGTGTTCGACCGATGCGCTGGTCAACGCCAAGTGCGTGCACACGCCGATCGGCGAGGGCAGTGGCTGCGACGACGGCAGCGCATGCACGCTGGGCGAGGTGTGCAAGGGCGGGGTGTGCGGCGGCAGCACGGCCAAGAACTGTGACGACGCGAACTTGTGTACGGCCGACGCCTGCGACGCGGTGGCAGGCTGCGCGAACACGGGCGTCGGCGACGGCGGCGCCTGCGACCTGGACGCCAGCAAGTGTGCGGCGGGCGTCTGCGAGGCGGGGGCGCCGGACGGCATGGTGCTGATCGCGGCAGGCAGTTTCAAGATGGGGTGCGTTCCGGGAGACGGCGACTGCTATGACGACGAGGCGCCACAGCACAGCGTGACGTTGGACGCCTACTACATGGACGTACACGAGGTGACGGTGGCCAAGTACCAGGCGTGCGTCGCTGCGGGCAAGTGCGTCGCGCCAGGTTCGTCGGGTTATTGCAGCCCGAGCCAATACGGGACGTACGACGCAAGCGGCAAGACGCAGCACCCAGTGAATTGCGTGACGTGGTCCCAAGCCGACGCCTACTGCAAGTGGACGGACGCCAAGGCGTATCTGCCGTCCGAGGCGCAGTGGGAGAAGGCGGCGCGTGGCGGGCTCGACAGCAAGAAGTTCCCGTGGGGCGATGCCGGGCCAACTTGTACGCCCGGCAAGCCCAACACGGCGGTCTGGGCGAGCGGCGTCATTGGCTGCGGCAAGGGCGGCACCTGGGCGGTCGGGACCGGCAGCAGCAAAAACGGTTACGGCTTGTACGACATGAGCGGCAACGTCTGGGAGTGGGTGAGCGACTGGTACAGCAGCAGCTACTACGGTGCTTCGCCTGCAACGAATCCGCCTGGCCCAGGCAGCGGTTCCAGCCGGGTCGTACGGAGCGGCAGTTGCTACAACGACTACCCGGCCGGCTTGCGGGCGTCGAAGCGCTTCGACATCATCCCGTCGGTCCTCGGCGTCGGCTTGGGCTTCCGCTGCTCCAGGTCTTTCCCCTGATTTCCTGTTCTCGAGCGGCGACGCATGGCCGTAGCGCACGAGGCAGCGCCACGGTTGGGCCGCGAGCGTAAGGTGTCCAACCCACCATGACCTCGCAGCGCCCGCCTCCCGGGCGCTCCTCGCTCCCGCAGGCACCCCGGCAACGGGCTTCTCGGGCCGCTCACGACAGCAGCGATACGACGCACACGATGAGCACTTGAACCTTCGTGGCTTCCTCCGGGCAACGGCATGGCGCTGCTGGCGCGCCTACTTGACGCACTCACCGTTCCGCGCGGTGCACTTCCCCGTGATCCGACAGGAAAGCGACAGCCTGCACGACGCATCGTTCGGGGCGATGCAGCGCGTTCCGTCGGCCCCGCACTTCCCGTACTTCTCGCACTGTTCGGACTCGAAGCACTCGTCGTCGCTGATGGCCTTGCCAGCTCGCGCCGGGGCCGGTGCTGGCGCGCCGATAGAAGGCTTCGACCGCGCGCAGGAATGCGTTGAGGACGGCCGTGCGGAGTTCACCGGTCCAGGCGAGCAGAAGGCGGCCGGGCCGAATCCCGCGGCGGAAGGCCGGGTTCCGCAGCCTGTCGAGGTCACGTCCGTGCCGGTCGACGCCGCGGCCCCCGCCCGCTAGACTCCCGCGCCCCGGCCAGCCCCGGGTTCAGGAGCCTGGTGGCAGCAGTCCTCGAAGCGATCGCCTTGCGCAAGGCCTACGGTGACGTAGTCGCGCTGCACGGCCTCGACCTGCGCATCGAAGCCGGCGAGGTGTTTTGCCTGCTGGGGGCCAATGGCGCCGGCAAGACCACGACGATCCAGCTCTTTCTGGGCTTCATTGCGCCCACGTCCGGCTCGGCGCGCATCCTCGACCTGGACGTCGCCACCCACGCGCTGGAAACGAAGCGCCACATCGCATATATCCCTGAAAACGTCATGCTTTATCCCAACCTGACCGGCCTGGAGAACCTGGAGTTCTTCACGACGCTGGCCGGGCGCAAAGACCTCGGAGCCAAGGCGTTGGCCGACACGCTGCTGCGCGCCGGGCTGTCGGTGGAAGCTGCCGGGCGGCGGGTCGGGACGTACTCGAAAGGCATGCGGCAGAAAGTCGGCATCGCGATGGCGATGGCCAAAGGCGCGCGTGCGCTCTTGCTCGACGAGCCGACGTCCGGGCTGGATCCAAAAGGTTCCAATGAGTTCTCGCGCCTGCTGGAAACCATGAGCGCCGACGGTGTCGGCATCCTGATGGCCACGCACGACATCTTCCGCTCCAAGGAAATCGGCACCCGCGTCGGCATCATGAAGCACGGCGTGCTGGTGGCGTGCATGGCGACCCGCGACCTGTCGCATGCCGACCTGGAGCGCATCTACCTGGAACACATGCACGATTGAGAGCCGCAGACCTTGCCGCATCCGAGGCGCCGACCTTTCCCTGGTCCTCTGCATCGAACCGCGACCGTGAGGGTGCGGGTGACGCCCGTCGACCGGTCCGCGCCGAATCAAGGAGCCCCCGCTGATCCGCGTCATTGCCCACAAAGAGGTCCGCGAACTGGTGCGCGACGGCCGCTTCCGCCTCGCAGGCACCCTGGTGCTGCTGCTGCTGCTGGCGGCGCTGGTGTTCGGCTGGCGGCAGGCGGCGGCGGTGCAGCAGGAACGGACGGCGGCGCAGGCGATTGCGCGGGCGGCGTGGACCAGCCAGGGCGACAAGAACCCGCACATCGCGGCGCACTACGGCATGTACGTGTTCAAGCCATCGGGAACGCTTGCGTTTCTCGATCCCGGCGCCGATCCGTACCTGGGCGTGACACTCAAGCTGCAAGCGCACGAACAGGAACTGCCCCAGGATTCGGCGGCTCAGGATGCCACCGCCATCGACCGTTTCGGCCAACTCTCGGCGGCGGCGGTGCTGCAACTGCTGGTGCCTTTGCTCATTATTGCATTGGGTTTCGCGATGTGGAGCGGCGAACGCGAGCGGGGGACGTTGCGCCTGCTGGCGGCAACCGGCGTGAAGCCGCCGCGCCTGCTGGCGGGCAAGGTGCTGGGGCTGACGGTGGCGTTGGCCCTGCTGCTGCTGCCGGCCGTGGCGCTGGCGGCGGTGACGTTGGTGGCCGGCGTCGAGTCGGGCGCGGGGCTGAGGCTGGCGGCGCTTGTACCCGTCTACACAGCGTATTTCGGCGTGGTGGTGGCGGTGACACTGGTGGCTTCGGCGCTGGCCCCGTCGTCGCGGGCAGCGCTGGTGGCGCTGGTCGGCTTCTGGTGCGCGACGGCGCTCATCGTGCCGCGCGCCGCGAGCGACCTGGCCGCGCGTGTGGTGCCCCTGCCGACCACGGCGCAACTTACAGAAACTGTGCACGAAGCGATCGCCAAGGGCCTGCCCGGCCAGCCGCGCGAGGACCGCATCGAGACGCTGTCGAAGGCATTGCTCAAGCGCCACGGCTTCGAGGGCGCCGAGACGATGATGGACGACGCTCTACTGCAAGGCATTGAACTGCAAGCAGAAGCTGATTTCGAAAACGAGGTGTTCGACCACCACCTGGGCGCCCTGATGGCCCGGATGGACCGGCAGGAGCAGGTGGCGCAATGGGCCGCCGCGCTGTCGCCGTTCCTGGCCATCCGGTCGCTGTCGATGGCGCTGGCGGGCACCGATTTCGCCCACCACCGCGCCTTCCAGCACCAGGCAGAGGCGTTCCGGCGTGGGCTGGTGCAGGCGATGAACGACGATTTCGCGAAGAATGCCGGCGCCGCGGGCTGGGACTACAAGGCCAACCGCAAGCTGTGGCAGCAGGCGAAACCGTTTTCGTTCCAAGTGCCTGGCGTGGCGTGGGTGCTGGCGGAGCAGCGGGTGGCGGCGGGCATGCTGGCGCTGTGGCTGCTGGCTGCGACGGCGGCAGCGGTGTGGGCAGCGCGCCGCATGCGGGTGACCTGATGGCCGCGAAACAGGGCAGCATGCTGTGGACGGTCGTGCGCATCGAAGCACGCAACCTGCTTGCGGAAAAGACAGTGTGGGCGGTGCTGGCGCTGCTCGGCGCGATGGTGGCGTACGCGGCCTGGACCGGCACGACTGCCGTGGCCGTCGAACGGCAGGCGATGGCGACCGCACTGACCGAACAGCAGGGACGGCTGCAGGCGTTGCGCGCGCGGCTGCAGGCCATCGAGGCGGGTGGTCCGGCGGCGCGGCACGACGACGATCCGGCGGACCCGGCGCTGGTCGGCGGCAAGCTGGCGGCGCAGGTGACGGTGCTGCCCCCGGGCCCGTTGGCGGCGGTGGCGGTGGGCCAGCGCGACCTCGCGGCCAGCATCGTCCACGTCACGTCGCAGGGCAAGCTGGGCGCAACCGGCGCCGCGACGCTGGCTGGCCCGACACGGCTGATGACCGGC
>SHZF01000099.1 GCA_009692425.1 Myxococcales bacterium | reverse complement strand
AGTGGCGGCCACACATCTTGTCGTCGATATTGAGCAGGCCCTGCAAGAAGTAGCGGCGGTCGAAACACAGCATGGCTTCGAGGTCGCCGCGCCCCTCGCGACAGGCGGCAAAGGCGTCGTGGAAGGAGCGCTCGGCCGCCGGCTCATAGAACGAATACAGCGCAGGGTTGCCCTTGCGGTGCGTCATCTCGAAGCGCTGGGTCACGTCGGGCAGGGCGCGCACCTTTGCGAACATCTCCTTGTACGAGTCGTGGTAGCAGCGGCCGAGTACGAGTTGGAAGCGCACGTAACCGCCGAACAGTTCGTCGCCGCCTGTCCCGGTCAGGATCACCTTGTAGCGCCGCTTCACCTGGGCCAGCAGGTCGTCGAGCGGCAGGATCACCGAACCGATGGTCGGCTCATCGAAGTCGTCAATGATGTCAGCGAGCTTCTCGACCAGGTCGAACTGCTCCTGGGCATTGACCACGAACAGGCGCGTGTCCGTGCCGTCCACGACCTGCTTGGCGAAGAACGTCTCGTTGCAGTCGGGGTCGGAGTAGTTGCAGTGGTAGGCGACGTCGGGCCGGGCCAGCGCGGTGATCAGCGAGGAGTCGAGGCCGCCCGAGCAGAAGGTCGTGAACGAGGTGTCGGAAATCGTCGAGTCGACCACGCACTCGCGCAGCATCTGGCGGGTCTCGGCGATCCAGGCGTCGGACAGCGGTACGCGATCTTGCGGCACATCGAGGATGTCTTCGTAGCGCGTGCGCTCGAGCCGCCCGGTGTCGAGCGCGATGGTCACGATCTCGCCGGGCATCACCTTCTTGATGCCTTCGAAGAACGTCTTGTCGCCGAACGTGAACTGGTAGCGCACGTACTCCGACAGCGCGGCGTGGTCGAGCGACGGCGGGGCCGGCAGGCAGTCGACGATCGACTTCAGCAGCGACGCCGCGACCACCCCCTCCTTGTCGGCGCGGTAGTACATCGGCTTGATGCCGAACTGGTCGCGCACCAGCGTCAGCGTGTGTTCGAGCTTGTCGAGCAGCGCAAAGGCCCAGAAGCCGTCGAGTTGGGTCAGGACGTCGGCGCCCCACAGCGTCCACGCCGCGAGCAGGACTTCGGTGTCGGATGCGCCCGACACATGGATGCCGCGGTCGCGCAGGCGGTCGCGCAAGGTCAGGTAGTTGTAGATTTCTCCGTTGAATGCAAGCACATATCGGTCGTTTTCCATCGGCTGGGCGCCGCGTTCGTCGAGCCCGATGATCGACAGCCGCGTATGGCCGAGCGCGATGCTCGGGTCGACCCAGAAGCCAATGGAGTCTGGGCCGCGTTTGCGTAGCGCCTGCAGCGACTTGTGGGTGAACGGCTTGTCGCGCCGCGTGGAAACGAGGATGCCGCACATGAAGTCGAACTCCCGCAGCGCGCGACCGGTGGCACGCGACCTGTCCCCGCCGCCGGCCGCAGTCGGGGCCGGCAGCCTGCGTTCGCTCGGCGGGGGTGTCAATCCTGGCGCGCGCCAGCGTGGCCGGCAGGTGCAGCCACGTTGCGAGACGGGCCGCGTCGGCATCGCGAGCCGGCCGCACGGCAGACGCGGCAGTCCAGCCGTTCAACCGGGTGGCCTCGACTCAGGGCGCGGGCGGCGCCTTGCCCATGAGCGTTGCCGCATCGATGTACTGGCCGATGACCTGCATGAGCTCCATGTTGCCCTTGGCACCCTTGGCGAGTTCGGCTTGGAACGCGGCCACCAGCGCTTGTTTCGCCGCCGCGTCCTGCTTGCTCGCGACGCCAAGCAGGTGCGTCAGCTCCTCGCGCACCGGGTCTTGCTGCGGCGCGGCGAATTGCGACAGCGCCGTCTGCACGACCGGGGCGGCCAGGGCCTTGGCGCCGTCGCCTGCATTCAGCCACATCGAATGGACCAGCGCCTGCTTGACGTTGTCGTGCGTCTCCTTCGCCATCCAAGCTGCGAATATGTCGGCCGTCTTCTCCATCGGCATCAAGCGCAGGGCGCCCGCGGCTTCGAGCCGCAGCTCGGGCTCCCCCTGGGCGATGATCGGCGCCAGCGCCTTCAGCAGGCGCGGATCGCCGGAATTGCCGGCGCCGATGATCGCGCTTTTCAAGTACTCCGGCGTCTTCTCGCTCGCCAGCCTGCCCTCGAGTTCCTCGATGGCTTTCTGAGCCAGGTCGGCGCCCTGCTCGTTCAGCAGTTTCGCCGCCGCGCCGAGCAGGGCCGTCCCGCTCGTGCCGGCAAACGTCGCGAACGGATCCTCGGGCCGCGGGTCCACGCGCTCGCGGCTCATCGCCAGCAGGGCGTCGAGGTCGTCCTTGTCGAGGTTGCGCGCCGTCGCGAGGTTCAGCGCCGCGTCTACCCGCAGCGTGGTGTGGAAGCCCTTGTCGAGCGCCAGCTCCCGCAGCAGCTTGCGCGCTTGCGGCAGTCCGGTGGACCCGAGCGCCTGCATCAGCCGGCGCGTCAGCTGCTTGTCGGCGTCGGTGCCAACGCCTTGTGTGCGGATCCACTTGCCAATTGCCGGGATTTGACCTGGATTCGCGGCGATCCAGGCCGTCAGCAGCGCCAGCGCCTCCGACACCGACCCGTCCTCGCGCGCCATCGCCGCAACCTTGGCCAGGATCGCTTCCAAGGGGAGCCCGGCCAGCTTTGGATCGACGGCCTGCCGGACACTGGCGGTCGCGACGCCCAGCAGGTCGCCCCACACCCAGCCCCCGTCGTCGGGATCGGCGGCAATCGGCATCGGCGCGGTGCCAATCTTGCGTGAGGCGAACGAGATGTCAGACTTCGCGAACAATTCCATACCCGGTCCCAGTTCGCGCGTCTCGGAAAGCAGCGCGGTCTCGTACCACTGGCCGGCCGCCAGGCGCACGCTCAGGCCGTCGCCCGTGACGCGCTCGGCGACGTTGTTCATCCCGCCCAAGCCCGGCTGCCCGCGATAGTGCTCCTTGCGCTTGGTCAGCAGGCGCGCCCCCGCCACGTCGATCAACGCCGCACGGTAGTCGTAGGTGCCGCGTTCGTCACGCGCGCTGCCGCGGAACTCGAGTTCGCCCTCGCGCTCGGGCAGGGCAAAGTCCACGAGCGCCAGCAGCGCCTGCTGGGTGCGGGCGCCAGTCGTGTCGGCGGTCGCCCGCCAGCCGAACTTGTCGATCGCACAGCGCCGGTTGACCTGGACGAAGAAGGGCGGTTCCGTGTCGCCAACCGGCCGTTGACCCGCCGCCGCGCCGCCATCTTCGTAGTGCAGGCCCAGGTAGCGCGCCGCGAGCAGGGCGGCGCCGTCGGGTTGCAACCGCACCACACGCAGGTGCAGGTCCCAGCGGGCGGACGAGTTGATGTGTTCCGAAAGCGGAGCCTTGTCTTCGGTGATGCGTGCGGTGGCCCCCATCACCGCGGCCAGCAGCGCGCGCGGCCGTACGGAGTTCTTCGTCGTCAGTTCGGCCCGGTAGACGAAGCCCTCACCGGGCTGGAACGCGCACGGTGCCCGCAACGCCACCCCCGCGATCGGTGGAGGCGGCACAACTGCGGTCGTCGGCTCGCCAACCGCAGGACGCGGCGTTGCGACAGTGGCGGGCGCGGCCGGCGCGCGGCCCCACAGCCACCACAACAAGGAGCCGACCGCCGCAACGGCAGCGACCGTCGCGAGAAGGGTCCGAATGCGCATCGTGACGTTTCCTTGCGCAACGAGGGCGAAGCTCCCGCAGAGCGATGACGGAGCCCCTGCGGAGCGAGGTCGGAGCCCGACCATCCGGCCCGCCGCCCCGAAAGACTGGGCGGCGGGCCGGAGGTGAGGCAGGTCACACTAGTACTTGAAGCCGCCGAAGTTCGTCTCCATCAGGGTCATCTTACTTTCGAAGCCCTTCCAGCCGAACAGCTTGAACTCGTGGCGATCGCCCCAGCACCAGCACCAGGCGACCTTCCACCACTGGTACCACGGCCCGATTTCGCCGTTCAGCGTGCTGATTTCGAGGAGCAGTCGGACGAACATACCGCCCTCGGCGTTCGGCGAGCCGCCCGCCGAAGTCCACTTGATGCCGGCTTCGAGCGGCAGGGCGCCCTTGACGAGGTCGATCTTCACGTAGATGCCGCCTTGGATGACCCCCAGCGACAGGCCGGCCGAGCCCGTCGCATCGACCTTGAAGTTCGGCTCGATGACTGCGTACAACTCGTTGGACTCCGAATTCGGCACCGGCTTGGCGAACTCGCACACGACGCCCGTCGCCCAGTGGCACGGGAACGAGAAGAGCTTCGTGTCGTACGGGACGGTCAGGTTGGGTTTCTGCATGTTGAAGTAGGCCGTGTTCGGCGTGAGGCCGCACACGCCGATGGTGTTGATCGAGTTCGCGTCCGTCCAATTCAGCTTTTGGGGCACCCAACCGTTGTCGCCGCCGTCCGTGGCCCACGTCGTCTTGTCGGCGGCCCGCACCGCATTCCAGAAGGAGCCAACCTTGTCGGCCAGCGCGTTGAGCGCGTCGTAATTGGCCTGCTGGCCGTGGTTTGAAGCCAGCCTGCCGCCTTTGTCGGCGCAAATCTTCTTCGCTTGGTCGAACGTGACGACCTTGTCCTTGATTTGGCGGTAGCAGTAGTTGGCGTGGATGGCGTCGCAGGACGCCTCAGTCTCGTCTATAGTTTCCTTCTTCACGCCCATCTCGAGCCAGGCCGAGAGGCCGACGCCGATGCCGACCGTGACCGCCAGCGGGCCCGCGATCGGGTAGCTGACGAACTTCTCCCAGCTCTTCTCCTTCTTGAGCGCTTCTTCCAACTTCTTCAAAAGCGCCTTCATCGGGCCCGGCAGCGGCGGTTTTACTTTTACGGATTTCGAATCGTCATCCTCCTTGTGCTTAACGCCGCCGATCATGTATTCCCAGGCTTCGGGTGTCTCCAGGCTGGGCAGCGGCAACGTGATGTTGAAGATGGTGAACGATCCGCTGACGTTGTCCGCCGCCTTCGTCGCGATTTCGAGCCACGCCTTCTGCTCGATGATCGTGACCGGAAACCAGCCGCGCACGTACAGGCCCTTGAGCCCACCGATCCGCATCTTGCGGGTGTCGGTGTCCCATTGGCGGAACACCTTCATCTTCATCTCGAGGGCGACCCTGTTCGGGTCGCCGAACGTCTTGCCGGGTCCGAATTCGTCGAGCAGCAGGCCCGTCTTGTCCGGTGCTGCCCCCGGCTTGCTGGGCGCGGCGCCGATGTCGCTTGGGGTCTTGACGTAGTTCCTCTGGTTGCGGATTAGCACGAACTGCTGGACTTCGCAGTTGTTGCGCTTCGGGTCGGCATCGACGCCGCCCTCGGTGAAGGGGCCATCGGCGCAAATCCGGATGTCGAAGTACGCCTGGTTCGACCACTTGCCGGTGACGACAGCGTCCTTCGCCTTCTGCGTGAAGTAGATCGGCGACTCCTTGATGTAGCGCGTCTCGGCGACGAGGCCCTGCAGGAAGACCTTCTCGAGGTACTCGACCGTCGGCTCTTCGCCGGCCTTGCTGGCCTGCTCGACCTTCTCGGTCATCGCGACCCATTCTTCGGAACCGGCGCCGACCGGACGGATTTGGAACGTCAGGCCGAAGTCATCGTTCGTGAACTTGTCCTTCGACTCCGGCTTGAGGCCGAACGCGACGAGGCGGGTGTTGACATAGAGTGCGGGCGTGGTCGCAACCGGGGGCTTGAACTTGGCCCAGTCGAGCGCCGGGATCTGGATCTTCTGGCCGGCGACCGTCACTTCGCTCGCCGGCACGTCCGGCGGCTGCGGGCCGACGAATTCGAACACGACGACCGACTTGTTCAGGCTCATTTGCTCCATGCGCAGGTCGATGCCGGCGCTCTTGACGACCGTCATCTTCGTGACGCACGTGTCCGGGTGCGTGCTGGTGGGGCCAGCCTTGCAGTTCGTCAGGGGCTGCATGTTGTCGTCGAGCAGCTTGGCCACCAGCTGCTCCGGCGTCTTCTTGTCGGCCGGCTCCGTGCCCGCCGTGGCCTTGTCGAGAATCTTCGACGCGGCCTTGCGTTCTGCATAGTTCGTGTTCTCGAAAGGATCGAACGCAACCCACGTCGCCAGATCCTTCTCGCCGATCAGCGTCTCGCACGACGGCTGCGCGAAGAAGTCCTTGTCGAGCTTGTACGTCGCGGTGAAGGCCTTGGTGCCGGCGCCGACCTTCTTCGTGTCGGCTTCATTCGCCGCCGACTTGTGCTCCAACGGCCAGAAGCCGAGCGAGCAGTTCTTCGAGCCGTCCGCGTTGCGCAGGCCGACGACGACCATCGATTCGAATGATTCGCCGGTCACTTCGATCTGAGCAGAGACCTGCACCGGGTGCAGCACCATGATCGGCTGGGTTTCGTCGCCATCGACGATGAGTTCCTTGACGGTGACCTTCGAGACCTTCGGCTTGAGCGCGAAGACATCGATGATGCACTTGCCTTCCTTCTCCATCGTGCCCGGACCACACGTGACGACCGCGCCTGGCGTCGGCGCGACGCACTGGCCGTCCTTCTCGGACGTCCCCGCACCGCACTTGAGCGTGGCGCCCGCCGCGGCCGGGATGCATTTGCCTTCCTTTTCGACGGTACCGGTGCCGCAGGCCAGAGTCGCCCCTGCGGGGGTGGTGGCCTTCGCCATGCACTTGCCATCTTTCGCTTCGGTGCCCGTACCGCACGTCAGCCCTTCGTCGCCGCAACCCGCCGTTGCCAGCAGGGCTGCGGTGGCGAGGGAGGTGCCGATTGCGGCGGCCCTGCCTCGTGACCAATTTTCAAGAATCATTGATTTCCTCCTGCTGTTTTGGTTGTGCCGGAATCCCGTCCCGTGAAGGGAGTCGGCGCAATCCTTTGCTCGCGGTGTGCACGTGCACTGAGCGGGTCTGCCTGCGTAGCACTCGAGGGTGCTTTTTTCGGCGCGGGCCGTATAGCAGTTGGTCGCACACGAAGGCTAGCCGACGGTGAATTTATTTTCGGCCTAGGCTCGCACGCGGCCCGGCATTGTCGGCAATCCGCACAGCGCGTAGCCTGCGGGCGGCCCGGCGTGCGCGGCGACGGCGCTCTCTGGCTGGTTTGGAGGTCACCTGCAGTGCAATCCTACCCGCGTTCGGCCCGTACCGTGGCGCAGGTCCTCCGCAGCTTGCGTGAGCGGCCTGCTGGGGGCCGCCGCGTGCACAGCATCGATTCCGCAGGGCAAACTCGACACCGCGTCGCTGGCGGCTGTCTCCGCGCCCATCGCCGCCGTATGTGTGCTGGTTCACAAAGAGACGAAGGAGAACCTCGGCGACGGCGCCCGTGGCTGGTTCCGCGGCGACTGGATGCTGGCCTACACGTCATTCGTGCTGCGCCGCGCCGATGGGTCGGTAGTCCTGATCGATGCATCGACGGGCGCAACAGTCCCCGCAGATCTCGATGCCGCGCCGTTCTGGTTCCGCTGGTTCGTCGGCGCAGCGCGCGATGCTACCCCGCTGGCCACGCTGCTGCACACGGCGGGCATCGATCCGGGGCGCGTCACCCACGTCCTTGTCACGCACCCACACTGGGATCATACCGGTGGACTGGCGCAAGTGCCCGGCGCGCGCGTGCTGATGTCTGCGGTCGACGCCGACTGGGTGCTCGGCCAGGAGTCCTTCGTCGCCCGCGGGGCCATGCCGCATTACGTCAAGGCCGCGCGCGATCGAATCGACCGCATCGTGTTCGACGGGCCGGCCGTGCTGGGGTGGCCGGCTTCGCGCGACGTGTTCGGCGACGGCAGCGTGCTGGCCGTGCCGACGCCGGGCCACACGCCCGGTTCGACGAGCTACCTCGTGCGTGCAGTAGGCGAGTCCAAGCCGTGGCTGTTCGTGGGCGACGCCGCCTGGGTGCAGGAGGGCTTTGCCGAGCCTGTCCACAAGGGCCGCCTGGCGAGTGCGGTGGTCGACATCGACAAAGAACGGACAGCCGATACCCTGGGCACTCTGCACGCGGTCCACGTTGCGGGCGCCGCCCACGTCGTCACCGCGCACGACGCCCGCACCTGGACCGGCATCGCGCGCTGTCCGCTCGGTCCCGCGCTGCCCTTGCCCGGGTCCGCTTCGCCTGCAACCCCTTGACGCGCCGCCCACACCCCATGAGCGTCGCCCACCACTCCGAGGTTCCCGTGACTCAGACCGCTGAAGACGAGACCGCCCGCCGCGGCATCCTGAAGCAGCTCGTGCGCCATGGCGGCGCCCAGCCGATTCGCGAACTCCACGAGTTCAGCACGCTGCGCTTCGGCCGCGGCCACCAGGCATTTTCGCAGTTGATGGAGGGGCTTGTCGAGTCCGGCCTCGTTTCCTACGACGGCGCGGTGTTCCGGTTGACGGATGAAGGGCGCAAGGCCGGCGGGACGATGCTGGTGTAGGCCCAGATCCAACGCCAGCACAGGCGAGCGACCCTCAGCGCGTCCAGTGGTACCAGGCCACGAAGCCCAAGGGCACCGCCGCGCCGAATCCTGCCAGCCACTTGCCGCGCCCGAGCAGGCCGGGCCGGCCCTTGAGCATGAACAGTCCGCTCATGGCGAGGTAGAACAGGCCCAGGGCATAGGCGTCCGCCACCCACGTCCACGCCCCCTTCAAGTGGTTCAGGTGCAGCACGTTCGCTTCGAACAGCAGCGGGCGCGGGTGGAGCCGGCGCAGCGTGCCGGTTCCCGTCGAGAGTTGGACCTTCGCCTCGCCGCCGTTGGAAAGAAACACGACGAACGCGTCGGGGCCCGCGCGGTGACGCCCCTTCACCTCGTGGGGGTCGAGGGCGGCCCGGCGCACCACCTCGGCTTCGAGCCTCCCGAGGTCAGCTCCGCCCGGCAGGGGGCCGAGTGCCAACGGGCGCTGCTCCGCGCGCAGGTTCGGGTTCCAGTCCTCGATGTGATTGACCGCGAGGCCGCTCAGCGCATACAGCGCAGTCCCCACGCACAGCAGGTAGCCACCGTCGCGGTGGAGCTTGCGGTTGAGTTGGAACCATCGGCCGTCGGCCATCGTCCGCGTCCGTCCGAGCGTGCGGCTACTTCTGGTCGCGGATGGCCGCGCCGAGGCCGTCGAGCCGCACCACTGTCATCGGCGCCGTCACCGTGGCCGCGTCGAACACCTCGCCTTTCTCTTCGGCCTCGTGGGCCAGCACTTTTTTCGTCTGCTCCAGCGAGAGTTCGAACTTGCGCACGGTGCCCTCGGCGACGGCGTACTTGCCGCGCGCGGTCATCGGGAACACCATAACGCCATCGGTCACCTTGAATTTGATGGTCTTGTACGGCTGGTCACTCGCCATTTCGAACCAGCAGCCGCGCATCTGGCACACGTCGGTCACCTGCCCCTCGACGCGGACCGCCTTGCCGACCCAGGCGTCCGGGTTGGCGAGGATCTGCGACACGGAAACGCTTTGCGCCAGCGTGATCGGCGCACCGTATGCCGTTCCCGCGACCGGTTGCGCGACGCCGGCACTGCCGACTGCTGCGCCGGCGACGACAGGCAGGGGATCGTGATCGCCACCGGGCTGCGCCTCTGCAGCAGGGGCCGCGGGGATGGCGGGCGCTGGTGCCAAGGCGGGCGCTGGTGCCAGGGCGGGCGCTGCCGGAGCCGCAACGGGTGGGGCCGTGGGCGCCGGCGCTGCGGCGAGGGCAGGGCTCTCGACCGGGGTCGCACGCGGCTCAGCGCACGCGCAGAATCCAAAAACAGCAATGAAAACAATGACACGCATGGTGGGCTCGTTCCCGCATGCACTGCGCGGGGCACGCGAGTATAGCGGCATTGAGATCGGCCCGCGAGGAGAATTCCCCGCCCCGGTCCGCCGCCTTCGGCGCAGCTCTGCGTTGTCGCTGCGGAATCGGCGTTCGAAGTGCCAAGTGTATGTCTTCACGCAGATTCCTTGCTCCGCCTTGATCTGCATCCGAATTCGGCGGCCGGGGATGGGAGTCGGTGGTTGATCCTGCCCCGTGCTCAGGTCCCCACCGGCTTCGAATAGCACGGCCGCAGGCAGAACTTGCCCTGCGACGCGCCCTTGTCGTCCTTGAGTTCCTTGCACGCCCACCCTTGCGGACATGGGCCGCTCGGCGCGTCGCCGCAGGCCAGGCCACAGAAAGCGCCCTTGTCCTTGCCCTCGGCGTCCTGCATCTTGAAGCATGCTGAGGGTTTGCCGCCGCACTCCTTGGCGTCTTTGTCCTGGGGGTCGCAAACCGCGCAGTGCGGGCCCGTCATCGGCTGGCACGTGCCGTTCGCGGGCTCGCAGACCTGGGCGTAGGCGCACTCCCAGTTCTCCTTGCAGCCCTTTTTCAAGCACTTCGCTGCCTCGCACTTCAAATTCGCGTCGTGGCAGTCGCCGTCTTCGGCGCAGCCGGGCACGCACTTGTGGGTCTTCAGGTCACAATGGGTTTCGGCCTCGGCGCATTCTGACGAATTCAGGCACCCGCCCGGGAACTTGCAGTGCTTGTCGATGCACTTCGCGCCGTCGGCCAGCGCCGCACACGCGCCGTCGGCCTGGCACGGTGCTACGCAGTGGCCGAGCGAACACACGAGCCCCAGCGCGCACATCGCATCGGCCGTGCAACCCCTGACGCACGCGCCCCACTGCGGCGCACACACAAACTGGAACGGGCAGTCGTGATCCGCCTGGCACGCGCCGGCGGCGGCGCCGCACGAACCTGACTTCGGCACGCACTGCTTCTCCGCCACCCCTCCGACCGCGACGCACTGCATCGCCTTCGGGCACCCGGCATCGCCGACACAGACGAGGCCGCAGTAGCTGCCACCCGTCTTGTAGGCCAGGCACGCGCTGCCAGGCTTGCCGCCGACCAGGGCCTTGGCGCACTGCACGTCATCGGTGCACGGCTCGCACGCCTGGCGCTCCTGGATGCATTTCTTCGTACACGGGTCGCAATACTGGGCTGACCCGCACGTGGCGACTTCGTCGCAGTCGCCGTCTTCCTTGGGGCCCAAGCACTGCACGGCTGCCCCGCCCGGACCCTTTGCGTCGGACGGCGCCACCGCAGCGGCATCGGCAGCGCTGGCGTCAAGAGGGGCGACACCATCGTGCTGGGTTGCGCCGACTGCATCGACCGCGGCCGCATCTGCGCCGGGGGGATTCGGTACCGCGCCTCCGCACGCTGCCACGGCCACCCACAGGCCCGCCAGCCACCGGGTGCCAGGCGCCAGGGCGGGACCGCTACAGGCCACTGGTCCGCACGCCCAGCAGGTAGGCCACACCTGCGTTCGAAACGACGGCCAACCTGCCCGCAAACGCCACCGGCGCCGCAGCAACGCCCGCTTCGAGCGCAGCCCGCACGGTCGGCATGAGCGAGCGGCGGCCGACGAGGTCGACGCCCTGCTCACCCGCGAGCGCAAGCCAACTGCGGTCGATGACGGCAATGCCTGCGCCGCCACCGGTACCCAAGCGCCGGCTGCGCAGCCGCCGCCCCGTCGCAAGATCGAGCACGTGCAACGTCGGGCCGGCGCTGACGACGAACACTTCGCTGCCATCGACGACGGGCTGACCCATGCCGTCTTCGCCTGCGCGCCACACAACCGTGCCGTCGGCCGCCCGCACGGCACACAGGCCGCCCGAGTGGCTGGCGGCGAGCAACCAGTCGCCGTCGGAGCGCGCCACGAGCCCGCCGCGGCGCACATGGACGGGCGTAGAATCGACGTCGGCATACGGGCTGCGCTCCTTGCGTTCGAGCGCAACTTCCCACACGAGGCCGCCATCGCGCCCGCTCAGGGCGATCAACTGGCCACCCGGCAGCCCGACGAACACGAGACCGCCGAGCGGCAGGGCCCCGCCTTGCCCCTCGACGAGGAACTCGCGCTGCATCTCGGCTGCATGGCGCCAAATCGGCTTGCCCGTCTTTCGATCGAGCGCGGCCAGCATGCCCGGATCGGCGGCCACGTAGAGGCGATCCGCGTCGGCGGCCAGCGGTGCCACGACCTGCGCTTCGAGCGGCACCGGCGCCGGCCAGATGGGTCCACCGGTCACGGCATCGAATGCGTACACGTCGCCCGCACCCGTCGCGACGTACAGCGTCGGCCCAAAAAGGGCAGGGCGAGCCGAAACCCGTTCGGCGGTCGGCGCATCCCACAGCAGCGTCCCGGTCAGCGCCGCGAACGCGTGCACGCCGCCCGCCGAGCCGGTGTAGAGCCGCGAACCATCGGGAGAGAGGAGGGCGCCGGCCAGTTCGCGCGGCTTCCAAGGCAGGCCCGTGTGGGTGACGAGCGGGCGCCGCCACAGCACATCGAGCGCCGGGCCGGGTTGGGCCACGGCGGGGGACGGGGCTGCCACAGCCAGCAGCGTCGTGGCCAGCAGCGTCGTAGCCAGCAGCGTCGTAGCC